>JBGTBE010000013.1:0-9546 GCA_041749535.1 Cryomorpha sp. | reverse complement strand
CTTCTCTTCAGCTATGAATCAAGTTGTTGTTCTGTTGAAGATACAGAGAGGTGCTGGAGTTTGTACTTCATGCTGTCGCGCAATAAATTAAAATCAACCCTGTACTTCTCATCAATGGGATCGCTCTTTGGGAGTTCTTCACGAAGGGGGTCTACCTGTTTCCCATTTTTCCAAAATCGGTAGCATACATGGGGCCCGGAAGCGAGGCCGGTGGCTCCTACAGCCCCAATCATTTGTCCTTGTTTCACATGGTCGCCCTTCTTCACAGATCGCTTGGACATGTGCAAATACTGGGAGCTGTACGTTCCGTTGTGGCGTATTTTCACAAAGTTGCCATTGTACTTTCCGTACTCAGACTGCACCACTTCACCATCGGCGGTGGCCATGATGGGCGTACCCTTGGGAGCGGCATAGTCGGTGCCCAGGTGTGCCTTCCAGCGCTTCTGCACAGGGTGGAAGCGCTTCAGGGAGTAGTTGGAGGAAATACGCGAATATTCAAGGGGGGCCTTCAGGAAAGCCTTGCGCAAACTCAGTCCTTCTTCATCAAAATAAGAAGCCCCCTCAGGAGTTTCAAAACGGTATGCAGTGAAGGATTTGTCACGGTGCACAAATTCAGCTGCCAATATGTGGCCAATGCCCGCAAACTCACCTTCTATGTATTTTTCCTCATAGACCATTCGGTACCAATCTCCTTTTTGCAGCCTGAAGAAGTCGATGCTCCAGGCATAAATATCGCTTAGGCGGTGCGAAACCTGATACGGTAACCCTGCATCGGCAATGGTCCTGGAGAGGGAGCTTTCTATTATTCCCCCGGCTTCGCGTATTTGATAGGTTACCGGTTTCTTTCCCAGATAGGCAATGATGGTATCCGTGAGTTGGTACACCACATAGTCTTCGCGGTTTATCTCGGCCACAAAATAACTGGCTTTCCCGATGGTATCTGCGCTGCAAAAAACGGTGTAATTGAATCCCGCCTGCAATTTTGTAACAGGGAAAACTCCCTTAGCAGCCTGTTCAAGTGCTACGATCTCACTGTAATTCACCCCGTGATTGAGCAGTATATCAGCAAGCAGGAGTCCTTGATGAATGGCCCCTTCGTGGAGCACAAAGCCTTTTTCCGGAAGCCCGTAGCGGAAAGTAGCTTCTTCTTCTACAGGCATGTCGGCTGGTTCATCCTCAGGGTCATATACAGGGCCCGATTTACATCCGCTTAAAATGAACGCTGTGCAAGCAAAGAATGCAAATAAAAGTCGCATGGGGCGAAGATAACCGAATTTCAGGTTGGGCACATAGGGTAACATTTCATTTTAAACAGCATGCCCTCTCGAAACGAGCGTGAAGTATAACACACTAAAAACAATAGGCCATTCATCTCAGTAAGGGCGCTTTCTCAAACACGACTCATTGAAAGATTCGGGCAGATATCGGAGGCGGACCTTCTCAGCGTGCAGGAATGTCTGAATGATCTTCTGAAATACTGAAGGTGATCCCTACCCTCCCTACGGAACCCGGGCAATTGGATTCAACAAATTGCTGTACTCCACAAGTTCCATTTTTATAGAGCCCACAAGTACCTTTGCTTTGCAGAGCACCGGTATCTTATTCTCATCGTCGGTAATCCACACCATCATGTCTTCTTCTTCTTTGAATATGCGGCCTTTCTGCACTACGGGTACGAATTTCAAACAGCGGAATTTGCCCGCTCTGGAATCAATCTCTTCTTTGCCTTTGTATTTTACCTGAAGTGGGAAATGCTCACCATCCACAAAGGTGGGAATGGTATACACCTGGTCCATTTTAGCCTTGCTAAAATCAAGGGTGCGGGCGTAAAAAAATGCCGATAGCATATCCTGTGAGTACTTTGGTATAGCAAAAGTTTCGCCCTTGTTGGTAGTCACTGCGGCCTTGTCCTGATGGAAATAATACACCTGTGTTTTCTTATAACTTCCTTCTTCTATATCTCGCACGAACTCCCATGGAAAGGCTCCTTTTTTATCAAAATAGGTTTCATACCTATCACGGACTTTAAAAAACCAGGAAAAAGCGCCGAGTGTTTTCCCGGTTCCTACGATGTGGTATGCTTCACGCCCTTGAAAACGCTTTGAGCCATTCTTCACTGTAATTTCTGCCTCACCAGCATCTATCAGGCCGTATGAGAGCCTGAAGCGCATATATTCTCCTGCCTTAAAGGCCTTGTTTGGTACAGTCGGCAACGCTATTCTCGGCAAGGTGTCAAGACTTGCGGCAGGGGGGCGCGTTTGCCCGATGGCCGCAGAAGCAGAGAACAAAAGAAATAATAGGGTGCTAACGAAATTCATGATAGTGCCATTGGCAAATGCCGTTCCAAAGTAGCATACGCAGCTGTGAAGGTAGGGATTCGGGTATGAAGCTTTTATGTAGAAACCCTTTTTTCTCACATATAAAAATGAACGGAAAGGATAGGAAAAAAGCGCCCTTTGCGTGAAAACTTTGCACCCTTTGCGTGAAAAAAAATAGGCAGGAATATCCCTACACCACCACATTCACAATTCTCTTGGGCACTACCACCACTTTCTTAGGAGTTTTGCCTTCCAGGTACCGCGCTGCTTCGGTGGAGTCGAGCACAGCGCGTTCCACATCTACAGCCAGCATATCAGCGGGCAGACTTATTTTAAATCTGGTCTTGCCGTTAAAGCTCACCGGGTATTCAAAGTTCGAATCTTCCAGGTATTGTGCCTCATAAACAGGCCAGGGCTGCACTGTCACGGAGTCCTTATGCCCAAGTTTTTCCCAGAGTTCTTCCGCGAAATGGGGGGCGTAGGGCGACAACAGCACACTGAGTCCTTCAAGTACGGTGCGGTTTGATGAATTAAGTGCTGTGAGATCATTCACAGCGATCATCAGCGCGCTTACAACCGTATTCCACGAAAGTCGCTCCAGATCGTCGGTAACACGCTTGATGGTGCGGTGTAATACCTGCAGCTCATCCTTGTTTGGTAGCCCATCATTTACCGAAAGGTTTCCCTCCTTATCGTGCACGAGTCTCCAGAGCTTTCGCAAAAAGTTGTGCACCCCGCTGATGCCTTTGGTATCCCAGGGTTTCGATTGTTCTACCGGCCCGAGAAACATCTCGTACATGCGCAGGGTATCGGCGCCATACTGGTTGCAAAGCACTTCAGGATCCACCACGTTGTGCCAGCGCTTCGACATTTTCTCCACTTCGTGTCCGCAACGGAAGGTCCCGGTTTCCGGAAAGAAGGAAGCTTTCGCAAATTCAGGTTGCCACTTTCGCAGGGCATCACGGTCCAGCTCATCCCCATCAGCCATGTTCACATCTACACGCAAGTGTTGAAACCTTTCATCTGCGCGTTTACCCTTGCCGGAAGGATAGGCGGCCACATATTCTTCTTGCTTGTCGAATGACACATACAGATCGGGGTGTTCCGTATCGCGAAGAAGGATGCAGGACTTGCCCAGAATCATCCCCTGGTTGATCATTTTCTTAAAGGGCTCATCGAAGGGTATAATGCCCCTGTCGAACAGGAATTTGGTCCAGAACCTTGCGTAAAGCAAATGGCCTGTAGCATGCTCCGAACCACCCATATACAGGTCCACTGCACCCCAGTAATGCACTTTTTCAGGGCTTATAAGCTGCTCCTTGTTTTTCGGGTCCATGTACCTCAGAAAATACCAGGATGAACCCGCCCAACCGGGCATGGTATTGTATTCCATTCGCTCGCCGTGGTGTATGGGCCAGTCTTCTCTTCGGGCGCGTGCCAGCGGAGGCTCTCCGCTTTCGGTGGGAAGGTACTTGTCTACCTTAGGAAGGGTAAGGGGCAGTTCGCTTTCGCTTAAAAGTCGCGGTGCATCACCCTCGTAATACACAGGAAAAGGCTCACCCCAGTAACGCTGCCGCGAAAAGATGGCATCGCGGAGACGGTAGTTCACACGGCCATAGCCAATGCGTTTGCGCTCCAGCTCAGCAATCACTTCCATGGTGGCGCGGGCTACTTCGAGTCCCGTCAGGAAACCCGAGTTCGTGAGTTTCCCGGTTTTTTCGGCGTAAGCCTGGTCAGTTACATCCACCCCTTCGAAAATGTTCGGGATGGGCAGGTCAAAATGTTTTGCAAAGAGAAAATCGCGTTGATCGCCCGCAGGAACGGCCATTACAGCGCCTGTACCATACCCGGCCAATACATAATCGCCAATCCATACAGGGATTTTCTCACCGGTAAATGGATGCAGGGCATACGCACCTGTGAACACCCCGCTTACGTGCTTCACATCGCTCATACGGTCGCGCTCAGTGCGCAGCTTGGTTTGGCGTATATAGCCTGCCACATCGGCTTCACGATCAGCCGTGGTGATACGCTGTACAAGTTCGTGCTCCGGTGCCAGGGTCATAAAGCTTACCCCAAAGAGGGTATCAGGGCGGGTGGTAAACACGTCAATATAGCCCTCGTGATCGGCGAGCATAAAGCGCACCATGGCCCCGGTTGATTTCCCGATCCAGTTGCGCTGCATTTCTTTGATACTCTCGCTCCAATCCAGTTGCTCGAGACCCCCCAGCAAGCGGTCAGCATAAGCTGTGATGCGCAGGCTCCACTGCTTCATCAGGCGCTGCTCTACGGGGTGACCTCCACGCTCGCTCAAACCATCCTTTACCTCATCATTCGCCAATACAGTGCCGAGGGCTTCACACCAGTTTACCCAGGTATCGGCCAGGTAAGCCAGACGGTAGTGTTGCAGTATGGTTTCTTTTTGTGCATCGTTGAGCACCTCCCAGTCGGTAGCGGTAAACTCACCGCTAAAGTGTTCTCCAAAGTGAAAACCACTCAGGTCCAAATTCTTATACCAGTCGGGGTCTATGTCGGCATCTACATTGTAAGTGCCGTTATCGGCAAATAATGCTGCAAGCGTTTCGATGGGCTCAGCGCGGTCCGTAGCCTTATTGTACCAGGAATTATAGAGTTGAATAAAAATCCATTGTGTCCAGCGGTAATAGGCAGGGTCGCTCGTACGCACTTCCCGGCTCCAGTCGTAGTTGAAGCCCAACCTGTCGAGCTGTTCCCGGTAGCGGGCTATGTTTTGCTCCGTGGTGATGGCCGGGTGCTGTCCCGTTTGAATGGCATACTGCTCGGCGGGCAGACCAAAAGAGTCGAAGCCCATGGGGTGCAGTACATTAAATCCCTTGTGCTTTTTGTAACGGGCTATAATATCGCTGGCAATATACCCAAGCGGGTGGCCCACATGTAAGCCAGCCCCAGAGGGGTAGGGAAACATATCGAGCACGTAGTATTTCTCTTTCGCAGGGTTTTCACTTACTCTATAAGTATGCTGTTCAGCCCAGTGTTTACGCCATTTCTCTTCTATTTCGCGAAAGTTGTATTCCATATTAATGCGCTTCGAATTCAGGGGGCAAAGGTAGGGTTTTGCACCTGTGGACGGAAGGGGTTTTGTAGCATGAAAAAAGCAGCCCCGAGAGAGGCTGCTTTCGATTGAACTGTATGATGTGTAGGCTTATTGAACCCTTACTACTTTTCCATTTTGCACTGGTGTGCCGTCAAGGAAGATGGTGTAGGTGAGCATGCCCTTCGGCAAATGCAATCCATCTATGGTGACGATGCTGCCTGTGGTGAACTGACGGCTATCCACCCTGCGGCCAAGGAGGTCGAAAAGTTCGATTCTCAACGCTGTGAATTCGGGTGATTCAGCATTGAATCTGAAAATCAATTCTGCTGAGAATGGATTTGGATATACAGATGCTACTTTTCCAAAGTCATTGATCTGTTCGTTATTGTTTTGTTTGTTCTCATCAGAATCTGCATCAAAAGGAGCATCAAACCAATAGTAATAGCTCATTCCGGCTTCGGTATAGCTTGCATTTATTGCAGCAATATCGGCTGCATTCGAAAACGAAGCAAGGGCATCCGTACTTAGGTAAATTGGAAAAGAATTGTCGGCTGCAACAAAATTTGCCGAAGTTGGACCGTCCAATTTATTTTCATCACGTATCCACTCAGGTGAACTCAGGCCTGACTGAATGGCCAACGCTGAAGCAAACCTCTGCTGACCTTCGGGTTGGAAGATGCCTAACATGGTAAGTATGGTCTCTGCATTGGCATCGAAAAGGGTGTCCCTCTGGAAACGTTCTGTAACGGATGTCCAGAAATTCTCCTTTTCCATATTTGCCACTTTCCAGGCTACTTCTACATCTTCTGATGGCAAGGTAATGTCTGCAAATGTAAGCTCGTCTGAAACGCTTTCTATGCCTGTAAGTGATGAAATGGATGTGTTCGCCAATGCTGAATAGGCCAGGTTGCCTGAATAGTTTAAAGATTGCAAAACAGTCTTGGAGACCATTTCTCCAGCTTCGTCAAGCATTGCCGAAATCGATTCCGGGCTTTCATTATTTGCAATTCCATTGAGTAAAGCCAATGTATTTCCACCATCAAGCACTGACAAGTGTTGGTCAATCTCATCTTCAATGATTGTTCCAGCGGCAAATATTTCTTCCGTACTCAGGTCTGCAATTTCGCTATTGCTTTTTGGACCTACTTCGACTGGGGTATTGAATGATGAACGCTTCACGGGACATGACTCTTCACTGTATGCTAAATTGCACATGAATGGCTGAACGTAGTCGTCTTCTGTAATAATGTGTCCTGTATATTGTAAAGGAATTAAACGCTGCTGGTAAGGAGTAGCGTCGGGGGTGTGATGCCGGTATGAAATCTCCAGTGTTGATGGATCCACATAGGTTTCATTCACACGGAAATCGTAATGATCACTCCATGTAGAGCTGCTGTGTGAGAAGATATTTCCAGCAGGACTGGTAACGTCCGGGGGCAAACAAAATCCCTGATCATCGCTTAAACTGCCTGTATTAAGGTAAATATCTGACCAGCGAATATTCTCTATAAAATTGTTGCACAGATAGCGAAGACCTACATCAAAATTGGAGGAATTTGCGTTCACGCCTTGCGAAACTATACCGATTCTGATGTTCTGAAATTTATTTCTGTAAATCTCATTGACAGCGGCTCCAGAACTTTCTATTGCAATACCAAAGCTCCACGGATAGCCGCTTCCTGTAACGTGCCGGAAAAAGTTATTTTCTACTGCATATCCGGAAGAACCAAGTAAATACAATCCTACATTATTCACTGCACGTGGAATATAAAATTCGTTGTCAAGAATTCTCGCATTCGTCTGACCTGCTATTTGGGTTCCAATAATGTTATTGTCAAATATGGAATATTCAACACGGGTTTGCCTTGAGCTGGCCGAGGTAAAGGCGTCAACCCCCTTGGCAAGGTTGCGGAATTCGTTCTGAATGATGGTGCCATCAGTGCAATCTAAAGCCCAACCTCCTGAGCACAGCCAGCTTACTGTTGTTCGTGAGTCATCAGAATATACTCCGGTGCCTCTGTCAATGTCAGCAAACAATAATATGGCTTGATTTTCAAATACATTTCCTAAAATATTTACTCCACTATTTCCAGCCACCCATATGAATTTGTTCGGAAGCTCGGCATCGGTTGTTATGAAATCGGTGGTAGTAATAAATTCATTGTGCGAAATTCTGTTGAGTGTATAGACCTCCACGCTGCTTGAATTGTATTGCAGAAATGGCATAAACCTGAGGCCTATGATGTTGTCCTTTATGAGGCTGTTGGTCACCCTTACAATACCCCCTGCATAATCGGCATCATCGATATCTCCCGCCATCACTGCGGTTCTGGCGAATTCCACAATGCTGCTGTTAGCAATTTGAACCCTGCCCTGCTTGGTGGTGCTTGTCCATGCCTGGGTGGTACCTACGTGTCCTTCTACAATAATGCCTTCCCAATAGCGACGCTCGCAATCATCTTCTGGGGTGAATCCGCAGCTTTCAAATTCTTCGTTTTCACAATCAGCAGTTGCTGTAAATCTGGTTTCATCCAGGGCAAGATATCCACCGCTTGAGGTTTCATCACCCCGCTCAATTATAACCCTCGCATTTGGTCCGAATTGGAAAACCATATCCTCAATGGTAATTGCTATTCCTTTGGGAATTCTAAGCTCTTCGTTTATGGTAACTGTTGCACCTGTGCCTCCATTGAAAGGATTGTTTAGGGGTGTCCAGGTGTCTGATTCGTCTGCGGTATAGGTAGCGACATCACCACTCCATGCGTTGCAGCAAGCGCAGCTCATTGACGTAAGTGCAGGATAGGGCATATCTAGTTGGTCGGGTAGAATGTACCGAAAGTAGAAGTTGCTTCCAGTACCGGCATCGTTTCCATAGCCCGAAGTAATAGACTGAAAATTTGAATTCAGGGATAATAACAATGGGGTGTTTATATCAGATAATAAGCCTAAAGTATTTCCCGAAGCAAGGTAGAGATTAGACCCAAACCGCTCAATGTAAGATTGCCTGAAAAGGCTAATTCCTGCGAGGGAAGGAATAGGTGTTACAAATTGAGCATTTTGCACATCCCACACGTCAAGTGTATTAGGAAGATCTAAATTGCTCGTGTGCGTGAAATACAGATAACGTCCATCCTCATTGAATTCTAACCCTATTGGTTCAGCGGCAACATTCTGAGCATCCTGATATAATGGTACCTGTTGGAATGAACCCGAAACTATATTACCCGTGGAGGCATGGATGTCATATATTAGTATGGAATATCCATTCGGGTTCGATATCCCGAAATCCACTGCCGGAATTGCAATGCGGTAAGTGGATGCATCCAGTTTGATCAACTCCATTTCGGAGCGAACAGAATTGCTAACTTCTCCCCACAACGAAGTGACAACGCCTTGGTATTCCAAATCAGTGCTGGTGAGTTTATAGCTAATCAAGTTCAATCCATCTGATACATACACCCTGTAATAGCAATTGTCTATGAGTTCGGTGGCAGCAATATGGTAGGCAGTTGAGTAACCAAGTCGGGTGTTCACACCAGTGTATGCATATATCGGATTGGTTGAAGAACCATATAGTTCACCATCCCGCTTCGATATATCTGCAAGTGTTGTATTAGACACAATCTCAACCAAAGTCCCGTCACTTCCGGGTGAAAAAGGATTGGGTAAGTCCAAATCATAAATTGCCATATACAAGTTCTGCCTTCCCAAAGGTTGTACGAAAATATCCTGGCTATTTGCAGCAGAGCTATAGATTATTGCAAAGCGGCGGCAGTCATTTCCCAAAGGCAAAATGAGCTTTTCGCTGTATCCACCTTTCAATTCAGAGCCAACGGAAAGCTCACCAGCCAGCACACCTTCTTTGTTATACACATATTCATCAACCGTGAAGAAAAGTACTTCTCCATCAGGGCCTGTATAGGCGCCATGTGTACGAGTGGACGGATCGCCTTGGTAACCGTTTATGTCGGTTGGGAGATTAAAAATGTTCACACCTGGCTGATAATACTGCCCTGGTAAAGTCCAATTTGGGTTTTGGCCTGAGATGCTCAGCGTCCAAAAAATAGCAACGAGTTGTAATAAGTAATGTCGTTTCATAATGGTTTAGTTTAAAAGATTAACAAAAAGATAATGGTAAGGATGGGGGGGGGGGGG
>JBGTBE010000012.1:0-21552 GCA_041749535.1 Cryomorpha sp. | reverse complement strand
TTGCCTTTACCGGAACCCCTCCTTTGGAAGAAAAGGTTACTTCCATCTGCTCGGTGGTCACAGTGAAAAACCTTTCGGTGCCTTCACTCACTGGGGCGAGTACCCCGTACTTATCTTCGAGTCCGGTTAGTCTGAGAGCGCGGAGGCTGTCGCTTTCCAGGCTGTCAATTTTTGATTCGGCCTGATAGGTGGCAGCGGCTTCGCTGCCTTCATTGTTCAAATTTTCAGAAAGCGAGGCTATGCTGTCCGTCGCTCTCTGGTGCGCGGCCAGTTCCTCATCACTCGGTTTCTGGTATATGGTATATCCAATAAGCAGGATGCCTATCAGCACTAGTCCAATTACGGAATTCTTATCCATTGTGGGATATTTAGGGCCACAAAGATAAACCCTTCAGAAGAGTGGACAAGGTTTAACTTTTCAGCAAAAGGATCAGGCCTTCTCCAGCACCTTGCCTATACTCACTGCAGCCTTTACGAAACCTATAAATAGGGGATGGGGGTTGGCAACGGTACTCTTGTACTCAGGGTGAAATTGCACACCAATGAACCAGGGGTGGGATGGAAGCTCTATAATTTCAACCAGTTGCGATTCGGGGTTGATGCCTGAAAAACGGAGGCCAGCAGCTTCCAATCGCGCTTTGTAGGCGCCGTTGAATTCAAACCTGTGTCTGTGTCGCTCAGAGATGGTGGTGGTGCCATAAACTTCAGCTGCCTTGGAATCCGGGGTAATCTGACAACGGTACGAACCCAGGCGCATGGTGCCCCCTTTTTTCTTCACCGACTTTTGCTCCTCCATCATGTCAATCACTGGGTCGGGAGTCTGGGGATTTATTTCTGTAGTATGTGCCAGGGGAAGCCCGGCTACATTTCTGGCAAATTCAACCACAGCGCACTGCATTCCCAGACAGATGCCCAGAAAGGGAATGTTGTTTTCGCGGGCATAGCGTATGGCTGCAATTTTGCCTTCTATGCCACGCTCTCCAAATCCAGGTGCTACGAGTAGCCCTTTCAATCCCTTCATTTGGCTTTTCACATTATCAGCGTCGAGCTCTTCGCTATGAATCCAGTGAAGGTCTACGTGTACTTCATTGGCAGCACCAGCGTGAATGAATGACTCTACGATGGATTTGTAGGCATCTTTCAACTCAATATATTTTCCTACCAGGCCTATCCTTACCGAAGTGCGGGGTGATTTATGCTTGTGAAGAAAGTCTCTCCAGTTTGAGAGTTCGGCACGGCCTTTTACCTCCAGTCCTAATTTCTGAAGCACTACTTTGTCAAGCTCTTCTTTTTCCATGAGCATGGGTACATCGTAAATGGTATCCGCATCAATGGATTCAATGACTGCGTCGGGGGCCACATTGCAAAATTTTGCAATCTTCTGTCTGAGCTCTTCATTTAGGGGATGTTCTGTACGGCATACAAGCACGTCTGGCTGTACGCCAAGCTCCAAAAGTTGCTTCACGCTGTGCTGTGTGGGCTTGGTTTTTAGCTCTCCGGCTGCTGCCAAATAGGGCACCAGGGTAAGGTGTATAACCATACAATCCTGGCCCATTTCCCACTTGAGCTGTCGCACAGCTTCCACGTATGGAAGGGATTCAATATCGCCTACTGTGCCACCTATTTCTGTAATTACAAAATCATAATCGTGCTCATTGCCAAGAATCTTAATGCAATGTTTAATCTCATCGGTAATGTGCGGAATTACCTGCACCGTTTTCCCAAGGTAGTCACCGCGCCGTTCTTTATTTATTACGTTGAGGTATATCCTTCCGGTCGTAATATTATTGGCCTGTGAGGTACCTATGTTCAGGAACCGCTCATAATGCCCGAGATCGAGGTCAGTTTCAGCGCCATCGTCGGTTACAAAACACTCTCCATGCTCATAAGGGTTGAGCGTTCCTGGATCTATGTTTATGTATGGGTCTAGTTTCTGAATGGTCACAGAATAGCCCCTTCCCTGAAGAAGTTTGGCGAGCGAAGCGGATATAATACCCTTACCCAGAGATGAGGTAACTCCGCCTGTTACAAAAATATATTTGGTGTTGTGACCCATAGACTAGAGATAAGATGTAACGCTACGGGGAGTAAAATTAAGCATAAATGCCTTAGGGCTGTTGTTTTTCGCTCACAGTTTTTTCATGATCAGTCTGGTTTCTGAAAACAAAAGTCCTTAAGCTATTGACAGTCCTTTGTTTAGAAACTAAATAGAACACCAAGGCTTGGCAGAAAGGGGAGCTGATTTACCCTGTCGCCCGACACGCGGTCCACGTAAAATATGTTTTCGCGGTTGTAAATGTTGGTAATACCTGCGTTTACTTCGAGTGATGACAACTCGCTAAATGCGAAAACCCTCTTTAGGTTGATGTCAAACCTGTGGTAATCGGGAAGCCTGCCTTGGTTCAGCGGGCCGTAGAGAATTTCTACCCCTGATGCATTTGTTTGTGTCACATTTGTATTCATACCGTCCAGGAAAGACTCTCTCAGATAGAAACCCTGGTTTTGGGTAAAGGGAAAACCGCTTCCATAGTTCCAGCGAGCATTGAGCTCCCATCGCTGTGCTGTTCCAAATCGGTAAGCACCTACAAGGTTAACGTTGTGGCGTCGGTCAAAGACAGGATTGTAGGAAGTGAAACCATCCCAGCGGTCCACTTTGGCAAGGGAGTAAACCACCCAGAAATAGTACTTCTTGTCTTCGTACTTAAGGGTCAGGTCTATACCTCTTGCTACGCCTGATTCTACGATGTAGTCATTCGACAATACCTCGGGTACACCAGGGGTTCCTGATGCGTAAATTTTATTTCGGTTGATGTCCGTGAGCTGTGTGAAATTCTTGATATACCCTTCCACGTTGGCGCTGATTCTCTCTGTAATGTCGTACTCAAATCCGGCCAACACGTGCCATGCAGTTTGGAGAGGGTTTACCACTTCTTTCACCGTGCCATCTTCTTTCACAAACTCATCCTGAAGGTCTTCGGGAGCTACAAGGAATCCGTAGAAAAGGTTTACCACATCGCGGTCGGATGTAGAGCTGATCAGGTTTTGTGAATAAAGGCCTCCGGCTGCCTTCAATCTGAACTTGTCAGAGATGATGTACTTGGCACCAATTCGGGGCTCAGGCCTGAATACGCGCAAAGAAGCAAAGTACTGTGCACGGAAACCAAGGTCGAGAATAAGATCGTTAAACTTGGCTTTGTAGTTGAAAAAACCGGCGAGTTCAGTACTGTTGGCATTTTGAGAAAGCTGCTGACCCAGTGGGCTAAAGAAGGAAAACTCAGTACCGAAGCCTGTTATTTCAATGCCGTATTTGAATTCATTGTCACCATTGAAGTATTTGAAATTGATGCCCAGGTTGAAACTGTTGATCGCGCTGGTACGCGGAGGCAATAGCACTGAGCTGTTGCCAGAGTCGTCATTGATATCTACGGCAGTGGCATCTTCAAGGAGGGTAATGTTGTAATCGCTGATTGCAAACACCCCTTCAATGAGGACGGGAGATCCATCAGGCACCAACACAAAGTTCAATCCTCCCCCAAGCGCTTCCCAGTCCAGGTTTGAATTTTCCTGGAAAGCCACAGCATCTCTAAAGTTGAAGCCAAAAAGGCTGAACTTGCTGCCATTGGTTGCATTGAGAGAGAGTTTGCCATACAAATCGGTAAAGGTGAAAGGGAGCCCATTTTCCACATAATCGTAGAAAAGTTCTGAGCTTTGATCGAGGTATGAGTGTTTTGCAGAAAGCACATAGGACACAGATCCTTTTCCTTCATTTGTCTGTCTTACAAGGGGACCTTCAATAAGGGCATTTGCGCCGAAGGTGGTAAGACCCAACTTTCCGGATGTTCTTCTTTTATTACCATCCCTGGTTGTAATATCCATTACGGAAGATACCCTTCCACCAAACTGGGCACCGAAGCCTCCGGTATAGATATCTGCATTTCTGATAATCTCGGTGTCGAATACGGAAAACAGACCAATGCTATGGAATGGGTTGTAAATGATCATTCCATCGAGCAAGGTCATATTTTGAACAGGCGATCCACCCCTTATATAAAGTTGGCCTCCCTGGTCGCCGGTAAAAACTACCCCGGGCAATACTTGCAGATACTGTGCAAGATCAGCAGTGCCGCCTACTGTGGGTATGAGTTTTATATCCTTTGGTGTGGCCTTGGTTACAGCCATGGTCACGTTCGTTCTGGCTTCCTGCCTTTCGGCAGATATTTCAACGGTTTCTATATTAATGGCACCCTTTTTCAGGAATATTTTGAGATTTTCAATTCTATTGGCAGGAAGGTCTACAGTCTCCGAATAGGTTTCAAAGCCAAGGTAGGTCACCTCTACGGTATAGTTGCCCGGGGTTATTTGGTTGATGCTGAAATATCCGTTTACATCAGTTGCTGCTCCCTTGGTGGTGCCTTTGAGTGCTACATTCGTGAAAATTACGGGTTCACCGCTTTCTTCTTCATACACGAAGCCCCGAATGGTTCCATATTGCGAGAATCCTGAAAATGAAATGAATAGTAGCGTAAGAGCAATTAAAGAATTTTTGAAAAGTCCAGGCATGTATGTCAATAAATTTTGTGGGCGCTAATGTAGTGATATCCGAGTAAGTGATTTCACCATTTTTCTACTTTGGTTTACAGGTCAGGAATATCATATTGCAGGTATTCTAGACGCTGAGCAGTCTCACCACCAGCTCCCGGGTCAGCTCTCCCGAGTCAGAACCTGATGCACCCACACCTTTGGATTTTAAATCTATTTCCGAAAGTATTTCCATGGCGTCCATTAGTGATTCTTCTTTGAAGTTGTGGGCGGCTTTGCGTAGATCTTTCAGGAAGAATGGGTGTACTTCTATTTCTCTGGCAAGCTTCTGCTCATCCATGCTATTGTGGTATGCCTGATATTTTATAATCTGCCCATAATATTTGACCAAACTTGAAGTGGTCATAATTACGTGGTGCTCTTTCTCATTTCGCGAAAAATGCCTGGCGATAAGCATGGCCTTTTTTGCGTTGCGCTCACCAAGGGCATTGCGCAATTCGAATATGTTGAAATTCTTGTCTATACCAATATTTTTCTGCACAATTTCCGGCGTAATGGTGTTGTTTTCGCCTGCCAGGATTACAAGGGTCTCGAGGGCATTGACCACCATGCCAAGGTCTGCACCCAGATATTCAACCAACAAGGCTGACGCTCTGGGGTCTATGTTGATGTTGTGGTCCGCGCAATGTTTGGATATCCAGTTGCCCACCTGGTAATCCTTCATTTTCTCACTGTTGAATACCACTCCCACCTTGGCAACCTCCTTCCCAAAACTCTTACGTCCATCCAGCTTTTTATCGCGGTAAGCCACCACCAAAATAGTAGTAGGTACAGGATGCTGTATGATGGAAGCTAGCCCATCAGGGTCTTTCCAATTCTGGGCTTCTTTTACAATTATTACCTGGTAAGGCGCCATCATGGGGTAGCGCTTTACAGCACTTGCCACTTCCGCAGGCGATACATCCTGGGCATACAGCACCGATTGGTTAAATTCTTGCTCGTGGGGCTCGAGTATATGCTTGGCAAAATAATCGGTCAACGCATCTATAAAGTAAGGCTCATCGCCCTGAAGCCAATAGATAGGCTTGTATTCTTTGCGTTTTAATGATGCCAGTATTTGGTTAAAATCCATCAGAATTTCAGGTGTTTTACTGAACGGCCATCGGTGGCGAGTTCATTCATAGCTCCAATGCCCACTTTAATGTGCACATCAACATATTGCTTCGAAACGTTGCGGTCGCTCTCAATGGTTTTTACCCCTTCTGCTACCATGGGCTGATCGGTAACAAGGAGGAGGGCACCACATGGAATTTTATTGGCAAATGCTGCTACAAATATTGTTGCCGTTTCCATATCTATGGCCATGGCGCGGGTAGAGCGCAGGTATTTTTTAAATTTTTCATCATGCTCCCACACCCTGCGGTTGGTAGTATATACCGTACCTGTCCAGTAGTCATACCCTACATCCCTGATGGTAGAAGAAACGGCCCGTTGCAGCATGAATGAAGGCAGTGCAGGAACTTCCGGTGCCAGGTAGTCCATGCTCGTACCCTCACCACGAATGGCTGCAATGGGCAGAATAAAATCCCCAACACTGTTTTTCTTTTTCAATCCACCACACTTGCCCAGAAACAGCACCGCTTCCGGAGAAATTGCACTGAGTAAGTCCATGATGGTAGCAGCATTGGCGCTGCCCATTCCAAAGTTTATCATGCTCAAGTTGCCGTGGTGCGCACTGTGCATGGCTTTGTCCTGTCCGAGCACTTCCACACCGAGATTCTGCGCAAACCGCTGCACATAATCGTCAAAATTGGTGAGCAGAATATACCGTCCAAATCCATCGAGCGGTACACCTGTGTACCTTGGCAACCAGTTTTCTACGATTTCTTTTTTGGTTTTCATAGGGTCTTGTTATTAGTTTGTTGCCAGGGTATTTCTTACACCACAAAGTTCAATTAATTTAGCAAGGTGCAAGCACTCAACCTTCCCACTTTTGATTTCCGTGTGATAGACCAATCTGGAAAACGCAAAATTTTTGATCCTTTGCGCAAAAAGTACCTTGCCCTCACGCCCGAAGAGTGGGTAAGGCAGCACTTTATTCAATTCCTGGTCATACATAAACATTTCCCGAAAGGCTTGCTGATGGTTGAGAGCGCTGTGAAGTACCACCAACGTTCTGGCAGGTATGATGCACTTTTCCTTGGTACCGATGCCAAGCCCTTGATGCTCATAGAATGCAAGGCTCCAACTGTGAGAATTACACAGGAAACTTTTGACCAACTCTCCCGTTACAATACCCGACTCAAAGCCCCTTATGCCTGTGTAACCAATGGGTTAACCCATTTTTGTATTCAGATAGACACCATAGAAAACAAACTAATTTTTCTAAAAGATATACCGGCCTATCAGTACCTTGCAGCCAATCTGGAACCATGAAACATCTGTTGCTGTTCATTTTTCTTATTCCCCTTGCGCTTAGCGCACAGGAGCGAGATTTGCTCAACTTCGAGCTGAAAGTTGCGCTTTCGGAAGTGGGTCCTGAAGGTGAATTGCCTGTGTACCTGCGTGGTGATGTTGAGCAAATAGTGTCATTCATCCGCGGGGAGAAAGGTGTTTTCAAAGGGGCTGTGGCTAATATTGTATCGTGCACCCTTCCGGTAGAGGCTTTCTCAAAGTTGGGCGATCAGCCTTATATCACTTTCGTGGAATATTCATTGTCGAGACCCAATGCGCTTGGTGACATGATGATTCAAAATAACAATGTTCTGCCAGTGCATCAGGGCATTGGTAACTTACCGGAAAGCTATAAAGGGCAGGATGTAATAATAGGACTTATAGACACAGGGATAGAACTTGCCCACCCGGATTTTCAGCATGAAGATGGCAGCACCCGTGTGATTGCCATTTGGGACCAAACCCAGCCAGAAACCTTTCCATTTAGGGTGCCCCAACCTTATGGCTACGGGCAGGAGTGGAATGCTGAAGAAATTGATGCGGGCATCACAGGGCATGCTGATCAGGCTACATTTTTTGGTCATGGCTCCACCGTTTCTGGTGTAGCAGTGGGCAATGCCAATGCCACAGGTGATTTTATTGGCGTAGCTCCGGAAGCTGATATCATTGTTGTTTCCTCAGATTTCAATGCCTTAAACTGGAAATCGACAGTGGCTGAGTCGGTAGAGTGGATTTTTGCGAAAGCTGCTGAGATTGGAAAGCCTGTGGTAATAAATGCGAGTCTTGGCGATTATTATGGCTCTCATGATGCACTTGATGCACCTGCACTTTTTATCGAATCTATGCTCGATGCAGCAGCAGGCCGCGCGATGGTGGCAGCCGCTGGCAATAGCGATCAGTTCCCCATGTACCACCTCGGCTATGAGATTCCCGAATCAGATACCGTTTTTACCTGGTTTCAGGTCAATCAGGGCTCAGCCCTGGGTGTACCTGCCGTTTTCTTTGAATTTTGGACGGATGTAGCCGATTTTCAAAATGCAAAATTCACCATAGGCGCTGATCTCATGGTGCCTACCTACGTGTTTCGCGGATACGCCGGCTGGAGAGACGCAGCTTCAAACCTCGATCAGATTGTAAGAGATACTATATTCTACAACAGTTCTATCATTGGCATAGTGGACAGCTGGTGTGGGCACAGGGATGGACAGTATCAGATTCAGATGGTGGTAACCCAACCATTTAGCACCCAGTACCGATGGCGGTTTGCCACTACCGGTGGGGGGCATCTTGACTGCTGGAGCCATGCGCCTTTCGGCTCTTCTGCAATAGTGAGTTCAGGTCTTCCTGATGTGGCTGTTTTTCCAGACATCGCGAATTACAAAATGCCTGATAAATCTAAAACCATTGTGGACTCGTGGACCTGTTCAGACAAGGTGATTACGGTGGGAAATTATGTAAATCGTGAATCATTTCTTAACTACCAGGGCACCATTACGGAGTGGGACGTGACCCAGGGAACCATCAGCGAAAACTGCAGCCGCGGGCCCACCCGCGATGTGCGGCAGAAGCCTGATATCGCAGCCAGCGGCGACATCACGCTGAGCGCAGGGAGAATCGCCACCATCAACTCTATGATTGCAACCAATTCTCAAAGCCTAGCATTTACAGGAATGCACTATTCTAATGGTGGGACTTCTATGGCCAGTCCCGTAGTAGCTGGTGTTGCAGCACTGTATTTCGATCGATGCCCTTTGGCAAATTGGGCCGATTTAAAGAATGCACTACTCGGCAATGCACTGGCCGATCTCCACACCGGGGTGCTTCCCGGGTACCAGTTCGGTCATGGCAAAACAGATGCTTTTGGAACCATTGCCAGTTCGGTGACTCCTATTCCTATGGCACCGCTCAGCTACATGCTCTGCGCGGGAAGTTCCCTCACCATCACTGCCCCTGCCGGGTATAGCAGCTATACTTGGAATGAGGGCACAGAATCAATGGACCTTACGCTCAATGAAGGAGGGCAATACGTGGTTCAGGCCACAGATGCGAAAGGATGTGTGCAAGAGAGCGAAACCATAGTGGTGGTTGAAATTCCAATCCCGCCCACACCAGTGATTGTGCTCGAGGGGGAGGCGCTCATTGCTTCTGGAACTGCCAATGCATGGCAATGGTATCTCAATGGCAATCCAGTGAGTGGTGCAAACCAACAAGTTTATACACCGATGGAAAATGGTTTTTACCAGGTGGAAGCCATAGGTGAGAATGATTGTAGTGCGTTTTCAGATGCATATTCGTTCATCGTGTCTTCAACAGAACAACCTTTTTTCTCGGAAACGAACGTTTTCCCGAACCCAACCGCAGAGAGATTTCGAATTACTGGTATCCCAGAAGACACGGCTATAGTTCAAATGATGGATATTTCCGGTAGGCAGGTGCTTTCTTTCGGCCCCTTCTCAACCAGCGGTGGACAGGCTGAAGTTGATGTTTCTACTTTGAAGTCAGGGATGTACGTAGTCCGTATCAGCCTACAGGGTGGAAATATATTCTACAATAAACTTGTAGTTGAGAAATAATTCGATTCTCACTAGCTTTGCGCTCATTAAATTTTTCAGATGGATTTATCCAGAATTCTTTCAATTACAGGCAAGCCGGGCTTATTCAGAATACTCACCCAATCGAAAGGTGGGGTAGTGGTAGAGTCACTTCTCGACGGACGTAGAATGGCCATAGGCCAGACACAGCGTGTGAGCACACTTTCAGACATATCAATCTACACCACGGAAGGAGATGTACCTATTAAGGACATATTTGCAAAAATCGCAGAACACACGAAGGGCGCTGCTATAGATGTGGATATGAACAACAACGACGCGCTCCGTTCATTTTTCACTGAAATGGTTCCCACCCACGATGAGGACCGTGTGTATGTTTCTGATATCCGAAAGATGGTGAAGTGGTTCAATACCCTTCAGGGAAAAAATCTGTTGATTGAAGTAGCGGTTGATGAAGTAGCGGTTGATGAAGTACCTGCTGCGCCTAATACACCTGATGTAGAAGCAGAAACTGTTGATGTGAGCACGTCTGCTGCTGATGATTCTGATTCCAAACCCGAATAAGGCAATCAGATTATATTAACTTCTCTTTCCAATTCAATATTAAATTTGCTTCGCACTGCATCTAGGACCTGCTGGCTCAGATTGAAAATGTCTGTTCCTGTTGCTCCGCCGTAATTTACCAGCACCAAGGCTTGTTTTTCATGCACCCCGCAGGCTCCCACGCGCTTGCCTTTCCAACCAGCTTTTTCGATAAGCCAGCCTGCGGCCATTTTCACCATACCTTCAGTTGAAGGATAGTGGGGCGCATCGGGATAGGTTGAGGCGATGCTTTTATACACGGAGGCTTCTACCACCGGGTTTTTGAAAAAACTTCCTGCGTTACCAAGCACGGCAGGGTTGGGCAATTTAGAATTTCGAATGTTTACAACCGCCTGGCTGATATCAGCGATTGTAGGAGATTGTACACCCATGGATTTCAGCTCATCGTTTATTGCTCCATAGCTTGTATTCAGGTTGGGGTTCTTAAGCAGACGGAAAGTCACCCCCATAATGATGTATTGGTCTTTGAGCCTTCGCTTGAAAATACTCTCCCTATAGCCAAATTCACAGGCTTTTGCGTCAAAGAATTCCGTTTTCCCTGAGGCAATGTGGTACGCTTCAAGGCTGTGGAAACGGTCTTTAATCTCCACCCCGTAAGCCCCGATATTCTGCATAGGGCTTGCACCAACATTGCCGGGTATAAGGGAAAGGTTTTCAAGCCCAGCCCAACCTTGGCTTATACAGTGTAGCACAAACTGATGCCAGTTTTCACCAGCCCCAGCTTTTACAAAAAAGTGCGCATCGTCCTCGTTCACCAACCCAATACATCTAACCTTGTTGAGTAGCACTACGCCCTCATAATCTCGGGTGAAAAGCAGGTTGCTTCCCCCACCAAGAATCATATGCGGTCTGCCAGATACCGATGGATGTTTTAGCAACCCTTCCAGTTCTTGGCTGTTGGAAAATGCTCCAAGGGCGTACGATTTACATGCTATGCCAAAGGTATTCAGTGCTTGCAGAGAGGCGTCGAAGCTCAGATTCATGCTGCAAATCTAATTGAATTTGAATCTTTGTAACGATCGCTACATTTGGGCCGTGAAGAAATATGTTACTGTAAGCGTGACCAATGACCTCGCCACTGACCAGCGGGTGAGAAAGCAATGCAATTCAATGCATTGTGCAGGTTGGGAATTGGTTTTGATAGGCAGGAAGTTGTCAGAAAGTTTACCTGTTGAAAGGCCTTACAAAGTAGCTCGCATGAAGCTTTTCTTCAACCGAGGCGCAATGTTCTATGCAGAATACAATATCCGGCTATTTTTCTTTCTGCTATTTGCAAAAGTGGATGTGCTCTACGCAAATGATCTGGACACCCTGCCAGCAAACGCGATCGTTTCATTACTTAGAGGCAAAACATTGGTATACGATAGCCATGAGTTTTTCACGGAAGTGCCCGAAATACAAGGAAGGTGGGTCAAGGGAGTGTGGAAAATGCTCGAGAGAATTTGCATTCACAGGGCAAAGATTGTCATCACAGTAAACCAATCCATTGCAAATCTCCTTTCTGATGCTTACAAATTGAATGAAGTATTGGTGGTAAGAAATGTCCCCGACAAGCGTGAAGCCATCGTCAGGAGAACAAGGCATGAGTTGAGATTGCCCGCCGCACCCAGGTTGCTCATTCTACAAGGGAGCGGAATAAATATGGACCGAGGGGCTGAGGAACTTGTGGAAGCCATGTCAATGGTCGGGAATGCTGTGTTGATGATTGTGGGCAGTGGAGACGCTCTGCCTGTATTGAAGAACATGTGTACCAGGGAAGCTTTGAAGAACAAGGTGCTTTTTTTTCCCAAAATGCCATATGCAGAAATGATGGCTTATACAATCTCTGCAGACCTAGCCCTGAGCCTTGATAAGGATACAAACATCAATTACAGGTACAGCTTGCCCAACAAACTTTTCGACTATATTGAAGCCAGTGTACCTGTGTTGGTGAGTGATTTGGTAGAACTGCGCCGTGTTGTTGAAGAGTATGGTATTGGCAGGGTTTCACAATCGCATGATCCGGCTTTATTGGCAGTGGAAATTGAAGCAATGCTAGATGATGAAGCTTCGATGGAACTGTACCGATCCAACCTGAAAACCCTTGCTGGTAAACTCAATTGGGACCATGAATTCGCGCCAGTGATTGAGGAAATGGCCAAGCTGTAATCAGCTTCTTACGTCCTTTCGATTTTCTGAATCCATATGAGCCGGAGCATGTCGAATTGGTTCAAGCCGGGGTTTTTGCCACATAGATTTTTTAGCAAAGAAGATTCCAGCATGGATAATGTCTTCAACAGCCATACCCCACCCGGCAAAGCCCTGATCTTGTGATAGGCATCGATGACCTTCACTGCCGAATGCGGCATAGTTCCAGTTTTGGTGAGCATCCACGCATTTTCAAGTGCCAGTTTCGATTTCTTCAAAAATTCTTCGGCCACCTCCAGTCCATCGTGCAGTACGGCATTATCAATATGCGTGATGACTATACCTGCGTTTTGCAGGGCGATGGCAAACAGTGTATCCTCATGCCCATATTGACGAAGTGATTCATCAAACCGGATTTCACGCATTATCTCCTTTTGAATCATGAAATTGTTGGTCCTGAAGGATGCACTTGGGCTTTCAATGCGGTTCTTAAAAGGTAATGCTTCCCTCTGATTTCCATACTGATAATGGAGTAGAAAAGCGTGGTTTGCAGGCCTCTTGTATGTTGTGCCTCCGTACACCACTGCCCATTGTTTATTGTTCAGATAGTTGGCCACAAAGGAATCGGATACTGGCAGGCTGTCGCAGTCGAGGAAAAGGAGCAACTGAAACTGAGCTACATCAGCCAAGTGATTTCGTATGGCAGCCCTGCCTGCATTTTCTGAAAGGGCTTTGTAGTGCACCCCTTCCAACAAGGCGATAGAAGCATTTTCTATAAGGTAAAGGTCACTGCCATCTTCCAGTACGATGATTTCATGCTCAATACCCAGTAGCTTGCATTGCGTAACAAGAGAAGTTACCAGCTGAGAAACTGGCTGATTGTAAACTGGAATAAGAATGGAAAGCACGTTACTCTGAATTATTCTGTTGTCACAGTATTGTTTTCACAGCGGATGACCCGGGATGAAAATTTTTGCATGTGCACGTAGTCGTGGGTGGCCATAAGCACAGCCCGGCCATTTTTGCTAATAGCATAGAGCAAATTCAATATTTCTTCTGTGGTTGCAGGGTCTAGATTTCCAGTAGGTTCATCGGCCAGAATAAGGTCAGGATCGTTGAGCAGGGCGCGGGCGATTACTACCCTTTGCTGTTCTCCGCCTGAAAGTTCGTGGGGCATCTTGTACCCTTTAGTGCCAAGGCCTACTTTTTCGAGTACCTCGTGCATGCGCTCTTGACTGGCCTTTTTGTCCTTCCAACCTGTTGCCCGTAGCACAAAAAGTAAGTTGTCATTTACGGTTCTATCGGGCAGCAATTCAAAATCCTGGAATACAATTCCAAGTTTTCGACGCAAGTATGGTACTTGCTTTCGTTTGAGTTTTACCAGATCAAAATCTGCGACCTTGCCTGTTCCTTTTTGAAGAGGAAGCTCTCCGTATAGGGTTTTAAGGAGGCTGCTTTTGCCTGATCCTGTCTTGCCTATGAGGTATACGAAATCACCTTTTTTTAACTCAACATTCACCCCGGTGAGTACCAGGTGATCGCCCTGAAAAATGGACGCATCTTGTATTTCAACAATGGTGTCTAATGCCATTTGCAAACTTTGGGTAAAACTACAATAATTTTGAGGGAACAACGACGTTCTGAGTACCGTCGGCCTTATTCTGGAGGCTTTATTCTTCACAAAATTGCGTTTAAAACTTTTGAGTATACACACAGATAGACCCCATCAACCTAGGTTACCTTTACTTACTTAACGAAGCCCCTCTTGTACATGTATTTTCGCAACATGGCGTCATTGCTCATCATTGCCATTATTGGCATGCCTGTAGCACTACACGCCCAGCAAACAGAATTTTACAGAAGTGAGTTCAAGCAATACCACGATGCTATAGAACTTATGGGCCATGCCCAGTACGAGGCAGCCCGAAAGGCTTTTGAATCATTCATCGACGCTCAAACCAATGACCGCAGTGAGCTTTATGTGAATGCTGCATATTACCGCGCTTTTTGCACCATGAAGCTATTTCACCGCGATGGAGAGCGGTTGATGAACACTTTTACCCTTGATTTTCCTGAAAGTGTTTGGCTCAATCCAGCAATTTTTGAGCTGGGTAGGTACAATTTCAACAGACGTGATTTTGAAGATTCTTACTTTTATTTCCAGCAGTTGAACACCTACGATCTGGACCAATATGAGAAGGATGAAGTAAAATTCAAACTCGGTTTTTCTGCATTCGAACTGGGTAAAATGGCCGAAGCAAGAGGTCACTTCTATGATCTGAAAGACAAAGAAGGGGAGTATAAGGGTGCGACCAATTACTACTATGGGCATATTGCGTATACCGAAGGCAACTATCAGTCAGCACTCGAATCTTTCGAAAAAGCCGCCGAAGATGAAAACTTCGCGCCGGTAGTTCCATATTACATCGTTCAAATCTACCACCACCAGCAAAAGTATGATGAGCTGATCACCTATGCACAGCCTATATTGGACTCGGCCTCAACGGGCAAGAAAGAAGAAATAGGACGCCTGCTTGGCAATGCTTGGTACCAGAAACAGGACTATGCGCAGGCCCAGCCATACCTTGAGTTGTACATGACCAAGGCCACTGCTGCCACACAGGAAGAGAACTACCAGATGGCATATACCTATTACCGAAACAAGGAATCCAAAAAATCCCTTGAATATTTCGCGAAGGCGAGCAGAGATGACAATAAGCTGGGGCAGATTGCAACTTATCAAATGGCCGATGCCTATGTGCAACTTGGAGAACGACAATACGCACAAAATGCATTCAAGTCGGCATCGCAAATGGACTATGACAGTGAAGTAACTGAAGATGCACTCTTTAACTATGCGAAGCTGGCTTACGAGCTCTCATACGACCCTTTTCATGAAGCGATTCAGGCTTTTGAGCGCTACCTGAGTACTTACCCTAATTCGGCTAGAAAGGACGAAGCTTATGCATTCCTGCTAAAGGTGCACCTCTCTACCAAAAACTACAAAGCAGCAATTGGTGCAATTGAGAAGATGAAGGCTCCAACATCTGCCGATCGTGCAAACTTTCAGTTAAGCGCCTACAACTATGCTGTGCAGGAAATGCGCAAAGGCAATGAGGAGGAAGCCATTACCTACTTTAAGATGGCAAAAAAATATAAGGAAGACGCGCAAATAGCCGCGCTTTCAGATTATTGGACCGGCGACCTGATGTACCGCAAAGGGGAGTATTCCAAGGCTGTTGAGAACTACAATACCTTCATGACAAACACTGCATCAGTAGGCACTGATTACTTCAATACTGCAAATTACAACATAGGCTATTGCCATTTTAAAACGGGTGACTACAACGCATCGCTGACATCATTCAGGAAATA
Organism: Cryomorpha sp.; assembly: GCA_041749535.1. Classification (GTDB taxonomy): domain Bacteria; phylum Bacteroidota; class Bacteroidia; order Flavobacteriales_D; family Cryomorphaceae; genus JBBQZU01. Next base: position 5,902 of record JBGTBE010000012.1, on the reverse strand, counting down.
CACTTCATCTCTCAAAGAAAATCCGAAGAGGCGCAATGATGCTTTGCTGCGCATAGGAGATTTGCACTTAGTTCGCAAGGAGTACGACCTGGCTGTGAAGAGCTATGAAGAAGCCCTCAGTATGAATGTGATCAATGGTGACTATGCATTATACAATATTGGTATGGCCCATGGGTACAAAGAAGACCATGTCAAGAAGATAGCCTCTCTTAATGAAATGCTGCGCCGGTTTCCTGAAACATCGCTTGCACCCGTAGCACGTTATGAACTTGGAGACAGCTATTTCTTGCAGAATGATCTCAACAATGCCCTCTCCTCACTGAATATTGTGATTGATGATTTTGGACAATCTCCTTACCGGAAAAAAGCATTGCTCAAAAGGGGTTTGGTTCAGTACAGAATGGGTAAGTATGATGAAGCCATAAGCAGCTACAAACAAGTTGTTAGTGAGTATGGGGTTGATGCAGAGTCAAAAGAGGCCATTGCAGTTTTGCGCAGCATTTACCTTGACCTGGGCAGGATAAATGAATACACAGATTGGTTGAATAAAGTACCAAATTACAGCATTTCCCCAGCGGAGATTGATAGCCTCACGTACCAGGCTGCAGAGAACCTCGTCGCTGGCGGGAAGTGTACCGAAGCCATCAACGCTTTCGGAGATTATCTCAGCAAATTTCCAAATGGTCTCTTCATTGTGAACGCAAATTACTATCAGGCCGATTGCGCATACAGACAAAACAACTTTAGTGTGGCCTTGAAAGGTTTCGAGTATGTTGCAGCCCAACCAGTCGGTAAGTTCAGCGAATCTGCGCTGTACGGAGCAGCAGCCATTCGGTTTTCAAACAAGGAGTGGCAAGAAGCGCTTAGCCACTACGAAAAGCTGGAACAGGTAGCCACTTTTGCGTCCAATAAGCTGGAAGCCCAGGTGGGCCGCATGCGCTGTCATAACAGCTTGAAAAACTTCTTGCCCGCCTTGGATGCTGCCAACCAGGTAATTCACAATGAAAACACCACCGATGCCCTCATCACCGAGGCCAGACTGGTTCGGGGCAAAATCAGATTGGAGCAGAAAGAGTACGAGCAAGCAATCACCGATTTTAAATGGCTGTCAGAGCAATCAACATCCGTAAACGGTGCAGAAGGAAAGTATAGATTGGCGGAAATAGCACTGCTCCAAAACAGACTAGATGAAGCTGAAAATCATGTCTTCGAATTGGTTAAGAATTTTAATGAGTTTGAAACTTGGAAGATTGAAGGATTCATGCTCCTGGCAGATGTGTATATAGCCCGCAAGGATTATTTTCAAGCCAGGGCCACCCTGCAAAGCGTAGCAGACAACGTGGAGGATCAAGGTGTGGTGACAAGAGCCAAAGCCAAAATTAAAGAAATAGACGATGCTGAAGCTGCATCTCAAAATACTGCACCCGACACTTCGCCCGAAGAGAAGGAGTACCAAAAACTCATTGACGACAATGACTAGAACTATTCAGCGAATTCTTATTTGTACAGCTGCTCTCTTTCTTATCTCGGGCGGCGTACCCACCTTTGCGCAGCCTGCAGAAACTTTTGATCAGACACAGATCATTACAGGTGATCGCACGCTTACTGTCGATAAAGCATTTAAAATCACCGAAACTCCCAACACCATCGACATACCGGTGAAGATGGACAACATCCGGTACGAACTTTTGCCTAAGCGACCAGCAATAACCATTCAACCCGCACTGCTTGAGCCGGCAAGAATCAAAATCCGCGAACCGTTGGAGCCGCTCTACAAAGGATTTATAAAGGGTGGAGTAGGAACTTATCTCACCCCATTTTTAGAAGCATACTACACCAGCGTCCGTAACCGCGATCTGGCTTATGGTGCACACATTAAACACCTTTCGGCCATTGATGGAATCAATGGTGACATCGCTTTCAGTGGGTTCAGCCAGAATCAGGCTGAAGTATGGGCTAAGAAAATTTATAACAAGCACAGTTTACAATCCAAGTTTGCATACGAACGAGACGTATGGCACTATTACGGATTTGATCCACAAGATCAGGAAATTGATAAGAAAGATTACAGGCAAAAGTTCAACGAATTCAGCCTGGATAATAAATGGAAGAGCTATTACACGGATTCATCCAAAGTGAACCATGATATCAACCTGAATGTATACCACTTAAGTGACGCCTATGATGCTCAGGAACTGGGAATCGCGGCCTTGGCAGACCTTAGGGCCTACCGAGGTGCGCACGCCTATGTGATGAATACTGGGTTCGATTTTATTTCGTACAAGTCAGATCCGTTATCACCATTTGAATTTATGAATGATACAGCAGGCACTGTCACGCTTCCTGTTGATATGGCAAATGCGATTGTATACGCGGTTCCAAAAATTGACTTACGCACCGGACAACTCCGGTTTTTGGCTGGGTTGGGTCTTTATGGTCAGTTTAGCAACCAAGCCCGTTTTCATGCATTTCCTGATATTGAAGTAAGCTATTCCCTGTTTGGCAATATGTTTATTCCCTATGCGGCCATCACCGGAAGTGTAGAGCGAAACAGCTTTAAAACCATTACTGACAACAATCCATTTGTTCTTTCTCAATTGGAGCTTGAGAATTCAATTGTCAGATACAATGTTTTTGGAGGTATTCGAGGAAGCGTGAGCGATCGAATAAGCTTCAACACCAGTATTGGGATCGACAAAACGGACAACCGCCCTCTATATGTGAACGATACACTGCTCAGTGTGCAGAACAGGTTTAAGGTGGTGTACGATGAGGTGAATACATTTACAATGATGGGTGAGATCACCTACCAGAACAATAAGAAATGGAATGGAGGCGCAAGGTTGGAGATTTTCAGCTATACTGCTGATGTAGAAGACAAGGCATGGCACCTGCCTACTTACCGGCTCTCCCTCAATGCACACTACAACCTCTTCGATAAACTGGAACTGGGTGCAGATGCTGCCCTTATAGGTAAACGGGATGTAAAATCCTATTTCGCTCCCTCACCCGATGCACAGGAGCAGGCAGGACGATACTATCTTGTTGAGTTGAAACCGTATTTTGATTTGACACTCACCGCTATGTACAGATACACAGCGCGCTTGTCGGCATTTGTAGAAGCGTATAACCTCACAGCGACCAAATACGATATTTATTACCGCTTTCCCGCGCAAAGGGCTTTTGTGATCGGCGGTATTAAGTATGCTTTTTAGCGTTCTCTTTCATTTTTTCGTTGGTTGCTTTCTTCTCATAAGTTACATTCTGAAGCACAAAGTCTTCATGTTAATTAAATGTTGAAAATCATCAGTGTTTTCAAGGGTTCCATAGTGCTTTAACGCATTGAAAGCCGTACCTTTGCACGTATAAAAATTGAATTAATTCAAGGGATTTTATGACCGACAAACAAAAGAAAGAAGCCAGCAATTATTCGGCAGATAGTATACAGGTTCTTGAGGGCCTTGAAGCAGTGCGCAAACGCCCTGCGATGTATATCGGCGATGTTGGGTTAAAAGGGCTTCACCATCTTGTATATGAAGTAGTTGACAACTCTATAGATGAGGCCCTTGCGGGATATTGCGATACCATTACGGTGGTGATCAATGAAGACAACTCGATAACTGTTAAGGACAATGGTCGGGGAATTCCTGTTGATTTTCACGAAAAAGAACAGAGATCAGCGCTGGAAGTCGTAATGACCGTGCTCCATGCCGGTGGTAAGTTTGACAAAGATTCATACAAAGTATCAGGTGGACTCCATGGTGTGGGTGTTTCCTGCGTGAATGCACTCTCTGAGCACCTGGAAGTTACCGTATTCCGCCAAGGAAAAGTATACCGTCAGGAGTACAGTATTGGTAAGCCCCTCTATCCTGTGAAAGAGGTAGGTGAAACAGTCGAAAACGGCACCCAGGTGCATTTCAGACCTGATGCCACCATTTTCGAAGAGGTAATTTATAACTACGACACGCTAGCAAACAGGGTGCGTGAATTGGCCTACCTTAACAAAGGCATACGCATCACCCTTACCGACATGCGCGAAATAGAAGATGGTAAGCCCAGGACGGATTCCTATTTCTCTGAAGGTGGACTTTATGAGTTTGTGCTGTTTCTCGATGCTGCAAGAGAGTCCCTCATCAATCGCCCTATATATATGGAAGGCGAGAAATCGGGAATTCCTGTTGAGGTAGCTATGCTCTACAATACTACTTTCTCGGAGAATATTCATGCATATGTGAACAACATCAATACCCATGAAGGTGGAACACACCTTCAGGGATTCAGACGCGGCCTGACGGCTACCCTTAAGAAGTATGCTGAAGACTCTGGAATGCTGAACAAACTGAAGTTTGAAATCACAGGCGATGATTTCCGTGAAGGACTCACCGCCGTTATATCCGTAAAGGTACAGGAGCCCCAGTTTGAAGGACAAACCAAAACGAAACTCGGAAACAGGGAAGTAACAGCAGCAGTATCACAGGCGGTAACTGAAATGCTTACCAACTACCTGGAAGAGAATCCCAATGATGCTCGAACTATCGTAAACAAAGTGATACTGGCTGCCACAGCCCGTCATGCAGCCCGAAAAGCACGCGAGATGGTACAGCGCAAAAATGTACTCACTGGATCTGGCCTCCCTGGAAAACTGAGCGATTGCGCTGATAAGAACCCGGAGAATTGCGAGATATACCTTGTTGAGGGTGATTCTGCAGGTGGAACAGCCAAGCAAGGCCGCGACCGTCATTTTCAGGCTATACTGCCATTGCGTGGTAAAATTCTCAATGTGGAGAAGGCCATGCAACACAAAATATTTGACAACGAAGAGATTAAGAACATATACACTGCCCTTGGTGTGCGCATAGGAACTGAAGAAGACAGCAAGGCTTTGAATGTCACAGGTCTTCGCTACCATAAAGTGATTATCATGTGTGATGCCGATGTGGATGGAAGTCACATTGAAACGCTTATTCTTACCTTCTTTTTCAGACACATGCGCGAGCTTATCGAAGGTGGGCACATTTACATAGCTACGCCTCCTCTATACCTTCTTAAAAAGGGAAGTTCACAGAAGTATGCATGGAACGACAAGGAGCGGGAAGCAATACTTTTGGAAATGAAAGGAGCAGGCAAGGACACAAGTGTTGGCATTCAACGTTACAAGGGTCTTGGTGAAATGAATGCGGAGCAATTGTGGGACACCACCATGAATCCTCAATTCAGAACATTGCGCAGGGTAACCATTGACAATGCAGCAGAAGCTGACCGTATATTTTCTATGCTTATGGGCGATGATGTTCCACCAAGAAGAGAGTTTATCGAGAAGAACGCGAAATACGCCAAGATCGACGTTTAAGCAGAATCAATTCAATTATTCAGTACCAGAACCGACGTTGACATTGTCATCGTCGGTTTCTTTTTGACTTGCGGCAATGTTCAGATCCAGGAAAATGGGCAAATGGTCGCTGTAACCGCCCATATACGCGGGTCCCTGAAACGTCCTGTTGGGTACATCCATGCCAGCAGCATTCTTTTTAAGTAGCCAAGGGGCATCGAATACCCCGACACTGCCTGGATTTATTGTTAGACTCCCTTCCCGAAAGAATGAATTGGTCACAATCATCTGATCCAATACACCCCACTCTCCAGCGAATGCGTGGGTACCGAATTTGTACATAATAGGGTAGGAGAGATTTATCAAATCATTGCCACTAGCTTCAGAAGTTGTCCATTTTGCCTGAAGTATTTTCGTGAGACTCTCGTCATTTGGATAATCATTAAAATCACCTGTAATGACGATGTATGGATTGCCAAAAATTTGGTTCAAGCTGTCTACCTTTTGCCTGAGCATACCGGCCACAAATAGGCGTCCTTCTTCTGATGCAAATTGACCTCCATAGCGAGAAGG
>JBGTBE010000011.1:0-115803 GCA_041749535.1 Cryomorpha sp. | reverse complement strand
AGCCTGCGTGCAAGTTGGTGGCTGCGTCGGTGGCGGCGCCTTGATATGAGTAGGCTGACGTTGAATTTGGTTGACCTGTGTTGGGGTCGTAGGGGGAGGCTGGTAAATCTATTATACCAAAACCATCAGCTTCAAAGTACTTCCCCGGAAATGTCCAGTTCGGGTTTTGTGCATTGACATTGTAATCAAAAAGTGAGTGCAGAAGAAGTAATCCAAGTAATTTGTAAATCTGTTTCATATTGATTGATTTTAAGTGATTTGTAATTTATTCGCGTCTAAGGTGAAAAAAAAAAAAAAAGATTATTGGTACTTTTACACCATGAATTTATTAACAACTGAGCTTGTTTTTACAAACATTAGGGGAGGGATGCCCCATGTTTTCAAGACGAAAATAGTTTGTCTTATATTTTTGTTGAGTCTTCAAACAAAGGCACAAGTCCTGTTTTATGAAGAGTGTTTCAAAGGAGGTATTTTAACCGCGGGAGTTGAGACTATTGGTGGATACTCAGGACTTTGTGAAATAGACTGGCAACCGCACTACGTTTTGAGGCAGGCTTATGCTGTTACATATAGGTATGGCAGACCCAGGACATTTGGATTTGAAGTGAATGGTACAGACATTGCATGGAATAGTTCAAACCAAGCAGGCCCTGAGCAAATTGAATTAAATCCATTGACTGACTATTTTGCTACTCATGTTGAGTACATTAATGATGGCTTTAATGTAAATAGTAATACACTCAGTTTTGAGATCGACTTGCAGCCGTTCAATGAAAATCGAGCCAACGAAGGATGGTGGGGAATTTATGTGGTCGTTATGTACGAATCAGAATTTATCGATAATGATATTTGCTTGAAGCACTTTGTGGCCAACCAGAGTCAAGTCACCCCACAGCACTACGCTTTTGAGTTGCCGAACTACAATCCCGAAATGCCGGTGGTTTTTGCTATTCATTCCGGCCGACTCTCTTCTGCACCTATTGATGCTTCACGTATAATAATAAATGGAAATAATATAGGTGACATTTGGGAACCAGATCTCCTATTCCCTCCAACAATGTCAGGTGTTCATGGCCATTTCAGTTATCGCAATGGCGAAGTATTGGCATTTAACGGTGATACTGCTAACACAACATTCAACCGCCATGATGGTACGGCGATTATAAACAGTTATTTAAACACTTCAAGTCTAGTTCAAAATATAAGTTTATACAGAATTGTCGAAAATCCTGTTGGAGGTTTCAATCCTCATCCTTCGTTTGTTATTGCCTACACCCCCTCCTGCCCCGTCCTTGAACCCACCATGGAGCGAAAATACTCCTACTGTCTTGGCAGTTCCGTGCAGCTGCAAGCCGCTCTGGGTTTTGACAATTACTCCTGGGAGCCGCAAGCAGGTCTGAGCAATGCAGGAATTTCTAACCCTGTATGCAGCGCCACCCAAAGCGGATGGTACCGCGTGCGCATGTGGAGTGATGAGCCGGATGCACGCTGCGAGCAGACCATACCGGTATTTGTAACCGTGCACGACCCACCGCGGGCTTTTGGGGCAAGAACCAATTTTTCACTCTGCCACAATGCCACGGGCAGCATAGAGATAGATTCTATAGGCGGCGCAGGTCCATATACTTTTCTTCTCAACGGCATTCCGGCTCAGGGGCCGCCCTTCACAGGCCTGAGCGCCGGGGAATACCTGCTCGCCATTACCGATGCCAACTGGTGCATGTGGGACAGTACCTATACAATTGATCAAATACGGGTTACCAATGCCGCTTTCACCGCCAATCCCACCGCAGGGGAGTCGCCCTTAAATGTGCAGTTTCAGGACCAAAGCACCCAGGCCAATGCCTGGCAATGGCAAGCCGATGGCGTGCCTTTCTCATCTCAGCAAAACCCTTTCTACACCCTTGCCGATACCGGCACCTACACCGTAAGCCTGATTGCCTATCTCAACGACCCCGCCTGCGCGGATACCGCTACCGTCACCATTCGTGTAAACCCCGGCATACACATCATCCTGCCCAATATCTTCACCCCCAATGGCGATGGAGTGAACGATAAACTCGTAGCGGAGCTTTTTGGCGTAAGCCGCATGAGCTGGGAAGTGTACAACCGTTGGGGCAACCTGCTCCACAGCGGCGCTGACAACAGCGGTGAAGGGTATGTGGAGATTTGGGATGGCAACACGGCTGGTACTATGGCCACAGCGGGGGTGTACAATGTGGTGCTCACTGCCACAGGGCTGAATGGGAAGACGGAGGTAGTGAAGGGGAGTGTTTCAGTGGTGTATTGAGCGGATCTTCCCTGGCTACCGAGCGGAGTTGTGGTGGTGGAGTAAGCACCTATCTGTCATAATGATATTTGCAGGCCACGATCACAAGGGTATCTTGATCGATCTGATAAACCAACCTATGCTCCTGTGTTATCCTTCTGGACCAAAAGCCTGCTAAATCGTACCTGAGTGGCTCGGGCTTGCCTATGCTTTCAAAAGGCGTGCGCTGTATGACCCTGATGAGCTCATTGATACGCTTCACCACTTTCTTGTCGGTATTCACCCAATCAACGCAGTCCTCCCAGGCGTTGGTAGTGAATTGTATGCGCATCACTGATCAGTTAATTGCCCGTCAATAAGTTTGCCTTCTTTCAATTGTTTAATCGACTCCAATAGCCTGGCTGCGTTTTTACCTGAACTCAACAGGTGAACTGTTTCCATTATGGCATTGTACTCTTCTAAAGAGATGAGCACAGCTCCTTTGCTGCTGCCGCGCTTTATGATAAGGGTCTCATTGCCGTCTTCAACGATATCGAGGTACTTTTTTAGTCCCAATCGGAACTGTGAATAGCTTGCAGCTTTCATATCAGTAATTTTATTTAAGTACAAATTTACGTACTTAATTTGTAATTTCTTCAATGCTTAAAAGATTTCGGCTGCACCATCGCTGCATTCAATGCCAATCCGCAGGAAGGAGAGTCGCCCCTGTATGTGCAGTTTCAAGACCAAAGCACACAGGCCAATGCCTGGCAATGGGAAGCCAATGGGCTGCCTTTCTCATCTCAACAAAACCCCTTTTACACCTTCGCCGATACCGGCACCTACACCGTAAGCCTGATCGCCTACGTAGATGACCCCGCCTGCGCGGATACCGCGACCGTCACCATTCGTGTAAACCCCGGCATACGCATCATCCTGCCCAATATCTTCAGCCCCAATGGTGATGGAGTGAACGATAAACTCGTAGCGGAGCTTTTTGGCGTAAGCAGCATGCGCTGGGAGGTGTACAACCGCTGGGGCAACCTGCTCCACAGCGGCGCTGACAACAGCGGTGAAGGGTATATAGAAATTTGGGAGGGTGCTGATGTACCGGCCGGTGTGTACCCCGTGGTGCTTACTGCCACCGGCATCAAAGGGAAAACGGAGACGATGCAGGTGATGGTGGGGGTGGTGTATTAGGTTCAAAGACGTGGTTGTCCTGGTACCTTGTATTTAGTACCAAATACAATCAAGACATGCTCTCTCTGACCATCTTCTCCAGCGCTGCGATCCACATGGGGTGGTCGTTCAGGCTTTCTACAAGCTGCACTTTTTCACCCCCGTGTTTTTCAAAAATCTCTTGGTACTCTTCGCCTATTTCGATACTTGTTTCCAGACAGTCTGCGATGAATGCAGGTGAGAATACGAGAAGTTTTTTGGCGCCTTTCTTTCCCCATTCTTCCACCACCTTATCAGAGAAAGGTTCCAGCCATTTCTTGTCGAGGCGTGACTGAAAACAGACGGTATAATCTTTTTCCGAAAGGCCAAGCTTAGCTGCAATAAGGCGTGTAGTGGCATAGCAGGTCGCCTTGTAACAAAAGCGGTTTTCTTCGTTTATCTCGCTTTCGCAACTGTGGTTTTCGCAGCGACGGTCTTCGTATACTTTATCAACCTGCCTTACGGGCAAACCGTGGTATGAAAACAGCACGTGGTCGTATTCGGCCATGTTATGCGCTTGTGCCCGAGCCACCACTGTATCGATATATCCCGGATTATCCCAGTACTGGCTTATGATTTTTATTTCGGGAATCACATACCAACTCCTGATCAGTTTCATGGTTTTCTCGAGCGCCGAACCCGTGCTCGCGGATGCATATTGTGGGAAGAGCGGCAGAATGATAATTTCATCATAGCCGGCTTTTTCCATACGGGCGCATACATTGTCAAGGCTTGGGTTGCCGTAGCGCATGGCCAGCTCTACCGTTACATTGTCTTTCTGCAGCAGGCCCTGCAGCTTGTCACGAAGTATCTCACCGTACACGAGCAAGGGTGAGCGACCATTGTACTTGTGCCAAAGCTCCTTGTATATTTTCGCCGACTTCGGCGCGCGGAAGGGCACAATGATGCCGTTTACCAGCAGCACTCTGGCCACAGATGGAATGTCAATGACCCTGGGGTCGTTGAGAAATTCAGAAAGGTACCGGCGCACGTCGCCCACCGAAGGGCTATCAGGAGTGCCGAGGTTGATAAGGAGTACGCCTGTTTTTTTGGTCATTGTTCAACAAACACCTGCAAGGGTAATTGGTTTCGAATCCACTTAAATATGCAACGCCCTATCAGCCGTAGCTGCCAGCGCAGCCTCTTTTATCGCTTCAGCATAGGTGGGGTGAGCGTGGCTCATACGGGCGATGTCTTCAGCGCTGGCGCGGTACTCCATGGCTACTACTGCCTCTGCTATCAGATCGGCGGCGCGGGCGCCAATGATGTGTATGCCGAGTACTTCATCGGTTTCTTTGTCGGCGAGAATTTTCACCAGGCCATAAATGTCTCCGCTGGCGCGGGCACGACCCAGTGCTTTCATGGGAAATGAACCGGTTTTAAATTCCTTGCCCTGTGCGGTCAGCTCTTCTTCAGTATAACCCACACCAGCCACTTCGGGCCAGGTGTAAACAACATTAGGTATAAGTCGGTAGTTGATGTGGGGTTTTTGTCCGGCGATGACCTCAGCCACAAATACGCCTTCTTCTTCGGCCTTGTGCGCGAGCATGGCACCTTTCACCACATCACCTATGGCGTACACCCCTTTCACGGAAGTTTCAAGGTGGTCGTTGGTTTCAACCTGACCTTTTGCATTGGGTTTTAGCCCTATATTCTCGAGGCCCAGGCCTTCAGTATATGGCTTTCGCCCAACGGATACCAAGCAGTAATCAGCTTCGAAAACCACTTCCTTCTCCTTGTCGTCGAGGGCGGTTACCTTCACGCTTTTGCCTTTATTCTCCACCTTCTGAACTTTGTGCTTGAAGTGGAAAGTAAAGCCTTCTTTTTTAAGCACTTTCTGCAGCTCTTTGCCCATAGTGCGGTCCATGGTGCCAATGATGGCATCGGTAAATTCTACAACCGTGACTTCGCTGCCAAGACGGGCATATACCGAACCTAGTTCGAGGCCAATAACACCCCCACCTACAATGATCATTTTCTTGGGAACCTCTTTTAGCTCCAGCGCTTCAGTGCTGGTGATGATGCGTTTCTTATCGGGTTCCATACCGGGAAAATAGTTGGGCTTGGAGCCGGTGGCGATAACGATATTTTTTCCTTTTATGGTGGCAGCATCCCCTTCGGCAGGGGTAATTTTTACGGTGTTGGCATCCACAAAACTGCCCATACCGTGGTATACAGTTACTTTGTTTTTCTTCATCAGAAAATCAATACCGCCCACCGTTTGCTCCACCACCTTCTTCTTGCGGTTGATCATTTGTGCAAGGTCTACCTTCAGGTTGTCGAGACCTATACCGTGCTCCTTAAAATTATGTGCTGCATTGAAGTAATGCTCCGAGGAGTCGAGCATGGCTTTGGAAGGGATACAACCCACGTTGAGACAAGTGCCACCCAAGGCATTGTATTTTTCTATAAGGGCAGTATTGAAGCCCAGTTGTGCACAGCGAAGGGCACATACATAGCCCCCGGGGCCAGAGCCTATCACTACTATGTCAAATGATTCCATGGTGTTGAATAAATTTTCGCGGGCAAAGGTACGAATTAGGGTGAGCAGGTTTTTTTTAAGTAGCCGCAGCATTGCAAATGCTGCGGAGCAGGCGCAGAGCTGATAGAATTTCGTTTAGAAGGGATCTGCAGCATTTGCAATGCTGCGCTTCTAACTCTTTTATAATTGGAAATTTGATTTTACAAGATTAGCCCGTTTAATAATCTACTAACTTCAGCCTATGCGACAAGGAGAAAAACACACCATTAAGTCCAACAAGACCTATTTCCTTACGCTTACCGTGGAAGGATGGATAAATATTTTCACCCGTCAGGTATACCGGGATATTATTATTTCATCCTTATCATATTGCATAAAAGAAAAAGGCCTGAACATATATGCTTATGTTATAATGAGCAATCATATCCATTTGGTTGCCAACAGCAACGAGCCATACCAATTGCAAGATACCTTGAGGGATTTAAAGAAATTCACAGCTAAAGCCTGTATTGGACAATTGAATTCAGGTCCGGAAAGTAGAAAAGAATGGATGATTGGTCAGTTTATCCAAAGAGGAGAGAATAGTACGAGACACAAGGATTTTAAATTTTGGAAGGTTGGAAACCATGCCATAGAACTTTATGATCCGATATTCACATGGGAGAAGATTAATTAAATTCATGAGAATCCGGTGAAGTCAGGATTTGTAAGGAAACCTGAAGATTGGTTGTATTCATCTGCTTCTAATTATATGGGAATGGATTCAGTGCTTCAGGAAGTCATTGTGGTCTCACCCTTTTTGTAATGCTAACTGCTGTGGTTCATTTTGGGTTCGGCAGTGTACCGCAGCATTTGCAATGCTGCGATATTGCCGATTTCCTGTTGCCACCACCAATGCTGGTTTCAAAGATTATTTTTTAAGTAGCCGCAGCATTGCAAATTCTGCGGAGCAGGTGATTTTTTGAAACTCCTATCCTATCTATAATGCAGGTAATACGTGCGTTTTCGCTTGAAAGGAAGTCCAACCAATGCTCCCAGACCGGTACCCCCAATTGTAAAAAGCGCTAAAGTGAAACCGGCATTGTTATTCAACTCCCTATTTGGGTCGTTGGATACTTCAAGTATAGCGAAAAGGGAAGTGAGAAGCATTAAACTGCCTCCAATAGCCGCTCCCAGTCCGGCATAGCTTCCCTCATTGACTTTAATATACTTTATCTGATCGTATTGATATGTGGTAAGACCGGCCCCGCTTTGATAAGTTAAGCTGTCGGCAAACAAATAAATATCATTCGCTTCCAGTTCATTTGGGCTGGCTTGAAATCCCAATAGGGCTTTCTTGTAATTCTTCTGAGGTGGCAGATTGAGTTCCTTGCGCTGGCCCACTAACGTGCCGGATAACAGGCACATCAAAACAATGATGAGGGCCGTCCTCATTGCATAATTTGTTTAGATAAGGCCAGAACCAATAAATTTTGCATGACCTTGTATTTGTCCAGTTCTGATGTATAATCTTCCAATTCCTTTCCGGATATACTTATCGGTTCTAATAAACCAGTAGCATCTATTATTACTTCACCATTGCGGTTAAAAACGAGAATATAGGTTTCCAGACGTAACATTCCCGTTCCACCAAAAGGGCCAACACTTATCACTGCAAGCCTGTTGTAGCAAATGGCGACATTGGAGAGATTGAATTTTTCGGCGAAAATCGCAACATTCGCAGCGAGCTCATCATTGGATTCTATTTCTTTATTCAGGTTTTGCATTTTCCCATATTGCCGAAAGCTTAAATCTCCTTTTCCAAACAGTACCAATGGAAAATTCTTGTTTTCGGACTGAATTGCTTTTTCCACTCTATACGCTTCAATTCCCTCACGTTCGAGTTCATTTGCCGTTCTTACCACTACAGGAAGCTTTTCCCTAAGGGTAGTGATAAGTCCTTCTTTTAATGAATCTATACGGTCTTCTTGTGCACGTATAATTTCGTTGGCGATTTTATTGGTTTTTCCATTAAAAGTTGCGGCGTCAATTAACGGTACGGCGGGCTGGTACATAGGCCCGATCATCACCGCCAAAACATTCAGGGTATCAATAGGAATTGGTTGTCCGGTTCTTGTCTCTACCGTAAATTTTGGGCCTGCGCAGGAAGCCAATAAAAAAACAAGTGCAATAAATGCTGAATGTCTCACGTGCGTAATTTTCTGCTAATATAGATTTATTAGCAAAAACAGCTAATCAGCTCGCTTTCAGTTCCGTTGATTCGATGGACAGAAATTTATGGGGAAATCATACTCCCAACTTTCTCTTCAGACCGTTGTTTCCCGCTAGGCTGGTCCTAATAAATTTCTTTTTCCGGGGAAATTCATCCTTAGGTTTCCGGGGAAATTGAACAATTCTTCCGCTTTAATGATACACACATAGTGTTCTATCGGGAAAGATGTTCTGCAGCATCACAATGAGGCGAAAAAGGCAGCATAGCCACCATTACCTCATCAACACCATCTTCCCAAACCCTTTGGTGAAATACTGGGATGCGCCGGTATCGCGCAGTTCAATGTCTTTGCCGTACAGGCGGGCAGTAACCCGGTACAGATACACCCCATTTGCCAGACGGTCTCCGTACTCATCGCGCCCATCCCATCGATAAGTTGAAATATTGCGGCCTATGCGAATGGGTCCAAATTCTGCAAGGGTAATCTCCCTCACCACCTTTCCCGAAATGGTCATAATCTGGATTTTAAACTCATCGGGTATTTCAGAGCCGGTAAGGGTAAATACAAACTGTGTGCTCGTGGTAAAGGGGTTTGGATAGTTCAATACTTCAGTAATGGTTGCCTGATTGATGACTTGAAAATCTATGTTGTAATCTATGGAACCGGAAGCGTTTCCGCTTTTGTCGGTGGCTTGCACCAGCAGGCTGTAGTTGCCATCTTCAACAAAAACGGGACGGTAGATAATCTTTGCCTTGTTGCGCTCATCGGCGGCGGGGATAAACTCCATCAGTCCGGGATGATCCGGGGTATCGAAGTATACCCTCTGGTAATCTTCTTGCAGGGGACTTGAAACAAAAACCTTAAAATAGGCAGTATCTGCAGGCTCGTTCATCAGCAGAAAAGGATTCTCATCCTTCAGTGTCATGCCAATCTCTGGGTTTGGCGATACCACTTCTCCATTGAGAATGTATACCCCATCGAAGGTCACATCCAAAATGGGATTGGTGTTGTCCGTGTTCACAATAAATGGAACACGCATCATGTTGTTGAACCGCACTTGTTCGGGCTGGTCCGCATTTCCTGAAAGGGGGTCAATGGGATTTACCTCCACCCACAGGGCGTTCTCACCGCTTAGAAACCGCGTTAAAAAGTGCACGGTATCGGTGAGTACCTCTCCGGCGCGCAGGGAGTCTTGCCTGGGATATTCTAAGGGGATGATGTTGCGCGCGGCATCTTCGATCCAATATTTTACAAGGAGAGAATCCATATCCACTTCACTCACATTGCGTATTGCAACGGAAAGGTATCCATCCTCACCCTCGTTGATTTCTGTAGCCTTGAAGGCAAAATGGTCGCTGGGTGAGAGTGCCGCATCGGGCACAGGATCGTAAAGCACATGCCAGCGGTCTATCTGCGTAGGGGTGAGAAAAGTAGCATCTTTCAGCTCAGCTTCCAATCTCATTTGAGGATACTCTTCAGCATCAAGCAGGGAGGAAAGGTCGGTTTCCTGAACGGCAAATGGGTTAAATTCTCCACTGAACACCGGCACTTCAGCACCATCATCGCGAATTCCGATAATCCTAACAAGAGCGGTATCGCCTGGAGCAGCTTCCAATGTTCGCACCCTCCAGCTGGCCTGGCTCCAGCCAAAGGAAGGGCCTATAGGCTGGGAACTGGTGCTGCCAAGACTTCCGCTTGCGGGCAGGTCAACAATGTTGTTGAGCGTATCAGTCAATGTATTTCCATACAATTCATGAATAAAGTTTGGATCGCCCTTTCGCACAAGCAAGGAGAAAGGAACTGTATCCTGGGCTCCGGGGCTGCCGATCATCTGCGCGCCAAGGCCATCCAAGGCAGCGTACAGGTCTGGGGTATTGTCCCAACTGTCGTAGCTTACAAACCTGGCCGTGTACAGCAACACATAATGCCCGTCGGGTATTATGTCAGAGTTTAGCAAATCGGCCAGGGCTTGCATTTGCGTGGGGTTGTTCTGTCTAAAAATGAAAAAGTACTCCACCCGCTGCCTGCACTGTCCGTTGTTGTTGGCATTGCCAAAGTCGTTTTGTGGATTCTGCCCACCGAAACTGGTACCCCAGGCTTTCAGGGTGAGAGGGTCCATTACCATAAGGTGAAGACTTGGGGTAGTGGTGCAGATGCCGTATTCAATTACCTGGGTATTCAGCAGTATTTCATTGCCAAAGGCGGCACTATTGCCATACACAGTGTGCGAGAGTCTGGCAGTACCTGTGAAGAAGTCAATTCTGCGCTCAGGGCGGTTGTACTCTGTCTGAAAATAGTTGTTGTTCTTAAACTGATAAAACTGGGATTGCCCCCATCCCACCCGGTCCGGAATATACTGGAAGGAACTCTCTCTCCATTCATCATCCCCTCCCAGTTGCCTGCTTCTCCAAAAATATACGGTGCTATCGGCGTAGGGTACATTGGGCGTCCACTCCACCACACCGCCCGTTTGCGTTATCTCCATGCTTTGCAGCAAAGGACTGTTGTACAGGTCGGTGGTGTCTATTTCCATCCTGTAGGTTGAAAGGGGCTCCAAGGGATTACCGGTGGAGGCCTTTAGCGTAACATCGGGTTCCGGCACCACTGCAAAGCGGTATGGATACACAGGTACGAGGCCCCCATTGGAGACGAGCAGCTGAACACCGAGTACCTGGTTGTTCACACTTTCGAATCCCGGCATTTCCTGAATTTGGTTGTCGGGGAGGTCGGCGAGCACATTGAAGCCATGCACCCCGAGCCCAAACTGGGGGTCTAACGGAATCTTAAAACTGATGGTATCGCGGAAAAGCAAGCCATTGACACTACCTGAATACACTGCTTCAGTGCCGTCGGGTTTCTGGTGTTCCACCACCACATTGAATGGCTGATTGGTTCCACGGGCTATGTTGGTGAGCGCCACATGTACTGTGAATGAATCTACATCTGCAGTGATTTCTTCGGGTGTGAAAAATATGTCCTGCCCGGTGATAGATACGTCGGGATAGGGCCAGGAATTCAGCACTATGGATGGGTCGCCCTGAAGGTTTATGGTAAGGCAGGTATTGGTCATAAACATGTTGGGCACAGGACCAAGGGAGTACTGTATATCGGCAACGGTCTTGCGCATGTGGTCGCCAATCGTGTTGCCATAATTGAGCAGTGAAAGGTGCTCGTAAAATTTGTGGCTGTAAATATTCAGGTAGGGCTCGAATGCGAGCTTGGTAGACGCTAAAAACCCTATTACTCCTTTTTCATTCAGAATGGTGTACTTCTCGCTGGTGCTGCCATTGCCCGGTGCGTGAAAATCGCCGGTAAAGCAGGAGTTTCCGAGCAGCAGCGGGTACTTTCCATTCCAGTTGAAATTCTGCGGGTCGTCAATGCTTTGGTCAAATCCCTCAGAGCTGGCGTGTCCGAAAAAGGTGAGGAGTGAAGTGCCTCCTTCTATAAGCGTTGTGATTTCCTCTGACACATTTATTTGAATGGGTGCCGAATCGTCTTTTAGAAAAGTGTGTGTGGCTGCCGCAAAGCTGGAGTCTTCAACGATGGTGGCATAGGTGGAAAGGTAGTATGCAAAATTCTGCTGTTCATTCAGGTTGTTGCCTCCACCAAAATGGAGTACATTCTTCATCCACGCATCGTGGGGTTGTGACTCAAAAGTCTGCACCTTGTTGAGATACCACTGGGCTTCAGTTTCATTTCGGGCGCTTACGCGGCCCGTTCTTATGGCGGGTTCCAAGTTGGTCCCGGCAAGTCCTGCAGTTATAAAATTGTCGCTGGATGGGTAGCCCAGGGATGGCACAAGGTTCTGAGAAAAATAGGCGGCGTTCTGTCTGGACCCAGGCACATTGCCTTCCCTTGCATCGCGCACACTTTTGCCCAGGAGGAGCATGAACTGTGGAGGCTCAGGCCAATTGCCCAGGAGATATGATGCGAAGTTGCGAAGCGCGAGACCGCTTTTCCGTACACCCCATCCAAACTGATCGTACAGCTCATCTACATCGGCCAATACGGTTCCAAATCGCTGCTGCCTGTATGCGGCGTATTGACCACCCACCCCAATCAGGGATTTTTCTGTGATGATCACAAAGGCGGAATCTACCGGCGACTGCCCAAAGTTGGTAAAGAATCCATTGTTGGCCACCGGTTGCAGTGGTGCTACAGGCCTGATGCTCTCTTCGGTTACCAGAAAGCAGTCAAAGTCCGGTTCTCCAAAGCTGTTGGGTACGAGTCCTCTCACTGTTTCACCATTTGGAGAAAGCAATACCCTCCTTGCTGATGATCCCGAAGTGTAAATTACGGGGTTCGTTCCGCTCACCCCTACAAACTCAAATCTGGTTTTTGTTGCTCCTGTATTTAGGCGATAGTGAAACCTGAAACTGTTGACACCACCTATATCCATCTTATGTGGATAGGTGATGCCCTGCCTCGCCACTGCCTGATAATCGCTTGCTACGCCAAGGGCATTGCTCACTTCATGGCGTATGCGGGTCACCGCATCACCCACGGCAGCATTTGGAATTGGAAAAGAAAACCTGTTCACGACGTAGCCTTGGTATTGGTGATTCACTGCGAGGGTGTTCGCATTACCGTAGCGAATTTGAAGATGGTGGTTGCTCCCGGTTCCGGCGGGCGCATTGGATGCCCCTGCCGAAATGCTAAAAGCTTCCGCTGACGGGGCATCGACACCCCGGTAGATGCCTGCTGTTGGCACATCTGCGTCGATGAAAATACTCCCCTGTGGGAACCCATAGCGGTTGCTCATCCAGCCCTCACCTTCTGTGTAAAATGGCAGAGATACCCCAAAACCATCGAGCATACCCGGGTAGTAACTGTTGCTGTACACAATCTGAGATCTTCGCCAGCAGTAGGTGGCCGGTGTATAGGCAGAAAAGTTCTGATCGCTCTCATTGGCAATGCGGGCATTACCTCCTGCGCCCGACCAGGTAATAAAATAATGGAGCGTGTCATTGAAGAGGCTGTATGCATCGTTGGCATGCGCATCAGCGTCGGGGTAGAGCACGGTTTCGCGTGCGCCTGTGTTTTTAAGGCCTACAAATTCCACATAGTCGTTCACATTGAAAATCTCGTCTTCATCGCCTGAAATGAAAAGGGGAACCTGCACACCCGAAGCCCACATCTGAAGGTGCTGGGGGTTGATGCCCGAAATGGGAATGCCGGCATTGGCAAAATCGTTGAAGGTAATGCGGTACACGCCATCATCGGCAATAGGAATGCGGTAGTACCGCTGAGCATAACTTATCCACTCATTGCCATAAGGCTGGGCTACGGCAATCTGAAAGGTACTGCATAAAATGATCAGGGGTATAAGTTTCCTCACTGACCCTCCCGCTTAAATATCTGAAACCTGAGTGAAAATACGTTGCTATACAGCGCATCCGATTGGTCGCCAATATCAGTAAGGGCATAGTCTATGAAGAAATTACCGAGCTTGAGACCTATACCTAAGTTGGGCTGAATGGTATATTCTTCGGTGTTCCTGAAGGTTTTTATTTTTTGAATGTTTCCAATACCTGCGCGAATAAATATCAGGTTGATGTAGCCCAGCTCCATGCCGAGTACCGGGTCCACACTGATGGGCTCGGCGCTAATGAGCACATTGCGCTGTCCGTCGGTGCTGATGGAAGCATTGAGCTCTCCGGTTAGACTGAGCTTCTCGAATTGCCTGGTGTACGCTGCGCCCAATACGAAGCGGGGCAGTGTGATTTCCAACCCATTTTCTGGCAATTCATTGCCAGTGGCCAGAAACACTTCCTTTGTATCTTCATCGAGACTATACGACCAGGAGTTATAGGTATTGGTAATATCGCGGGCCATCAAGGCAAAACGCCAGTTGTTCATGCGGTAGATGGCCCCCAGGTCGAGCCCGAATCCCCAGCTTCTGGCAAAATCACCAATGATGCGGTGTACCACCTTCACATTTCCACCCACAGAGAGGCCCTTCACCTTTAGCTGCTTGGCATATCCCAACATGAATGCGTAATCTACTGCCGAGAATGTGGTAATGCGATCGTAATTAAAGTTGCCACCCGCATCGATTAGCTGTGTGGTATTGGGGATGTTGTCCACCCCAAAGCGCACCACACTGAGTGACAATACGCTTGTAGAATCCAAGGGTTTGGCAATGGCGCCGTAATCGTAATTGGCAATGCCGGCGAAGTACTCGGCATGCATGGCTGCTATTTCAAGGTCTGATTTAATATCTGTGAGACCCGCCGGATTCCAGTAACCAGCCGTGGCATCACTTACACTGGCCACATTGGCCCCCGACATTCCCAGCGCTCTGGCTCCAACGCCAATGTTCAGAAATTCGTTGCTGTACTTTCTGGTTTGCCCATGCGCTTGAAGCCCGACAAAGAGCATAGTGAAAATGAGAAAACCGCCTCCTGTGCGGCTAAAGGTGCTCAGCATAAAGCAAAGTTATCCATCGATTCGGGTTCTATACGGGCAAAGGGTAAAAAAATTGCACGCAATATGGTTAATTTCGTCCCCAAATGAAGCTGAAATCTCAAATTCCTAACTTTTTAACCCTAAGCAATTTAATTTGTGGGGTGCTGAGTATTGCCGCAACCGCCAGCGGAAACCCTTTTGCAGGAGCTATTTTCATTTTGTCGGGAGCCTTTTTAGATTTTTTCGATGGTCTGGCAGCCAGGGCTTTGCGGGTGCAAGGCCCTATGGGCAGGGAGTTGGATTCCCTCGCCGATGTGGTGAGTTTTGGCGCAGCTCCAACGTTCATTGCGCTTTATTATTCAGGAGGTTTACCCCTGCAGTGGTATGCTTTTCCTGAATTGCTTCTTGTATACACACCCTTGCTCATTGCAGCAGCAGCGGCATACCGTCTGGCCAAATTCAACCTGGACACCCGCCAAAGTGAAAGCTTTATTGGAATGCCAACACCCGCCAACGCGCTCTTATGGCTTTCCTTTCCGCTTATGGAACAGGGAGCCCCTGGCTTCCTGTGGGAATGGTACGAACGATTGTTGCTGTCGCCCTTGGCCATCGCCTTGCTCTCTTTGTTCAGTGCGGCATTGATGGTATCGGAGTTGAAGCTCATGTCGCTGAAGTTTAAATCATTTGCATTTGGCGCCAACGCTGTCCGCTATGCGCTTTTGGCACTTTCCGCTGCACTTCTTGCATTCCTTAGTGCCGAAGCTATTCCTATAATATTACTTTTGTACATTGCTTTATCACGCTATCAAAACCGCACCAACCATGGAATACAGAGCCGAGATTGACATTATGCCCCTTGAAGCATTGCTAGACCCACAGGGCAAGGCCGTAACTTCCAGCATGAAAAACCTGGGACTTGGCGAGATTACCAATGTGCGCATAGGTAAGCATATAGTACTCACGGTATCAGCACCCGACAAGAAAACTGCAGAAGCCAAGGTTGATGAAGCGTGTAAGCGTCTATTGGCCAATCAGATTATGGAGCGGTATAGCTTTGTACTGAAAGAATTGGCCAGCGCCTGAAAATTTCCGTAATCCCATTTAGGGAATACATTTCACCTAAAGCACCTTTCTCTTAAGTTCGAAATTCTGCCCGAGGTAAACCCTTCTCACGGTTTCGTCATTGGCTAAGTCTTCAGCTGAGCCTGACTTCAATATTTTCCCTTCGAAGAGCAAGTAAGCACGATCGGTAATTGAAAGGGTTTCCTGCACGTTGTGGTCTGTGATAAGGATTCCGATATTTTTATTTTTCAGGGTGGACACAATGCTCTGTATGTCTTCCACTGCGATGGGATCTACGCCTGCAAAAGGCTCATCGAGTAATATAAATTTTGGGGAAACGGCCAGAGAACGCGCAATCTCTGTGCGGCGACGCTCGCCTCCACTTAAAAAATCACCCCTGTTTTTGCGCACGTGGCCCAGACCAAATTCATCCAATAGCGCTTCCACTTTCATACCTTGCTCCTTCTTGGTCATTTTGGTCATTTGAAGCACTGCCCAGAGATTGTCTTCTACACTCAATTTCCTAAACACGCTGGCCTCCTGCGGTAAATAACCAATGCCAAGCTTTGCGCGCTCGTAGATGGCGTGGTGTGTTATATCTAAATTGTCAAGGAATATTCTACCCGAATTGGGCGATACCAAACCTACGATCATGTAGAAGCTCGTAGTTTTTCCAGCTCCGTTAGGCCCGAGAAGCCCCACAATTTCGCCTTGTTCTACCTGTACAGAAACACCCCCTACAACCGTTCGGTTTTTGTACTTTTTCACCAGGTTCTCAGCGCGTAGAATCATAGGGTCATTTTAAAATTGCAGGTTAATGCCAAGGAGTATGCCAAAATTGGTAGCATCGGGATTGCCTCTATAGGTAAGTCGCCAGATGGCATCCACCCGAATAAATTTGAAGATGTTCTCCACGCCAATGGATGCTTCAGCAAAAGGGGTCTTGCCAAGGGCATAAGTGCGGGCAGGCAGCTCCATTTCAGCCAGGTTAGCTGCGCTAAAGGATCCCTGAATGGCGTTTATTGCCACCACTTCCCGCCATTTGAGTTTTTTCAAAGCCGGTATTTTATTGAGGAAAAGTCCATCCATGTGGTATTCACCACGCACCGAAACGTATCGATCACTTACAAACTCGAAAAAGTTCATGGTGTTGAATGCCGAAGTGTTGAGCCATATGGTTCCGTTTCCGGCGTGGACAAACTGAAGCGGGAAAGGGATCACACCCCATGTTTTTCCGGTTTCAACGGTGTAATTCAAATTACCGAATGGCCCAAGTGGTATACGATCCTTGGCGGAAAGGGTGAGTTTCTGGTACTCGTACTGACTGTCCAGAAGTCCTTTTACACCAAAATCGATCTTCGCATCTATAATAGGATACTGACTTCCCAGGCTTACGCGCTCAAACTCTCCACTCACAAATGTCTCCCGGTAAGCGAACCTGAGGCCAACAGATATTTCGGTGGTGATGATGCTGTTGATCAAAACCGGTACCGGGTCGGGTTCATCCGTTGGAATTTGAATGAATTGCCAGTCGCCTTTGGCAAACATTTCTTTTCGCGAAAGCTGAAGCCTGGAAGAGAATCCTGTAAACCATTCCCTTTCGGCAAAAATTCTCGCATACTTGTTAAAGATCAAGCGGTCCTGGGGGTTGCGGGCGGTGAGAAGCATCACCCAGTGGTCGCGGGGAAAGAAGTTCAGGGTTTGCCCAATGAGCTCCATCTCCTCGCTGTAGTATGCACCCAATATCTGCCTTGGTTTCTTACTCGCTATATAGGTGGCCCCCAGCATGTATTTGGGGAGCTGGTCTCTAACCCCGTATGCGAGATAACCTTCCAGCATCAACTTCGTGCTAAAGTCATTGCTCGTTCTCATACCAAACTTTGGGCGAAGGCCTTCTACCTCATTGTAGCTCAGAAAAGTAAAGATGGGACCAATTTCTACTTTTCCGGTAACGTGGTATCCGGTAAAAATAAAGTTGATAATGTCGATGTACGTCATGAAGCGAGGGGTGGACTTCAGGCTGTCTACCATATCATATATCCCCTGCTGCTTTGTGCTAATCTCCTCGTGGCGGGCTGTTTTCCAATATGCATTGTCCTTCTCGTTTACTTGCGTTTCCACAATAATTGGGTCGGCACCCCCATAAAACTCAGGGTCTTTGGGCTTGTTGATTACGAAATTTCTATAAGTGGTGGTTTTGCGCCCGTAGAAGCCTGCTTCGTTTTCCAAAAGGGTAAAGTCAGCAACCAATTCTTCCTTTTCCATCATCCAGACCTCAGGCTCTACCTCATTATAGTGCTGACTTACAAGGAGGTTGTTTATGAAGTTGATATTCGCACTTTTAAGAATGCGGGCCTCCACTTCTTTCACCGCAAAGGTGGTATCGTTGATCCACATATGCCCTTCGAAAACCAGATCGTTCTCGTTCTTCGGCAGAAAATCAAGGCGGTAGCACCATTTGCTGTCAATGTAGGCGCTGTCAACAAGGTAATATTTGTAAAACACCAGTCCGTAGCTGGAGATGGGACTTACGAAATTCTTACCGAAGATGCCGAGAGAGTTCTCATACACATTCACATCCTGATACATCTGTCCGAGAAACTGGGATATACTTTCATTATTGATTCCAGAAACTTTCGTCGCCCTGATAATTTCTTTTCTCCCCCTCGGCTTCCGCTGAAAATAGTAGTCGGAAATATTCTCTGTGATGAAAAAGGGGAGTGACACTTTCTCGCGCGTAGAGTCTATGTTGTCAAATATAAAATCGAAATCTTTGAAGAGTTTATTCTTGGTGAACTTATCGCCAAAATTGTTGATGTCGAACTGAATCTTATTGTAAGTTTCGTATTCATACGAATCCAGTTTCTCCCGGTTGTTTATGGGTTTGTTGCGGATTACGTTTCGGAGGATTACGTGGGCAGGATTCTCGTAGTTCTTGGCATTGATTACGACCTCAGAGAGTTTCACCGATCCTTCGCTCAGCGCAAAATTGATGGTTTGCTCCACATCTAACTTTACTTTTCGCGACTGGTTCTTGTAGCCTACAAAACTTGCAATGAGCGAGTCAGTTGCGTAATACGTCTCTATACGGTAATAGCCATTGATGTCTGTGGTTGCACCTACCTTACTATTCTTAAAGCCCAAATTGACAAAAGGCAGCGGCTCTTTGGTCTCAGCATCGGTTACCCGGCCTGATATAATTGTTTTCTGTCCTGCCACGTGTTGGGCACACAGCATACACATCAAAGCAAAAAATGCCCTGATAAGTATTGGCTTCCGGTATGTAAAATGTTGGATTTGCATTAAAATCCTGTCTCGAGTTTCTCGCTGCTAAGTTATTGAATTCTGCTGAGTTATTATCCGGTCGATTCTCGTTTGCGTATCACGATTGCAGCAATAAAGATACTGATCTCATACAAAGCAATTAGTGGTATGGAGACCAGCACCTGACTGAGAATGTCGGGAGGAGTGATGATGGCTGAAAGTATGAGTACCCCAATAATTGCATGCTTCCGGTAGGTTCTGAGCAATGCAGGGGTTACAATTCCGAGTTTTGCAAAAAAGTACACTACAACAGGCAACTGAAATACCAAACCACTTGCAAGGGTCGTTGTAGTAACCGTACTGATAAAAGAAGTGAGAGAGATAATGTTCTCTACCTGCTCGCTTACCTGATAATTTCCAAGAAATTGAACAGAGAGCGGAGCGATAACAAAATACCCGAATGCAATGCCCATAAGAAATAGCATGGATGTGAAAAATACTACACCCCTTGCGGTGTTCCTTTCCTTGCTGCTGAGCCCGGGAGCGACGAACGACCAAAGCTGGTAAAACACGTATGGAAATGCCACTATGAAACCCGCAACAATGGAAACAATCATGTGGGCAGTAAACTGCCCGCTCATCTCAATATTCTGCAGGCTGAACTCCGAAGTTATGCAAAGTTCATCACCAAAACCCAGGTATTGAGATAGATAGCAAAATATTTTGTACGTAATAAATGTTGTATTTTTGGGTGCCAAAATAATTTGGTCAAATACAATCCCTTTAAAAATAAAAGCGAGAACCGCGAACACAAGAATTGAAATGACCGCTTTGATCACTTTCCATCTCAGTTCTTCCAAGTGTTCCAGAAAAGACATTTGGTTGGGATCGCCCATAACGTAGATTAACTTAATTTTAAAGGATGCAAAGCTAGTATTTTTCGGCCCCTTAGCAGGTATCTCAACCTCCTGATTGAAGCTTGCCAAATGGTTAAAAGATTGCAGGTGTAAAAAAACTTCAATCAAACTCCCACAAAAGTTGTCCGTAACGAATTATGTCTTATCTTAAACCTCTCGTTTTAACGCCCTCAAGGCATAAAGTGTCATCCCGACACAGCGAATTTTGAAAATTGACTTATATGATGATTACAGAAACCCTCTCACCGAAAGTAGCCCTGTCGAAATTTTTTGGCTTCAATAGATTCAAAGGTGAGCAAGAACAAGTGATAGAAAGTTTGTTGAATGGGCAACACACATTTGTGATCATGCCCACCGGTGGTGGTAAATCCCTATGTTATCAGCTGCCAGCCCTTATGAAGGGCGGTACTGCCATTGTAGTTTCGCCGCTCATCGCACTTATGAAGAATCAGGTAGATTCCATTAGGGCTGTGAGCGAAAATGAAGGTGTGGCGCATTTTCTAAACTCATCTCTCAATAAAGCTGAAATACAACGGGTGAAGGACGACATCATGAACGGGGTGACCAAACTCTTGTACATGGCTCCTGAGAGCCTCACCAAGGATGATTATGTTGACTTTTTGCGGGAATCAGAAATTTCATTTTTCGCCATTGACGAGGCGCACTGCATCTCTGAATGGGGCCATGATTTCAGACCCGAATACCGCCGCCTGCGCAGCATCATTGATGAAATTGCCAATGCACCCGTAATAGCACTTACAGCCACTGCCACAGACAAGGTGCAACAGGATATACAGAAGAACCTCGGCATGCTCAATGCCAATATTTTCAAAGCTTCATTCAACAGACCAAACCTGTACTATGAGGTAAGGCCTAAAAAAGATGTGATACGCGAGATCATCAAATTTGTAAAGTCGCATGAAGGCAAATCGGGCATAATATATTGCCTGAGCCGAAAAAAAGTTGAAGAGGTAGCCGAAACGCTCACCGTAAATGGAATAAAAGCGCTCCCTTATCACGCTGGTCTCGATGCGCACCAAAGGGCCAAGAACCAAGATGACTTTCTCTCGGAGAGAGCACACGTAATTGTGGCTACCATAGCCTTCGGTATGGGTATAGATAAGCCAGATGTGAGGTACGTGGTGCACCACGACATTCCAAAAAGCATAGAAAGCTACTATCAGGAAACGGGACGTGCCGGCCGCGATGGTGGTGAAGGCCACTGCCTGGCTTTCTACAGCTATAAGGACATTGAAAAACTCGAAAAATTCCTTCAAGGCAAGCACGTTTCCGAAATGGAAATAGGCAGGCAGCTCCTGCATGAAATAGTAGCATATACTGAAACGAGCCTTTGCCGACGCAAATTTATCCTACACTATTTTGGCGAAGAGTTCGATAGTGACAATTGCACAGATATGTGCGACAACTGTCGCTTTCCGAGGGAACAGTACAACGGCAGAGAGTACATACAGATGCTGCTCGAAGTAATGCGCGACACCAAAGAGCGCCAAAAAGCCAAATACGTGGCGCAGGTGCTTAGCGGAAATGAATCAGCCGATGTGAAAACCTACAAAGACCACGAGTTGGAAGTGTTTGGGATAGGATGCGAGAAAGATGAGAAATTCTGGAATGCCGTAATCAGACAAGCCACTGTACAAGGATATATTTCAAAGGAAATTGAGACCTATGGTATACTGAAAATAGAGCCCAAAGGCCATGAGTTTCTCAAGTCAGCCCATGATGTGGTATTCTTCGAAGAGCGGGACTACAGCGATGTGGATGACTCGAACGACATGATTTCCAAAGACATGGGCAAAGGAGCAGCCGATGAGAATCTCTACAAGATGCTTGAGCAGCTGCGCAAAAAGATCAGTGAGAAAGAAAATCTGCCATCTTATGTAATTTTTCAGGATCCATCCCTTCAGGAGATGGCAATTCAGTATCCCATCACACAGGAAGAGCTTACCCACATTGTGGGGGTAGGTGCTGGTAAGGCAAAGAAATTTGGCGAACCCTTTTTGAATTTGATCACAAAATATGTTGAAGACAATGAGATAGAACGCCCACAGGATATGGTCGTGAAATCGGTGGTAAACAAGTCGGGGCTCAAGGTTCACATCATACAGAACATAGACCGCAAACTTCCTTTGGAAGACATTGCTAAGGCGAAAGGGAAATCGTTTGATGAGGTGATTTCAGAAATTGAAGCCATTGTAGGTGCTGGCACCAGAATAAACATTGACTATTACATCAACGGAATTTTGGATGAAGATGAACAAAATGACATCTACGAGTACTTCATGGAAGCCGATAGCGAAGACATAGGCGATGCGTATAACGAGTTTGATGGTGACTTCACTGAAGAACAGCTCAGGCTCATGCGCATAAAATTCATGAGCGAAGTAGCAAACTAAAGGCTTATTTCCTTCGCCTGCAGTGCATTCACTGCAAGCCATGCCATCAGCGCAGTGCCTGTTTGAAGCGCTGATTCATCAATATCAAATTTACTCGTGTGCAGCGGTGCCCCTATACGCTTCACCGTATTGGAAGTACCGAGCCTGTAGAAACAGGCTGGGATCTTCTGGGCGAAGTAAGCAAAATCTTCAGCTGTCATGCGAATGGGAAGTTCATGCACCTGGCTTGCGCCAAAAAGTTCTTCAGCCATTTTCATGGACCAGGATGTAAGCTCCGGATGGTTTACCAAACAAGGATAGCCCTTGCGGATTTCGAGATCGGCGGTCACACCCATTGCCGCAGCGGTGTTGTGCACGATACGTTCAATTTCTTCATGTGCTGCAGAGCGCCATCCTTCATCAAGGGTACGAAAAGTTCCTTCCATTATTACCTTATCGGGAATTACGTTGGTGGCTCCATTGGCAATCACCTTACCCACAGATAGCACAGATGGTAGTGTGGGGTCGCTTCTGCGGCTCACCAACTGCTGCAAGGCTATCACAATTTGGGCTGCGGCAATCACAGGGTCGTTCAACTTATGTGGCAGGGCCGCATGCCCACCTTTGCCTATCACAGTAATATACAACTCATCAGCCGAAGCCATATAAATGCCAGGCCTAAACCCTACATGGCCTGCTTCCATATCGGGATATACATGCTGTCCGAATATGAGATTCACGTTTGGATTGCGAAGGGCCCCGTCAGCAATCATCAGTGAAGCACCCCCTGGAATTCGCTCTTCTGCTGGCTGAAAGATAAACCTCACAGCCCCCTTCAAGTGTGATTCGTGCTTTTTGAGTACCATTGCTGCGCCGAGCAAGCAGGTGGTGTGTACGTCGTGCCCACAAGCGTGCATCACTCCGGGATTCTTGGAAGCGTAGGGCACATCGTTCTCCTCATGTATAGGCAAGGCATCCATATCACCGCGCAGTGCTATGAGTTTGCCATTCTCAAGGTCGCCCACATGCGCTACTATACCGTATCCGCCAATTCCGGGAGTGTAACGAATGCCAAGTGCATCCAGTTCACCCGCAATAAATGAAGAAGTATTTTTCTCGTGAAAAGAAAGCTCGGGATTGGCGTGCAAATGGCGGCGCACATTTACCAGCTTTTGGTCAGCCTCTTTAGCCGTACTGAGTATGATTTCTTTGTTGATCACAGTTCCCTGAAAAAGTTTTTGTACGAGGTACCTATCATTCTGATAGCTACATAAAGCATAAACAAGCCGAAGAAAAACTTAACCGTAGTTGGTGAAAGTCTCAGAGAAATTTTAGAACCTAAAAAACCACCTACTATAAAGGCGACAGCAATTACGGCTGCGTAGGCGAAGTTAATTTCCCCGGCCCGGTGGTAGTTGTATACCGCCAGAATACCTATGGGTGGAAGCATCAGTGCGAGACTGGTGCCTTGGGCCATGTGCTGAGAAAAGCCAAGAAAGTAAATAAGTGCAGGTACGATAATGAGACCACCGCCTACACCTATGAAACCGCTGAGCATCCCTGCCATAAGCCCTATTAGCAAAAGGATGAGTATGGTGGTCGTATCCATTCTTGGAATTTTCATTAAAAATCGAGCGCCAGTGAGAAGTAAAAAACACTGGGCAGCCTAATGCCATCGTCCACACCCCATGCCCAATCGATCTTTACAAAGTATCCGAGGAGCCTGGTTCGCGCTCCAAATCCGTACCCATAGACCACTGGGTTACGGTTGTTTTCCACTTCTACCGTAATGGCACCTGTTTCAATAATGGTATTGTTGAAGCTATTGTTTGCAGAATAAGGGCTCGCTCCTGTCCATGCAGATCCGGCATCGGCAAAACCTACGAGCTGGAAGTTTTCCAGAAAGTCATTCTTAAGGGGTGTGTCATAAAAATAACGGAATATGGGCCAGCGGAGCTCCGTGCTTGCCATTGCAAATGAATTTCCATTGCGGGTATTGTAGAAAAATCCACGCATTGGAGCAGCAAGTGTTTGAAAGGCATAATTCTGATTTGCCGCCACAGGCACCGAGAAATCTACCTTGGGGAACATCCAGTTATCTACCCCACCCAGATAGGTGAGCAGGCGCTCCCTCCCCACGGAAGTTTGCCATGCAAAACGGTTGGCCCAGATTAGCTGTCGGTGTATTTTGGTATAATTTCTCCAGTCGAGGCCCATCACCACGAAATCCCGCTTGAAGTTGGTGGGATCTCTGTAGTATTCTCCCCACACCTTCCACCGCATACCCCGATATAGATTCAGACCCATAGGCAGTGTATTGTCAAAAACCACTTCACCCTTCAGGCCGGAGTAATAAGAATCTTCATTTGGGCGAAGCAGGTTGGGCACATCAGTAGAAAGGCTAATCTCCTGGTCGTACCTCAACGTGAAAGTACCCCTGATACTAAACACTTCATTAATGGGATAGCTCATCCTATAATTTGCATTGTACGTCACTACCTTCACATAGCTCGGGCCTTGAAGAAAGCGGCTTGCCTGCCGGTACACAGTAAGACGTTTGTCAATGCGTTTGGAGAGATTC
Source organism: Cryomorpha sp. (assembly GCA_041749535.1). Lineage (GTDB taxonomy): Bacteria > Bacteroidota > Bacteroidia > Flavobacteriales_D > Cryomorphaceae > JBBQZU01. The sequence continues at coordinate 91,017 of JBGTBE010000011.1, read as the reverse complement.
TCCCCGCTAAGCATGTACGCACTGTTGTCAAAATTGAATGGTATTCTGAATCCTCCTACAATTTTATAGTCTTCAAATAGATCGCTGATGCCGAGCTTCATCAAACCACTGATGCCTGGGTTCAGGAATGCAGGGTTTGAAAGTGGCTGATAGAAATTGCTCAAATAGCTGTTGTCCAGCTGACCTAGCACATAGTCCGTTGCAAAGTTTATGTTGTAGTTGCGTGCTCCGGGCAGGGTGAGCGAATCGAGTTTTGTAACACCCTCGCGGCTGGGCTGAATCCTTTTTTTGGTACCCGCGGCTTCTGTTATGGTAATGGTTTCCTTCTCATATGCAAAATCGCGCTCTCCTTCAAATACGTAATTCGATATATCGATCTCAGGTTCATTTCCTGGCTCCTTGTTGATGATGATGGGAACTACTTCTTCCACCTGCGGATCTTTTTTCAGCACAGTCTTTCGATCAGGATTGGTATTCTCTTCGGTTTTTTTATCACCCGAGGTAGTTCTTCCCTCCTTGCGCTTCTGGTCATCCCTGAACCTGCCTGTATAGAAATGGTATTTTTTGTCCTCAAAGTCCATGACAGAAAACTGCCCGGTGGAGGGGTGGGCCCTGTAGGTGAGCAGGTTGCTTTGGTAATCTGTGATATTCGTTGCCGTGGTAAAGTACCGGTAATGGATGGTTGTGTCAATGCGGCTTATGGTACTGTCATACGTAGCCATATACCTGTTGATCACCCCCTCATAATCGGCCCTGAAAGTATAGCGGATGCTATCGTATTGATATGGGTCGCGCTCATTGAGTTTCGGTGTATCTGTCACCCTTTCCAAATAGGGTGAGCGCGATTTTAAATTGAAGGCAAACACATCGAGGTTTCGCGGAACTTCATTGGTCATCACCCCTGCCCTAAGCGTATCGTCAGTTCGGTTTGAAGTAAACAGAATGCGGTTGCCATCTTTTGTAAAACTTGGATCAAAATCCCCGTACATATCATTGGTAAGGCGCTCTTGTCTGTTGCCTATCGTGTAATACAGGTACAAGTCTGTCTGACCATTGTCAACTCCAGAAAATACAAGTTGCTGTCCATTCGGACTGTAGGTCATTGAAAGAATTTTATCCAATTGCAAAATCTCTCTGGTTGTGGACTTCCCCTTATCTGTATTGTAGGTGGTCATAAGCAGCTTACCCCTTTTTTCAGTCACGTAGGTAAGCGCGCTACCAGATGGATGCCAGGCAATTACTGGAAAAGAATAGTCGGTAATCCTGTTGAGCTTGTGCTCAGCTTTAAGAATCTTCTTTCGCTTGTTGTGTTCAAGGTCATGAATGTAAAGCCTGTATTGCCCCATGATGTTGCTTACATATGCAGCAGTGCTGCCATCAGGGCTGACTTCAAACTGTGTGTAGACATAGCCCTTTTTTGATTTCACAGGGAGTTTCTCCAACTCAGTTTCCCTTTTGGTTAAATCGGCAAAGGTGTACTCCCCGTGGTTATAAGCCACAAACTCTTTGGTGATGGATTCGAGGGACTTACCCAGTACGAATAGAAAACCGCTCTCCACATTGCGACTTACCCTGGACATGTACAGCACACTGGGTATGATATTCTCACCGTACACCTCGGCCACATATCTCCAAAGGGCAAAACCTGCGATGTGTGCTTCACGCCCCTCTAATCTGTTGAACTTATTGTAATCGCCGGAGAGCACACCGCTTCTAATGCGGCTCTCCATTTCGGGAGTTGCAGTACCTGAAACGTACAGAATCAAACCGTTGATGTACCAATCAGGAAGGGTAAGGAGCGTAGAACTTCTGATTACTTCGCGCCATCCACCGCCATATAGCACCTGATTGATGAGCACCTGTGCAATGCCTTCGCGTATGTTCTGTTCAAAGCGCACATAATCTCCATCGAAATACACAAATACTTTGGAGCCTATAATTCTGGCTGTGCCACCAATATTGAGCTGGTCATCGTTGCTTAGCCCAACATTGCTTTGCTTAAAATCAGTCTGGCTATTGTATACGATGAACTGTATTTGATCTTCCATCGTGAAGTCGAAGACATCTTCAAGACTGCGGATATTCTTTTCTGCTACTTTGCTGGTGAACGAAGCCAGCTGTTGACCACCTTCATAAAAATATGTGTCAAACTTCTCAAAGCGGTATTGCTGCCATAGAAAAGTGCGGTACTGTATTCTATTCTTTCCAAACTCATTGTACGAACCCTGATAAAATTGCGCACGAATCCCTGAAAGTGAGAATATTAAAATTGTAGCCAGAAGAATACGCCTGCTCATCAATAATGAAGTGTACAGTGGTAAAGGTAATGAAAATGAAAGGTGATCATCACGCTGAAGATACCTCCTTCTATAAACATTCAACACCTTGATTTCCCTACCTTCGCGAAAAAGACTGAGGAATGATTACTATTGAAAGCTTCGTTTTCAATCCATTCGAAGAAAATACCTACGTAGTGTACAACGAAGATGGTATGTGTATGATTGTGGATCCGGGATGCTATGACCGCCGCGAAGAGCAAATTCTCAGCGATTTAATTAAGCTGAAAGGACTTAAGCCAACACTCCTTGTGAATACGCACTGCCACATAGACCATGTTTTTGGCAATGATTTCGTGGCGCGCACCTATGGCCTAAAGTTAATCATACCCAAAGGAGAAGAAGTTGTGCTGCGCTCAGCCGTTAGGGTTGCTGAGATGTACGGTCTCAACTACAGTCCCGTCACTGAAGTGCACTTTTTTGATACCAAAGAAATTGCATTGGGAAAGGAAAACTTCAAAATCATTGAAGTACCCGGGCATTCTCCGGGCCACGTTGCCTTTTATCACAGTGCACAGGGCTTGCTACTTGGTGGTGATGTACTCTTTAGAGAAAGCATAGGACGAACCGACCTTCCCGGAGGGGATATGAACCAATTGCTCAAATCAATCAAAAACAATCTTTTCACGCTTCCGGATGAAACGGTAATATACCCAGGACATATGGGTATCACTACAGTTGCTCATGAGAAGGTGCACAATCCTTTTTTGAATTAAATCCTTCATCAGCAGAGCGGCGAAGGAGCTATATTTTACGGATGAATTATTTTCCGAAAAGGGTTTCGCTCTTGCCTTTTTTCCGCTTACCATTGGAAGGACATTCCCGGTCAGCTTTTTTGTCGAGCAGCAAAAATGATACGCGCCCAATTACAGGCCGGTACCTCGAGTTGAACACCGGAAGTGTAGATTTAAAATCATCGAATTCGTATACCGTAAGAATGGCTGTTTCCAAACTTGGAATCATCATCACATTGGGTGCAATTTTAATTCCCACGCCAAAGCGATAGTGAATCTGAGCCAGTAATGGATCTGTGTCTACAGGGTCAAGTGGAATTCCACGGTCGTTGTATGTAGCATTCTCACTTATATTGTAGTCTACATTCACCCCGAGGCTGTTCTGAATAAAAGTGGTGTTGGAGATTTGGTTCATTTTGTGAATATTGAACGAGGCAGTGATATAGTTCAGCGCAAAAACCCCTTCTCCTTCAGCGATGTTAGAACCGGCACCATTAGAATCAACCAGCGTAGCGGAGTAGCGCTCCACGCCGCGAATGTTCTTGAAGCCAAGTGTAAAATCATAATAATTGATCAGCCTGGAAGTTTCCACAGCATAGAAGCGGCCTGCTTCTACTCCGAGGCCAATTCTACCTACAGCGGTGTAGTCCACTTCGTAGGACTGGGCATCGTTGATAGGAATGGTTTCAGACGCATTGCTGAACGGTGGCAACGTATAAGTAAATAAAGGACTGAAAACCCATCCTTTTTTATCATAATTGCCGAATGTAGGAAAAATGCCACGGTTCTTTTTGCGGTTGATGGATTGCGCCATCGATTCCGCTTGCACACATACCAGTAAAATAGCTAGAAGAGCAATACGCATAGGTTTCAAATTTGCCTTTAGTCCCTGATGAACAGTGGTCTTTTACGACAAAATAACGCTTGGGTTACTCTTTAATTTGACTGCTTCTGCCAAAATTTGTTGTTCTACTTCCAAACTGTCCCAAAGCTCAGCAATGTTGGGATTTGACATGACTTTATGCATGATGGCGTCCTGCAACCGGCCGCGCTCAAGTGCTTCAGAATAACGGGTATGGCTAAAGGTAACCTGGGAATATAGAGGGACCCACAATTCGGGGTGCTTTTCATATATTTTGGCTTCTATTTTCTTTTGAAGCAAAAACATAGGATCGCCCACTAGATCACGCATTTCTACATAATTCCTGAGGGCGAGGGTAGCAATGGCATCCGCATCAGGCTTTCGTGTAATCTGAAACTGAGGCAACAGGGCATCCCAATCTTGCCCGAATTGTTCCATCATACCATCGAGTACTGAGCAATCTTCAAATCCACTGTTCATTCCCTGCCCATAAAAGGGCACAATGGCATGCGATGCGTCGCCAATAATACAAGTGCGGTTGCGCACCCATGGGTAGCAGCGTATAATCACCAAATCGCTGAGGGGATGCGACTTGTATTCATCGACAATATTTGGGATCATCCCGTAGAAGTCCGGGAATACTTCCTTGAAAAAGCTGTCTATGGATGCATCGGTTTGCAGGGCACTGAAAGAGTGTTTTCCTTCATAAGGCATAAATAAGGTACAGGTAAAACTGCCATCCGGATTGGGGAGTGCTATGAGCATATATCCCCCACGAGGCCATATGTGCAGGGCATTCTTCTCAATGAGATAGGCACCATCCTTGCCCGCAGGCAAAAGCAACTCCCGGTACCCATGGGGGATGTATTCTTGCTGGTAGTTGAACCTGGCTGTCTTTTGCATGTCGGCACGCACCTGTGAAAATGCACCGTCGGTGCCAAATATGAGATCGGCTGTCACCTCGGTGGTCTCACCAGTCTGAGCATCTTCAAACCAGGCAACCGAATGTTCAAAATCCACCTTCACACAGCGTTGGTTAAAGTGCATCTCCACGCCATATCCTTTCTCGGCTTTTTCAAGAAGGCGGGCATTTAAGTCCCCGCGTGATACGGAGTAGATGGCTTCTGCCGCTTTTCCGTACGGCTGAAAAATTTCTTTGCCATGTATATCGTGAATTTGCCTGCCGTGCATGGGTATTGCCACTTCGAGCACTTCTTCCCGAAGGCCAATCATATCAATGGCCTTCCACCCTCTATTGCTCAGCGCCAGGTTTATAGACTTTCCTGCTACGATTGTAGACTGGCGAATGTCCGAACGACGTTCATACACCTTCACACGGTACCCTCTTCGGGAAAAGTTAGCTGCGAGCAATGCTCCCACCAATCCACCACCAATCACCAAAACGTTTTTCATAGGTACAAGGTGCAAAAAATTATTGTTCCAAAGCCTTTTTCAGAATTTCGCCAAAGTTGTACACGTCTACAAAAGAATTGTATAGAGGCACTGGTGCCAAACGAATCACATTGGGTTCCCTCCAGTCGGCCACCACACCTTCTGATGCCAGTCTATCGAAAAGCGCCTTGCCATATCCATGCACGAGTAAGCTCACCTGACAGCCTCGGTTCGCAGGAGTGCGGGGTGTAATAATCTCGACATTGGCTTTGGTTGCGCGCGCTACATGATCCAGTATTTCGATCAGAAAACTGGTGAGCTCCACGCTTTTGCTCCTCAGCCTATCCATGCCAGCTTCGGTGAAAATGCGAAGGGATGCCAAATGTGGCGCCATGCTAAAAATAGGGGCATTGCTAAGCTGCCAACCCTCTGCACCGGGAATAGGATCGAAGCCGGGTTCCATAAGAAAACGCTCTTTCTTGTTGTGGCCCCACCATCCAGCAAACCGGGGCAAGGTTCTATTATTGGCGTGCCGCTCGTGGATAAAGACTCCGGATACAGACCCCGGACCGCTGTTCATATATTTATAGGTACACCATGCGGCGAAGTCGGCCCCCCAATCGTGGAGCCTCAACGGGACATTGCCCGCGGCGTGCGCAAGGTCGAAACCAACAACTGCACCCGAAGCATGCCCGGCCTTGGTAATGCGCTCCAGATCAAAAAACTGGCCTGTGTAATAATTGACGCCTCCCCAAAATACCAATGCTATTTCATCGCCATGCTTGGAAATTACGGCTTCTATATCATCCTCATGGATGGTATGTTCCCCATCCCTGGGCTTAACTTCTATAATTGCATCTTCCGGTGAATAGCCATGGTATTTCACTTGTGATTCGAGGGCATACTGGTCGCTGGGAAAAGCTTTTGCTTCACAGAGAATTTTATAGCGTTTACCCATGGGGCGGTAAAAACTGACCATGAGCAAGTGTAGATTTGCCGTAAGGCCATTCATATGAACCACTTCACCTTGCCTGGCACCCACCATTTCTGCTCCTTCCTTCATGAGCAATTCGTGGTAACTCACCCATGGATTTCGCGCTTCAAAGTGACCTTCCACCCCGTATGTGGCCCAATCGTCGAGCTCCTGGTTTAAGGCTTCCCTTACCGACTTCGGTTGCAGGCCCAGGGAATTGCCCGTAAAGTACAAGCATGGCATACCGTTGTGAAGGGGGATGTGAAACTTTTCTCTGAAACCCGAAAGTACATCGGCTCCATCAAGTTGCCAGGCTTTATCGCGTAGTTGGTTCATTGGGCTGAGGTAATTTTATGGCGTACATTTGCCCCCATTTTATATGGGCAACTGCAGGTGCATTTGCCGCAAAGGTAGACAACACATGTCAAGAGAAAAATCAAAGACACTTTATACCGAAGCACTACAGTATTTTCCCGGTGGGGTGAGCAGCCCTGTGCGTGCATTTAAGGCTGTAGGTGGTACCCCGTTGTTTATAGACAAGGGCGAGGGCAGCAAAATCACTGATGCCGATGGCAATGAATACATTGATTTCTGTTGCTCCTATGGACCACTCATACTTGGTCACGCTCCCGCTGCAGTGGTGCAGGCCGTATGCGATGCTGCAACCCGAGGCACATCTTATGGTGCACCCACGAGGTACGAGAATGAACTCGCGGCGCTGATAATCTCAAACCACCGCTACGTGGAGAAAATACGGTTTGTAAATTCCGGCACAGAAGCCGCCATGAGCGCCATCAGGCTGGCACGGGGATTCACAGGGCGAAATAAGATTATAAAATTTGATGGTTGCTACCACGGCCATGTGGATGCATTGCTGGTAAATGCAGGAAGCGGTCTGGCCACACTCGGAACTTCCTCATCGGCGGGTATCCCCCAGGCTTATGCAAGTGAGACCATTGTGTTGCCCTTGCACAACCGCGAAGCGGTAGAAGTGGCCGTGAAGAAGTATGCCGGCGACATTGCCTGCATTGCCATAGAGCCTATCCCTGCCAACAATGGGTTGCTCCTTCAAGGAAGAGATTTTCTGCAATTTTTACGCGATGTATGCGACAGGGAAAACATTCCCCTATTCTTTGATGAAGTGATCTCTGGTTTTCGCGTTGGTTTTGAGGGAGCTGCCGGATACTATGGTATCAAACCAGACATCCTTGCATTTGGAAAAATCATTGGTGGCGGGCTTCCGGTTGGTGCCTATGGTGCAAGAAAAGAAATCATGCAGTTCGTTGCTCCCGATGGACCTGTATACCAGGCCGGCACACTAAGCGGCAACCCTGTGGCCATGGCTGCCGGCAAAGCGCAACTTGAAGCCTGCCTGGTTCCAGGATTTTACGAGACACTCGCAGCCAAAACCGATGGATTTGCAAGCCAGATAAATCAACACGCTGTATCCCGACAATATGCATTTAGGGTAATCCACATTGGCTCCATCTTCTGGGTTTCCTTCGATGCACAGGAAGCCATTACAAGCAGTGATGAAATAGATGGTAAAAAGATGAATCCACTTTTCAGCAAACTCCACGCAATGCTTTTGGAGGAAGGTATTTACCTTGGACCCTCGGGCTATGAAGTTGGTTTCATCTCCCAGGCACACAGCATGGAGGACCTGACCAAAGGTGTGAACGCATTTAAGCGGAGTCTGGACAAGATTTTTGGCTGACTTAGGAAAACAAAAACAAGAGCAAGGGTATCAGCAATACCCCATCGGTGAGCACTTCGAAATAAAAAGGCGGTTGGTGCGTATTTGCTCTGCGCAACAGCAGCCAGGCTATCAAAAGAGTACAAAGCGCAATCGTCAATGCGGGGAGCATAAAAGTTCCAAGAAGGTAATTCAATACAGTTGCGAATGTGGCTGACCAAAGAATGCCAAAACCAATTTGTTTTGTTCCCTGTAATCCGAAACGCTGGGGCAGGGTACGTTGGGTTGGATGGTCCAATGGAAGGTCGCGAATATCAAAGCAAATACAGAGTACTGCAACCAATCCACCTTGTTGAATAAGCAGTAGCAGCGGGCGTATCCAACAATCAAGACCATGTGGCATTCCCAGTGGCAGCAACTGCGCAACTACCCCTGCAAGTATCCACGTGGCAACTATAACCGGCAATTTTAAATGCGGAATGGCACGAAGTGACTTCCATGATCCAGACACAGGAATTACTGGCAGTGTATACGCGAGTGACAGCGAACCTGCAGCTGTGAAAATGAGCAACTGCCCTACAGAAAGGAGTGGTAGAAACCACAGCAATCCCGCTGCACCCAAGAAGAGAAACACAAGTTGCACATTGCGCTGAACACCCTTTCTGGCAAAATCGCCGGCAATGCGCATAAAATTATAGGTAAACAAGGTAGCGCAGAATAGGAATCCAGCCGAGATAAAATCGGGTGATAAACCGGCATATATCTGAGATGCGCAGCCATAGCTGCTTGCACAAAGTGCAATAAACAAATTGGTTTCAGTGAGAAATCGAACCCAATTGCCAGGAAGCTTATGGAAATCCATCAGTTGTTGTCTACAACCGTATACAGCACCAATCCAGCCACTGTGCCGAGCACACTCCCCTTCAAGGTTTGCAGTAGGTTCCGGCTTCTTGTTTGTCGTTCAAAACCCAGGGCATAGTCCTCGTTGTATTGGTATCTAAGGTCGTGTATGGCCTTTTCGGGTATGCTCACAGATGGAATGAGAGAAGTGAGGGAGAGTACGGGCGGCAATGCCACCGCCCAAATGCTTCCTTTGGTGGCATAGCCTCCGACGAATCCAGCCCCAAGCCCTGCGTAAAACCACCCGGCACCCGACTTGGCTACACGTGCATCGCGCGCACCGAGTGCATACGCTCGGGCACTTTCTACAGGCATGTCGTTGCCAATTGCAGGATCCAAATAGTAGAGCAAACGTTCATCGCCTCCCTTGGCTATCATTGAAAATACTTCATTGCGCTCCAATGAAGCATGCTTGAGAACCACCGGCTTTGCCTCAGCCTTAGCTGATTGTATGCCCAGGTCAAAAGGTTTTCCGGCCTTCCTTCTTGCTCTGATATGTAGGCGCTCTTTGCGGAAAAAATTCTTGTCGTATTCAAACTGAAGATTGGTGAAGGATGTATCGTTGAGGCTGTACACAACCAACTCCTTTCCATTCATCAAAAGGATGTTCACAGGATCTTGCGCCGATCCGGTAAATGGTGCAAAACAAAAACAGAATGCCAGGAATGTTCGCATAAAAGTTGGGCAAAGATAGGTCTAGGACTGAAACCCAAACGCTTAATATCTTACAAGATGCTTGTACATTAGAAGCGTGCGCAATCAGATACCGTCAAAACATTGGTTTCACACACAGCATATTCCCTGATTCAGAGATGGATATATATGCAGAAACACCTGATTATCTGAAATTTAACCCATACAAAAACAACCCTTTCGAAAATATGTTATGCATTCAAATCTCCGTATATTTGCAGCCCTCAATTAACACCAACTAAATCCTGATTTTATGCCGCTTAGAGACTTCCCCCAAAGACATATTGGTCCCCGCATGCACGATCTTCCAGAAATGCTGAAGACCATAGGAGTTGGCACCATTGACGAACTGATAGACCAGGCCGTTCCGGAAAAAATCAGGCTAAAGAACCCTTTGGATTTGCCAAGCGGACGCAGTGAGCATTTTTACCTTCGTGAATTGAAGCAACTCGCGGCAAAGAACAAGGTATTCCGCAGCTATATTGGGATGGGGTATTATAACACCATTGTTCCTTCTGCCATACAGCGCAATGTATTGGAGAATCCGGGTTGGTACACGGCATACACTCCATATCAGAGCGAAATAGCACAAGGGCGACTTGAAGCCCTTGTCAATTTCCAAACCATGGTCATGGACCTTACAGGAATGGAAATTGCAAACGCATCGCTGCTCGATGAAGCTACGGCTGCAGCTGAGGCAATGGTGATGCTTTATGCAGCCCGAGAGCGGGAAGCTGTGAAACGGGAAGCGAATATATTTTTCGTCTCTGAACAGTGTTTTCCACAAACCATAGACGTGCTCAAAACGCGGGCTGTACCGCTCGGAATTGACTTGATTGTGGGCAACCATGAAGCCTTCAACTTCAACCCGAAAGTATTCGGTGTGATTGTACAATATCCAGATGCTACTGGCGCTGTGCATGACTACAGAAAATTTACCGAAGCAGCACATGCTAATGGCACCGGCGTGGTAGCAGCTACAGACCTAATGGCGCTCGCACTCCTTACCCCTCCCGGTGAGTGGGGTGCCGATGTGGTTGTGGGCAATAGCCAACGCTTTGGTGTTCCCATGGGATTTGGGGGGCCACACGCTGCATTTTTTGGTACCAAAGAGCATTACAAGAGACACATTCCCGGAAGAATTGTAGGCGTTTCTACAGATACGCACGGTGCGCCGGCATACAGGTTGGCACTTCAAACGAGGGAGCAACACATACGCCGCGACAAGGCAACGAGCAATATATGCACTGCGCAAAACCTCCTTGCCATCATGGCTTCCATGTATGCGGTTTACCATGGTCCCGATGGTATACGAGACATTGCTCAGGATATACACACCCGCACTGTACGTCTGGCGCAGAGTCTCGCAGGTCTGGGATATAAAATTACCAATGAGGTATATTTTGATACCCTCTTTATAGAATTACCCGAAGGCACCAGTAAAGTGGTACTTTCAGAAAAAGCCGTAGCTAAAGAAATAAACTTGCGCTATTTCCACACCAATCATGTAGGAATCAGTCTGGACGAGACCATCAGCCGTCAGGATTTTCAAGACATCTACGATGTATTTGCAGCAGCTTCGAAAAGCAAACAAAACCAAATCCCATCGGAAAGCCATTCTCCGATCAAAGGAAATTTCAAGCGCTCGAGCAGCTACCTGACACATCCTACCTTCAATCGCTACCACAGCGAAACTGAATTGATGCGTTACATTAAGAGATTGGAAAACAAGGACCTATCGCTCACCCACAGCATGATATCGCTTGGCTCTTGCACCATGAAACTCAATGCCGCGAGCGAACTGATGCCCATTACCTGGCCTGAGTGGGCCAATATTCACCCTTTCTCTCCTGAAACCCAAACTGCCGGATACCACGAAATGTTCGAAGGGCTCAGAAGGTGGCTCTGTGAAATAACGGGCTTTGCGGGCGTTTCTCTTCAGCCAAACAGCGGCGCACAAGGCGAATATGCAGGCCTGATGGTAATACGCAATTACCACCAAAGCCGTGGAGACCGCCATAGAAATATCGCTTTAATACCAAGCAGCGCGCATGGCACCAATCCTGCCAGTGCGGTAATGGCGGGTATGGAAGTGGTGGTGGTAAAATGCGACGAGCAGGGAAACATTGATGTGGAAGACCTTCGCCAGAAGGCTGAGCTTCACGCAAACAACCTCTCATGCCTGATGGTGACGTATCCTTCCACACATGGTGTTTTTGAAGAGTCTATTATGGAAATCAACGCCATCATACACAAGCACGGAGGACAAGTGTATATGGATGGTGCAAATATGAACGCCCAGGTGGGACTCACAAGTCCGGGACTTATAGGTGCCGACGTGTGCCACCTCAACCTGCACAAGACTTTTGCCATACCTCACGGGGGTGGAGGCCCTGGCATGGGACCAATAGGTGTGGCCCAACACCTTGTGCCTTTCCTACCGGGCCATGCTGTGGTAGACATGGGTGGAATCAATAAAATCAGCGCGGTATCTGCAGCACCATGGGGGAGCGCACTCATACTGCTTATTTCTTACGGTTACATACGCATGCTCGGTGCAGAAGGTGTGACAGAAGCCACCAAGTACGCCATCCTCAATGCAAACTACATCAAGTGCCGCCTCGATAGCGCCTACAATGTGCTCTATCAGGGTAAGAATGGCAGAGTAGCCCACGAAATGATCATTGAATGCCGCCCCTTTAAGGCAGCAGGTGTGGAGGTAATGGACATAGCGAAACGCTTGATTGACTATGGTTTTCACGCGCCAACGGTATCATTTCCAGTAGCGGGTACCCTCATGATTGAGCCCACTGAGAGCGAGTCGAAAGAGGAGCTTGACCGATTTTGTGACGCCATGTTGCAAATACGCCGCGAGGTAGAAGAAATAGAACAAGGTAAATATAGCCCTGCCGACAATGTGCTGAAAAACGCACCGCACACCGCCCAGGAAGTTACTGCCAATGAATGGAACAGAAGCTACCCACGCGAAAAAGCTGCGTATCCCCTGCCTTACACCAGAATGATGAAGTTCTGGAGCCCGGTAGGAAGGGTGGACAATGCCTATGGCGACCGGAACCTGATGTGTTCATGTCCGCCTCTTTCGGCATTTGAAAAAACAGCTGTGGGCATAGAGGCAGAGCACGTCTAGTTTGAATGAAATATTCTCTTGCCTTTCCAAGAAAGTGAATTTTTACAGTCATTGCGTTTTATGAATGATTGTTATATTCGCAGATTGACAATTACTAACCCAACAAAAAGCTTATGAAAAAAATTTTTTACTTAATCGCTGCGATAGTCACGAGCAATTTGGCCTATTCGCAAAGTCAAAGCAATATTACAACCTTAGGCAGAAATGCCTTTGTGCCTGTAGAGAATGCCAATCAGAACCCGTCGAAAATTACCCCTAAGGGTGAACGAGGCACTTCGTTCTGGTCAAATGATTTCTCTACTCCAGGTGATTGGATTTACGACAACCAAAGTACGCCTGCTGTGGACTGGTCCATCGTTACAGATGTAAACGCGCCACCGGCAGGTGCAGGATTGAACCCTGTGGGATTAACTTCTGCCGCCAATGGATATGCACTTATAAATGGGGATATCATGGGCGATGGTTCGGTGCAGGATTCCAATATCAAATTTGCCAATTCAATTGATTTATCCCTTGTTGACAATGTGGGTATTCAATTCGAACAGGTTACCAGAAATTGGGCTTCAACCTATAGCTTCATTTTCTCCCTTGATGGTGGTGCCACATGGACTGAAGTGCCTGTGAACACTGGGCTTGCAGTAAATACAAATACCGCAAATCCTGAACTTTATTTTCAGAATGTGTCACAATATATAGCCAATCAGTCTGATGTTAGAATTGGATTTAATTTCTCGGCTGACTGGGGATGGTTCTGGGCCATTGATGAGGTAGCGCTCGTAGAAGTGCTTGAAAATGATTTGGCAGTGGTAGAAGGTTGGTATGATGAGTGGCTCATTCAGTGGGATGATGCCGAGGCAACTGATTATGAGCTAGCGGAAAACTTTGAATCCTCAACGTATAAAACCGGACAGGTAAGGCCACTTACCTTTATGGCTGACGTAATCAACAACGGTTCACTTGCCCAAACTGGAGCAACTTTGAAAATTACCCTGCAAACGCCTTCAGGTACTGAAGAATTTGAATCAGCTGGGGTTACCATTAATCCCCTGGAAACTGTAAGACTTATGATTCCGGATGTTACTCCCGCAGCCTTTGCTGGGATGGGAACAGTTGGAGATTATGTAGTTTCATATGAGGTGTATGCCGACGTTGAAGATAATAATCCAGCCAACAATGTTCTACCTGACCAAACTTTCGCAGTAAATACAGACTATATGTCAAATGATGCAGGTGCCGAAACTGCTGGAAGATATACTGACACCCAGGACCAATCATGGATGAACCGTTCGTTTTATGTAGAGGAAACGACTCTCAACTATATCAGTTTTGCACTCTATGACGACACTCAACCTGGCGAAGTGGTATTTTTAAATTTGTATAATGGTTCTCCATTCGACGTAGATGGCCCCAACAATCCTCAAACATACTATTTTGGTGAAACCGATATAGACTATGTTGTTGATGAAAGCGAGCTTACTACCGCAACCAATACCGTTTGGATCACTTTAATGCTCCCTGAAGTAGTGGATGTGCCGGAAAATAGCATCATCTCTGCTGAAGTGTACTGCCCTGCATCAGATCCACCAGTAATTGCTATCGCCGCTGCACCTTCAAGTGTAAATTCAAATAGCGCTGGCTTGGTTTTCGATTTTGCAGATGCCACTTATTCTTGGCTGGCCAATCTACCCCTTATCCGCGCTGGTTTTGATTCTGAGGTAGGCATAGATGGACCTGCTGACCATAATTTCAAAATCAGCCAAAACTACCCCAACCCAAGCAATGGGAATACAAGAATTGACTGGGAACTTCTCGTTCCAGCCAAGAATGTACAATTCACCATATCTGATGTTACAGGTAAGACAGTTTATGCCAAAGACCTTGGCGACCGTCCTGCGGGCGTTCAGGAGCCTATTGAGCTGAACCTGAACTTAGCATCCGGAAATTACCAGTACGGACTTACCATCGGCAACCAGCGCATTGTGCGCAAAATGGTGGTGACGAAGTAAGCTTCCATTTCATTTTTTTAAATAAACCCCGCGACTTAAGTTGGTCGCGGGGTTTTTTTTTGTATTCGGTAAAAATTCAATGATGTTGAATATTAGATTCTGCTTGTTGCATATGGAAAGAATAATTGTGATTAACTTCGTGCTTTAATTAAAAATCAAACACAAACCTTATGAAAAGATTTTACTCATCAATGCTGGCCTTGGCTTGCCTTACGCTGACGGTAGGGGCATCGGCTCAGGTAAGTCAGCTTCAAAAGAGGGACATGAATTACCCGCTTACATCTGCAGTATCAGACAAATCGAGCGATTCAATCCTGCCAAGTGCCAAAGGTTCAGAGACCACTTTTTTCTCTGAAGATTTTTCCAATGGATTCGACGGTCAGGGTGCCAATGGTGCCTGGACCATAGATGGCGATCAGGGAGACCTATGGTATATGGCATTCCCAACAGGTGCATCGGGTGGTTACGATCCAGCAGCAGCTATCTTGGATGGCACAAGCATCCCTTATGGCACCAAGGTTCCCAATTACTTTGGAACGCGCACTGCGGATGGTTTTGCACCCACTGAAGCAAATGGCTTCATGATGATGGATGCCGACCGTTGGAATTCTACCAGCGTAGTTGGTACTCCTGGTACGCTCACTCAAAACGCCATAAACTCTGTGCTCGTGTCTCCGGTAATGGACCTTAGCGCTGCCGGTTCAGGTGCGCAAGTGGTGTTCAGCCAGTACGTTCGTCAGTGCTGTACTGCCGCCAACACCGTTTTTCTTGGTGTTTCTTTCGACGGTGGTGCTACTTATGTGAATTTTGATGTTCGCACACCTTATGGCGCGATCAATGCTGATATCCGTCAGGAAGTAGTACTTTGTCTGAATGAGCTTTTCACATCAGCTCCCGCACTGGACAACGTTCGATTCCGATTTGAATGGAACAGCACCAACTCACACTACTTCTGGATGGTGGATGACTTTGCTGTAATTAGCCCACCTGCCAATGACCTTGTGATTGGAGATGTGTTCTTCGACAGGTACTTCCTTGCAGTTGATGAAGAGAATACTGCGGAAGAATACTATGACACTTTCGAATGGCAGAATACCCCTGACTACCTTATGAAGCCCGTTCATTTCCACGCCCGTGCAATAAATGAGTGTTCTCAGAACCCACAAACCAACATTTCATTGAGTGTAACCATTACTGCTCCAAATTCAGCTACTGAGACTGTTACTTCAGTTCAGAATCTGGCATCTCTCGCTACAGGCGAAGAAGGTGTGGTCTTTACAGAACCAGTTGATTTGGTAGCTCTTTTTGGTGGAACTCCATTGGTAGGGCAATACACATTCGACTACGTTGTATCGCAGGATGAAGTGGACGACCGTCCAGAAAACAACGTTGGAGACCAACGAGGAATGGTGGTTTCTAATGATGCTGACAATGATGGTTTTGCAATTATGCAAAATGCCGGCCTTACATACAATGGCGCATTTACGCAAGTACAATTCAGCCAGGACGCTCTTTGGAGCAATGCCTTCGTATTTGAAGAGCCTACCATCACCAATTCTGTAATTACACACGTGGAAGCAGTATTCCTTAATTCTCTGGATTTTGCTGAAACCCAGCCTGGTGAAGTGGTATACTTCAACGTACGCGATGGTGCCATCTTAGATGAAGATCCAGAAGATGAATCAACCATCACAGGTGTATTCTTTGACAGCGAAAATCCACTTGAGTACGATGATCCTTCACTTGAGTTTACCATTACTGCTGAAGACCTTTGGGCGCCTGCAGATGGTTTCCCACAGAACTGGGTATCCTTCGAACTTCCTTCACCAATTCTTATCGAGACCAACAGGGTATATGGAGCTGAATTCCGCATCCCACCAGCTGGCGAAGGTATTGTCTTCCCTCCCGTTTCTACTGTTCGTTGCGAGGATTTCGGTACATTGTTCAATAACTTCTCTGGCGACGCTCCGGGTTGGGGTGCCGGTGCCGATGGCGCTACTGCTTCTATCAGATTCCGCACATCATCAGCCAATTCTGTAGATAAAGTAACTTATGACAGCGGTGTGAAACTCACCCAAAACTGGCCAAATCCTTTCAGCAGTGAAACCAGGTTTATGTTCCAGCTTGACGAGACCAGCACTGTTCGCTTCGAATTGCACGATATTCAAGGACGCCTTGTAATGGCCGACAACCTTGGACTACGTGCTGCTGCAGTAGCCAATACTTATGTAATGCCTAGAAAAAATCTCGCTCCAGGTGTGTACACATACAGCATTGTAACTGAGAATTCAAGGGTAACCAGAAAACTCACCATCGAGTAATTGAGGTAACTGAAAATCATAAAAAAACGCTGCTCCTCATGGGGCAGCGTTTTTTTTGCTTGCATTTTTCGCAAAGCAATAGGTGAAAGTGGACTATTTACCCAGCTCAGCCTTCAAAGTTTGCATAAACTTTGATGCGTAGACAAAGTCGTTCAGCTCCTGGTTCTTAGAGCGCAGAATATCTTGTTTGGTGCCCTCCCACCACTTCATGCCATTGTGAATAAAGATGATGTGGTCTCCAATTTCAATTACGGAGTTCATATCGTGGGTAATGACCACTGTGGTGATTTGCATCTCCTTTGTAATCTCAAATATAAGGTTGTCAATCACAATAGATGTTTGTGGATCGAGCCCGGAGTTGGGTTCATCGCAAAACAAATACTTCGGTTTCATGACAATGGCTCGAGCGATGGCAATGCGTTTCTGCATTCCCCCGCTGGTTTCTGATGGGTATAGCTTGTTCTTACCTTGCAGGTTCACACGGTCCAGGCATTCATCAGCACGGTCCTGCATTTCGCCCTTTGTCATGTTGGTGAACATCGCGAGGGGAAACATCACATTTTCCTCTACCGTCATGCTGTCGAACAAGGCACTTGCCTGAAAGAGCATTCCGATATTCTTTCTGATTTCCTTTTTCTCCTCAAGGGGCATTGGAATAAAATCCTGCCCATCGAAAAGCACCTGCCCGCGATCCGGCTTGTGAAGACCTACCATGCACTTTGCAAGCACAGACTTTCCACTTCCGCTTTGTCCAATGATCATGTTCACCTGTCCAGGACGGAAAGTGAACGAAATGTCTTTGAGCACTTCATTGTCTCCAAATGATTTTGAAAGGTCGCGAACTTCGATCAAATCAGAATGAGTTGGGTGAGAATATAATTGAGAAGCAAAATGAGTACACTGCTGTAAACTACGGCCTGCGTACTACTGCGTCCCACTTCCAGGGCACTGCCACGTGCATGGAAACCGTGAAAAGATGCTACTGAAGTAATGACAAATGCAAAAACAAGGGTCTTTATAAATGCATAGACCACATGAAAGGGCCTGAAGTCATAACGTATGCCATAAATATATTCGCTGGAGGTAGTAATGTCGGTAGCTACACAGATAAACCAACCGCCAAAAACACCAAGAAACATACTGATTGCGATAAGAAAAGGAAATATAAAAACACCGCCCAACACTTTGGGTAGTACGAGGTAGGCGCTAGCATTCACACCCATGATTTCCAGGGCATCAATCTGTTCTGTAACCCGCATAGTGCCGATCTCTGAAGCGATATTGGAACCCACCTTTCCGGCGAGGATGAGCGAAAGTATCGTGGGTGAGAATTCCAGGATGATGCTTTGCCGGGTGGTAAAACCAACGGTGTACGCTGGAATGAGGGGACTGTCTATTGCCGAGGCCGTCTGCAGCGCAATTACTGCACCCATAAATACCGACATCAATGCCACAATGCCAAGGGAACTGATTCCAATCTTATCAATTTCCCGAACAAGTTGATCCCAATAAATTTTCAATTTCTCAGGGCGCGATAAAACCCTTCCCATGAAAATGGCATACCGCCCTATTTGATAAAGTGTGTCCATGAAATGAAAAAGCTTCCTGTTGCTGCTTTCGCGAAATAAAAACGCGTTGCATGGCAAATGTAATGGAAATTGGACATTAAAATGCCCTGCGACATACCCGGTGCAGGCAGCACTAAGAATGTAGGAGAACGAACCGGTAAGGTTGTATAAGAAAATGCAAACTTGCTTTCAGAATCAGGCGCCCTTTAGTAGTTTTGGGTTATGAAGCGAAGAATGGTCCTTGTATTGTGTTGCTTGCTCCCACTTGCAGTTTGCATAGGGGGTTGCGCCTCCAAACCAAAAAAGAAATGCGATACCTGCCCAAAATGGACCAGCCAGGAATTGCCCACTGAATTTGTAGCCCTTACTTGAACCGAGACGAGGCCATAGCATCCAATGCCCACGTGCTGAAACGGTATCTTCCTGAAGGGGCGCATACCACCATCGCGAGGTGGATTGTAGACCTGAAGGTAAACTTCCGCATTACCAAGCCCAGGGATACCAAACTCGCCGATTTCAGGGTGGGTGCTCAGGGCCGTTCCCACACCATTACCATAAACTGCGATCTCAATCCCTATGCCTTTCTGACCACCACCATACATGAATTTGCACACCTGGGATGCTACCTAAAGCATGGCAACAGCGTAGCACCCCACGGTGCGGAATGGAAAAGCATATACACCCAAATGCTCTCCACATTTCTGGGCACAGGACTTTACCCCCCAGATATAGAAGCCGCTGTGCGCAAACACATAGCCAACCCTAAAGCATCTAGTTGCAGCTGCCCGGAGCTGAGCAAGGCACTGGCACGGTACGATACAACACCGGGGTTGCTCCTGAATGAATTGAGTTTACAATCGCCCTTTGTCTTTAACGGAGTAGCGTATAAAGCAGAAGAGCGAAGGCGCACCAGGTTTCTATGCAAGCGCCTGGCGGATGGACGTCAGTTTCTCATTTCCGAAAGGGCCAAAGTGCTGCCCTTGGACAGGGAATGAAACCGCATACACATTGCTTTTTGTACTTTTGCCCCCAAATTCAATCCCCCTATGCACCACACCAATCCTACTGAAAAGGAAGTACGGAAAATCAGCATTCTGGCGAGTGAGCTTCAGGGCTCAGAAATTATAAAACTCGCCGGCGATATTCGTGACAAAGTTGCTGCAGGTGCTGAAATTTTCAACTTTACCATTGGTGATTTCGATCCGGACATATTCCCGATCCCTGAGCCATTGCTCGATAGTATTGAAAAGGCCTACCGCCTGGGGTATACAAATTACCCAGCTTCAAACGGTATTGAAGTCCTCAGAAAAACCCTGGCATCTTTTATCAAGAGCAGTCAAGGGCTTGACTACACCCCCAATGAGTATCTTATAGGCAGCGGTGGGCGTCCCTTGATATACTCTGCTTACCAGGCCTTGCTCGATCCGGGTGAGAAGGCCGTTTTTCCCGTGCCCAGTTGGAACAACAACCATTATGCAACCCTATCGCGGGGGGTACAGGTGGCAGTACAAACCACGCCGGAGCAAAACTTTATGCCCACTGCCGCTGACCTGGCACCCCACCTCAGCGATGCGGGCATCCTTGCCCTGTGTTCGCCTTTAAATCCTACCGGAACCGTATTTAGCGAAAGCGAACTCAGAAAAATATGTGAACTCATCCTTGAAGAAAATGAGAAACGCAAAGGGAAACGCAAACCCTTGTACCTCATCTATGACCAGATATACTGGCAGCTGTGCTTTGGTGAAACAAAGCATTGCGATCCGGTATCGTTGCTTCCGGAAATGAAACCCTACACCATCTACATTGACGGCATCAGCAAAGCATATGCTGCCACGGGCGTGCGTGTAGGCTGGGCATTTGGGCCACAACCCGTAATTGACAAGATGAAAGCCATCCTGGGACACGTGGGCGCCTGGGCTCCGAAACCGGAGCAGGTTGCCACTGCAGAATTTATGGGTAACTACGGGTTTACAGATGATTTTCTCACCCATTTTAAAGGGAGGCTACACAGTAGATTGGAAAAGCTCTATGAGGGTTTTAAGCAGCTTGAAGCACAAGGCTATCCGGTGAGCGCCATTGCCCCGCAAGCTGCTATATACCTGGCTGTTAAAGTGGACCTGCGCGGAAAGTCCATGAGCGATGGGAAAATAATTACCACGGTGCGCGACACTACTGAGTACCTTCTCAATGAGGCCAACCTTGCCCTTGTGCCCTTCACCGCTTTTGGTGGGAACGATGGAAACCCCTGGTACCGCTTGAGCGTAGGTACGGCTCGCACAGCCGAGATACCCACCATATTCGAAAAGCTTAAAGCTGCGATTAAAAAACTTAAATAATATATGACCAATCCCCAAAACTATTGCATTATCATGGCAGGCGGCATAGGCAGCCGTTTTTGGCCCATGAGCCGCACATCAAACCCCAAGCAATTTCATGATATTCTCGGCACAGGCTCCACTTTGCTTCAGCAAACCTTCGATAGGTTTCTTGCATTGTGTCCCCGCGAGAACATTTACATCGTAACCAACGAGCAATACCTCGATCTGGTAAGGGAGCAAATAAGCGGCCTCAATGATGAGCAAATACTCCTGGAGCCAAGTCGTCGAAATACAGCGCCCTGCATTGCGTATGCCAACCACAAAATTAAATTGCGCGACCCCAATGCTGCCATCATCGTGGCTCCCGCTGACCACCTTGTGCTGAAGGATACAGCCTTCATCGCCACCATAGAAACGGCGCTGAGCCAAGCCCGCACCACAGGCAATCTTGTGACCTTGGGTATAAAACCTTCACGGCCCGATACCGGCTACGGCTACATACAGTTTACCGATGAGCCAAACGCGGTAAGTCCCAGCGTGAAGAAAGTAAAAACCTTCACCGAAAAACCAGACCTGGAGCTGGCCCGTGAGTTTCTAAAAAGTGGTGACTTTTACTGGAACTCAGGCATCTTTATCTGGACACTGGAAAGCATTACAGAAGCCTTCAAAGAACACCTGCACGAAATAGAAGAGCTCTTTGAAGGCATCACGCCTTATTACAACACACCCGACGAAGCCGCGAAAATTGCCAATGTGTACAGCGTGTGCGAGAGCATATCAATTGACTACGGAGTGATGGAGAAAGCGAAGAACGTAAGCGTGGTGTTGAGCGATTTCGGATGGAGCGATCTAGGCACTTGGGGCTCACTCTTTACCCACATTCGCAAGGACAAAGAGAACAATGCCATTGTAGGCAAGAATGTGGCCATGGTACAGAGCGCCGACAATATGATCAACGTTCCTCCTGACAAGCTGGTAGTGGTGCAGGGATTGCAGGACTATATCGTGGTAGACACCAACGATGTGCTGCTTATATGCCCTAAAGAAGACGAGCAAAAAATAAAACAAATTGTCACTGACCTCAAAGCGAGTAAGAATGCGAGGTTTGTGTAAGCTTTTGGGAAGTATAAAGTATGATATATTAAGTATTAAGGTCAGCCATAATACTTTGTACTTCGTACTTAATACCTAATACACCACAGTCACCATCACCTGCACCGATTCCACCTTCCCGTTCAGGCCCTGCGCGGTAACCTGCACCGGGTATACCCCTGCCGGAACTAAGTTTCCATTCGCGGTGCCATCCCAAAGTTCCACTGAGTTTGCTCCGCTGCTGTCATCACCGCTGTATAACAGGTTGCCCCAGCGGTTGTGTACTTCCCAGCGCATGCTGCTTACGCCAAAAAGCTCAGCAACCAGGCGGTCGTTGGTACCATCTCCATTGGGGGTAAAGATATTGGGCAAAGCGATGCGTATGCCGGGATTGACCCGAATGGTTACGGTAGCAGTATCTGCGCAGGCGGGGTCTGTTAGGTAAGCGATCAGGTTTACGACATAGGTGCCGGTATCGGCAAAAGTGTAATTGAATGAGAAGGTTTCGGAGTAAGGCTCTCCGTCAATAAGCCATTGGTATGAGGTGGCTCCTGTGCTCTCGTTGCGGAAGAATACATAAAGTGGCGAGTCGCCTTCCTGGGGAAAGGTATTGAAGTTTGCTTGCTGCTGGGTGATGAGCGGTACCGTGACTGTACCTTCCCATTCGCAGCCGTAACCATTTACAATCCGGGCAGGGTAGGTTCCCGGAGGCAAGTTGTTAAAGGTATTGCTGCCTTGCCCTACTCCATCTAGCCAATAGGTAAAAGGAGCAATACCCGCAGGATTCTGAAATACCACCCTCCCTGTATTTGCCGGACATGTGCTTGGAGTAATAGCAATATTGGCAGGTTCAGGAATAGGGTTTACGGTAACATACACCGGTATCGTCTGTGAGCAGAGACTATGGGGATCATCATTCCACATGCGCACCGCATACCAGCGGCTTTCTGTGGCGAAGCACTGGGGGTTGGCTGTGGTGCTGTCGCTCAGCTCCGTGCCGGGCCACCAGGCATAGTGCTCATAGCCGCTCAGGGCTTGCAGTTGCAGGGTATCGCCGCTGCACAGGCTATGGGTACCGGGCATGGTGCCACTATGCAACGCACAGGCAGGCTTATAGGTGATGAAAAAGGCGGGGTGGGGTTGTGCTCCACCAATTGGGTCTGAAATTGTACGTCTCAACTCCACATACTGCAAGTTTTCATTACTCAGATATTGATTAATTACGGCAATTCCGTCGCTCTGATTGACTGTATTATTTGGCACGTCATCATCAAGTCCGAAAAGGGTGCCGTTCTTATAGTAGAAGTGGCCTCTTACACCACCAAGAGATTCAGGATTGGTCGCGTCAGGACCATAAGTTTCACCCAAGATACTATTGTTGATTCTTATTCTGCTGCGGTCATCATGCATCCAGGCCCGGTCAGAATAGAGAGCAAAGCCAATGTCCGTTCCGGGAGATGCAGGCGGTTTAGCAATTTGATATTGCTGTGGCTCATATTGAACTTGGTTTGCAGTATATACTCGAATACATGTTACATCAGAAGGCAGGGCGCTTTCAAAAAGAAAAAGGCAATATACGCTCCAATAGCCTTCGTTTGGAATGATGGGGTTGCCAGATTGTAACGGGATATTGATGGATATGAAGTTATCTTCAACTACAATCCAGTCGCTAATATCAACCGCATGAACTGCGAAACATACAATGGCTGTAGAAGGTTCCTCCATTTCATTTCCTACCATATTCCCAATATTCCAATTTACATTCAAATCATTTATTGGAAAATTGAATGGTGCGGGCTTGCCATATCTGTAGGAGAAGGCAATTGCCCTCTTTAATGTTAATGTTTCGTTGTAGTAAATCTCGAACTGACCGCTACCCGCCCCTGGAGTTACTGAATAACCCGCGCCGGTGACTACACCTTCAAAACACTCTTCAAAAAACAAGTGCTGCGTACTCCCGCTGAACGTTAAAAGTGACGAGAATACAACAGTTTGAAAAAGTCCTAGTTTGACACGTTTCAGTCTGTTATATAAATTGTTAATAACTTTTCCTAAGTCATTTAACAGTGTCGCATTTTTTTTTTTGTCCAGTTTTGGAATCAATCAATCCATTCTCTATGAAAAATTTATCTACCATTATCTTAGCATCTGCTGCCATACTTTTTTTTTCATCCATAGCTGCCCAAAACCCATTCTGGACTTTTCCTAATTTGGGATTTGAATCTGGACAAGTGTTTGTTCCACTCCCCACCGCCTCTTCCTCCCCAGATTACACGGGTTTTACATCAGACTATGTACACGCAGGGTTAAAAAATCCCCACGGTGAAATTATGTTTTTTGTGGTGGATGGGCAAGTTTTTGACCGGGATGGGAATTTTATCAATGAACTTCAATACAACGGCAACCGCATAGCAGGCAATAGTGAGATATTGATCATCAACAAGCCTGGCAGCTGCACGGAGTGGTATATATTCTTATCGGGTATTGATGGACCAACTACCCTGGATGACGAGCTACCCTACGTGGCTGTTTTTGATACAGAAGACCAGAGCGACAACTTTTGGGGCAGCCTTCAGACCGATGCTGGCAGCAGCACCGCCTTTCCACTGATGGGTACAGTATTGCCTGCCGCCGGTCCCAGCGAAGGATTTGGTAGCCTCACGCAAGGAAGCCACGGAATCCACTTTGCTGCCACAAAAAAGCGAAAGGATGGATCGAGATCGGTATTTGTTTCAACCAATTACAAACTATATAGAATTGAAATAACCTGTGAAGGTTTGTCTGACTCCGGCTGGTCGCACATCGTGGGGGGTACAGTTTCTTCGGGTTACCGAACCGAGCTGGAGATACATGAAAACGATACCACGGGCCATACCAGAATCGCACTCCCTTACCGGTTCAACGCCATCGTGGCTGATATCTGGCTGCTCCTTCTGGAAACGGATACTTTAGGCGTGACCATTCCCTCAAGTGTTCAGACACTGAATATGGGCCAGCCGGCTCCTGCGAATACGGAGCCCTGGATACACGGGGTGGAGTTTTCGCCTGACGGCAATACGGTATACATCACCCACGACCCCAGCGCCAGCCACACTACCGGCCTGAGCAGGTACAACTACATCACCAATGTGCTTCAACCGGCCACAGGCTTGTCTGGAATTTCGGGATTCAAAAATTCACAAATCCAGTCGCGGCAACTCAACGCAAACGACTACCGCCTTTGGCTCACCAATGGGAGCAACCTGGGTACCATCCATGATGTGGGCGGAGGTACTTTCTTCTTTAATCCAAATGTAATCGGTATGGGAATGAGTTACCCTGTGAACTACGCACTGGCACCACTTCAGGTGCCATCTGATGAGAACAGGCTGCACATTCTCCCCGATCAGGTTGATTATGAAGATTACGATGGTATGTACACTGGAACGTGCGACTGCTGCGAGCGATACAGTCGATATGACTTTTGGGACGAATTTGACAATAGAAACGATGTATTCAGCGGCACATGGACAGATGTAAATAACCCAGTGCATACCGGAGAGACCGGATACGGCATGGATACACTTTTCGTGCGTGATACTCTTTATATTCGCGCCGGTGAAAGCCTTACATGGCAGAACCTGCATGTGTTTTTCGCACCTAAAGCTGTCGTGGTGCTTCAACGTGGTGTTGGAAGTCTTGGGGGTGGGGAGTTGATACTTGACAACACTGAATTGACTGTAGATCAACGCTGTTTTTATGAAAAAATCATCTGTACAAATCCCCTTGACAGTTGCGACCGAAAACACTGGGAAGGAATCCGGATTGAAGGATGGTCAAATGAGAATCAAGCACTCACCGGATTTACAAAGCAAGGCAGGCTCAAAGTTTACAACGGCAGCATTATCTCTCATGCGCGGATTGGTGCACTTGCAGGGCATGAGTTGTATAGCGGCTATGGCGGGGGTGTTATTGATGTAAAGGAAAGCAGCTTTCTCGATAATGAAACAGGAATTAAATACGATCCATATACACGCACCAATACCTTTGGTGTTGAGCAATACACTTTAGGGGCTGTTATTAAATCGCGATTTGCGACGACCATCAAATTCTTTACGGAATCTTATCTTCCGAAAGAATTTATTCATGTAACCGGAAACAGTGGCTTGAGGCTAACAGCAAATATTTATGAAAATTTGATCCCTGATAGTCTCCCAGTAAATCAATGGGGAAAAGGAATTTACATGGCCAACTCCCGTGTGCGCGTAAACTGGGGTTGTACCGGCTTTCAGCTAGATTGTCTTGATGGCACAATTATCAGATCAAGGTTTCAAAACCTTCGTTTGGGTATTGATGGATTGAATAGTGATACCCTTGTAACGAGAACATTGTATCTAAACCATGCAGAGCTAATCAATAACTACATTGGCGTGTCACTTACTTACTATCAAAGCCCTGAAATTCTCGATTCCGATTTTGAAGTGCATCGCAGCAACAATGCCTGTGGAGTATATTTGAATGGCAGCACGGGATATTTTGTAGAAAACAATACCTTTAAATCATTCCAGACTGGAAACAAGGCACCTTGGAATTTCGGAGTGGCAATCAATGATTCGAGAAGAGGATATAATGAAATATACCGAAATAATTTCAATAAGCTCACCATTGGAGGAGTGAGCCAAGGCGTGAATGCCAACCCAAATGATGCATTTAATACAGGATTAAAGTGGCTGTGTAATGTTTTTGATCATCCCATTTTGTATTCCGATATCCTGATCAATACAGGAACGATTTCCGATGAACAAGGTAGTTGCTCAACGGGTAATCCGGTACCCGCCGGAAATTTCTTCAGCCACAGCAACACTACCCTTGCAAATCATTTTGATTTAAGGGCGCATTATCCTGGCACTGAACCATTACTGGATGTAAATTACCGGCATCATGAAGTGCAAGGTGTGGGTCAGGCAAGACTGGAACCGCTTAAATGGACAGGTATTAGCGGTCCACCAATTGCGTATTACATTGACGAGTGCACAGGGATTTTCTACGATACTGAAAACACTTGCAGAACGAAAAAAACATCTCTGCCCGTGAAAAGAGAGATTGGTGGCCCCAAAAGCTCAACTCCCGAATTGATAAGCATCAGTGAATTATGGAACGAAGCCCAAGTACTTGAAAATGCTTTTGAACAGGCTTCTGCTCAACTTGATGGTGGCAACACGGAGACTATTCTGACCCTGATAAATACCGGAGCATCAATTGATGAATTAGTGCCCTACATAATTGCCGCGACCAACGGACTTTCTCCGCTTGTAATTGATGCACTGACTTACAATGGCTATGATATGTTAGTGGTGAACTTTGAAGCAAACAGCTCTAATGACCAGAACGATTCAGATTACGTTCTCGACAATTCTCTTGAGCAATATCAGTCTGAATGGCTAGGTGCAAAAAGCAAAAAAGCTCAATTTTGGAGGGAAACGCTTTCAGTACTTCTTTCGGACACGACCGGAGCATATTCATCAAACGAAATACTCTCTTTCATCAATGATTTTGAAGCTGATGAAGCTGCACTGGTTGCGGCATCGTTATCCGGGAGGCTAGGTTTTCCTGTGCCGTCATGGGTAAATTCAAATGATAATTTTACTCAAGTCAATTCATTTGATTTGATTCCTTCCGGTACGCCTGAGGATATACCAGCGTTGTTTGAATCAGGTTTCTTCTCATCAGCAGGCAACACATCTCTTCTTAACGCTAACTATATCGCCGCAGGCACGGGGTACATTCCATATATCATCCCTTTTGATACCGTCGGTATTGACTTGCTCGCCGGAATTGAGAAGACTATTAATTTGGATAGCAGTAACTCGGAATTTGAGCAAACATTTTCTATCTATCCTAACCCATTCTCAGCTGAACTGATTTTCCGATTCAATGCTGAATCACCAGAATACAAAGAGTTGAGAATTGAACTTTTCGACCTGCGCGGCCGCCGTGTAAAAAGCGAACGATTTGGCGCTGGCAGCATCTTTACCATTGATGGGCTGCAATTGCCGAAAGGCATGCTCACCTACACCATTTTTATGGATGGTGTTCCTGTTCAAAATGGAAAAGTAGTAAGGGTTCAATAAGCATAAACAGTATCATGTTCAATCAAAAAGCAGCCTCACATGGGGCTGCTTTTTTGATTATTTAATTGTCTGGAATTCGGTAGCTACCAAACTAAAGCCCTGTCATTTTCATAGGTATCACCCACTTGTCAAAATCATCGGCGGTAAGGTAGCCAAGGTTTACTGCTTCTTCCTTCAGGGTGGTGCCGTTCTTATGCGCAGTTTTGGCAATTTTGGCGGCCTTCTCGTACCCAATGTGGGTATTGAGAGCGGTAACCAGCATCAGGGAATTTTCGAGGTGCTTTTTGATGAATGGCTTATTGGGTTCTATGCCCACCGCGCAATGCTCATTGAATGAAAGACATGCATCACCAAGCAGGGTAGCGCTATTGAGCAAGTTGGCCGCCATGAGTGGTTTAAATACATTGAGTTGGTAGTGGCCCTGCATGCCACCTACCGTTACCGCCATATCGTTGCCCACCACCTGCGCGCAAACCATGGTAAGTGCCTCGCATTGTGTGGGGTTTACTTTGCCGGGCATGATGGATGAGCCGGGTTCATTCTCAGGAATGAGGATCTCCCCTATGCCGCTGCGGGGACCTGAAGCCAGCATACGTACATCATTTGCAATTTTATTGAGTGATACCGCAAGTTGCTTTAATGCCCCGTGGGTTTCCACCAAAGCATCGTGCGCAGCTAGGGCTTCAAATTTATTGTTCGCAGTTATGAAGGGCAGCCCGGTAAGAGCAGCAATGCGCCCTGCCACATGCTCAGAATATCCTTTAGGGGTGTTAATGCCTGTACCCACAGCGGTACCTCCAAGGGCGAGCTCGCTCAGGTGGGTGAGGGTGTTTTTAAGCGCCTGCATGCCGTGGTCGAGTTGGCTTACAAAACCGCTGAACTCCTGACCGAGCGTGAGCGGCGTGGCATCCATAAGGTGTGTGCGCCCTATTTTTACCACATCCATAAAGGACTGGCTTTTAGCGTGAAGCGTATTGCGTAGGGTGAGCACTGCGGGAATGGTTTGCTCCACCACCTTTTTGTACACTGCAATGTGCATGGCCGTGGGGTACGTGTCGTTGCTGCTCTGCGACTTGTTCACATCATCGTTCGGGTGAATGGCAGGCGTTCCCTCACCAAGGGTTGCGCCACCGAGCACGTGTGCCCGGTTAGAGATTACTTCGTTCAGGTTCATATTGCTTTGTGTACCCGAGCCAGTTTGCCATATTACTAGCGGAAACTGATCGTCTAGTTTACCGGCGAGGATTTCATCGCAAACGGCGCTGATGGCTTTCATCTTTTCTTCAGTGAGCACGCCGAGTGCATGGTTGGTTTCTGCAGCGGCTTTCTTCAGGTAGGCAAAGCCATAAATTATTTCAATGGGCATGCTGCCTGCAGGACCTATTTTAAAATTGCCACGTGAGCGCTCGGTCTGTGCACCCCAGTATTTGTCGGCGGGTACCTTTACCTCGCCCATGGTGTCATGTTCAATGCGGTATTCCTGTGATTTGCTCATATCATAATAGTTTGAGTACATTCTCTGGAGGGCGGCCCATGATGGCCTTGCTCCCCTTCACCACGATGGGTCTTTGTATTAGTCTGGGGTTTTCGCGCAGCACGTTGATCCACTCATCTATATTGAGATTAAGCCCTTTCAGCTTCTCTTTGTATAAGGATTCTTCCTTGCGGATAAGGTCCTGAATGCCCATGTCGAGCTTAGCTAACAAAAGTTTTATCTCATCAGCTGTAGGCACCTCATCGAGGTAGCGGACCACTTCTGGCTCCACACCTTTGCTGCGTATCAACGCAAGTGTTTCGCGGCTTTTGCTACAGCGTGGGTTGTGGTATATTTTCACTTTGCTCATTGGGCGCTGCTTTTGGCTTTGCCATACTCCATAAGGTAGGCTTTCAGGAAGTCGTCAATCTCTCCGTTCAGCACATCATCCACATTGGATGTTTCGTGGCCGGTGCGCACATCTTTCACAAGCTGGTAGGGCTGTAACACGTAGTTGCGTATCTGCGAGCCCCACTCAATTTTCATTTTTCCAGCTTCTATTTCGTCCCTTGCTTCCATGCGTTTCTTCATCTCCATTTCGTACAGCTGCGAGCGGAGCAGTTGCAAGGCCTTTTCCTTGTTTTGGAG
This sequence comes from Cryomorpha sp., assembly GCA_041749535.1. Lineage (GTDB taxonomy): Bacteria > Bacteroidota > Bacteroidia > Flavobacteriales_D > Cryomorphaceae > JBBQZU01. The sequence continues at coordinate 60,746 of JBGTBE010000011.1, read as the reverse complement.
CTGGGAGCGTGTTTCGGTATTGTCAATGATAATACCTGTAGGCCTGTGCTTTAGCCTAACTCCCGTTTCTACCTTGTTCACATTCTGCCCTCCTGCTCCACCCGAGCGAAAAGTATCCCAGGTAATGTCGGCGGGGTTGATGTTGATCTCGATGGTATCGTCCACCAGTGGGTACACATAGACCGAGACGAAGGATGTGTGTCGCTTTGCATTGCTGTCGAATGGACTGATGCGCACGAGGCGGTGCACGCCGTTCTCACCCTTAAGGTATCCAAATCCAAATTCACCTTCGAATTCGAGTGTCACGGATTTCACCCCGGCCACATCGCCCTCTTGCATGTCGAGTTCTTTCACCTTCATGCCGTTGCGCTGCCCCCACATCACGTACATGCGCATAAGCATAGATGCCCAGTCGCAGCTTTCGGTGCCCCCGGCACCGGCAGTAATCTGCAAAACAGCGCTCAGCACGTCTTCGGGCGCTGAGAGCATATTCTTAAATTCGAGCTCGTCAAGGGTTTTCAGCGTTACGTCGTATTGCTGCTTGAGCTCGGCTTCGGTGGCTTCGCCTTCTTTGTAAAAATCATAAAGCACACGAAGGTCTTCAAGATTGGTCTCGATGGCTTTGAAGGCATCGGTCCATATTTTCTTGTTGCGAATTTGCTTGAGTATGACTTCGGCTTTCTTTGGGTCGTCCCAAAACCCTGGATTCAGGGTGTGCTTTTCGTCTTCTGCGATTTGTTCCAATTTGCCGGGTACGTCAAAGGTACCCCCTTAGCGCTTCCAGGCGCCCGGCAATATCGCTTACATTGTCGGTAGTAATCATGGCGCAAAAGTACGAGAAATGCCCGTTCAGTCACCATCGCCCAAAAGCAATTCCAGGGTCTTTTGTATTTCGTCAGCGCCGTACCCTTTGGCGTAAGCAAAGCGGTACAATCTCGCTTTCACCTCCATGCTTTTCAAGCCCTTTCCGGAAATGGATTTGTGCTTTCGCGAAAGCAAATTGTGCAAGGCATCTCTGGCTTCGGTGGGTTCTATTTCGGCGAAAGCCTGCTCTATGCAGTAAGCAGAAATTCCCTTTGCCTTAAGTGCGTACTTAATTTTTTGCCATCCCCACCTGTTCATACGTGACTTGCCTCTGGCAAATGCCCGGGCAAATCGCTCCTCGTTCAGATAATTACCTGCAATTAAATCGGCAATAATAAGCTCGGTTTCTTCAGCGAACACGCCCCAGGCTTTCAATTTTGATCTCACTTCTGAATGGCAACGCTCCTGCCGGTCGCACCACTTTTTAATTTCTTCTACTGTCTTAAGGGGTGGGTATTTTCTTTCCACTGCCATCAGCTGCGGGTTATCACAATGTAATCGCGAATCACTGTTTTCAAAAATGCCACCTTATCGTGAGGGGTAGTGGAAAGTGCGAGCACTTCAGCACTGCGCTGTGCAGCCACTTCCAGCAGGTTGCGGTGCGCTTCATTGTAGTACTTCTCACTTCTGTCGAGCAGGGTTTTCACTGTGAGCATTTCTTCTTCGCTAAATCGGTATGCATTGAGGTACACCGGCGCGTAATTGCTTCGGTCTTCAATGCGCAGTATGTCGCGCAAGCTCACTTCTAGTTCGCCTTGAAGGTTTACCACCATGCTGTTGCTGAGTATATCGCCAAGGCGTTGCGCTCTGGCCGAAGTGCTTATGAATATTACTGCCAATGAACCCAGAGAGAAGTAAATATCAACCATCCTGAAGGCCCACCTAATTACAAAGTCCAGGGGTGTTGGCTCACCGCCATTTACGCCTACCACCCTTATTTTCATGGCTTTCTTACCTATGGTTTGTCCATTCATAAGCAACTCACTCGCCAGGGTATAAAACAGAAATACAGCGAATACCCCATAAATAAGCAACTCATTGATTGCCAGCAACACAAAGGCGAGCGTCATCATCAACACACCCATTACCATAAGGTCGATGATAAAGGCCATGATTCTTGCGCCAAGGCCTGCCAGGTTAAAATCTATAGAAACATTCTGTGCCGTCTGTATACTGAGTTTTCTCATATATGTAATTTGGGTACTTTCGCATCATCTGCAGGAGTGAGTATGCGAGAGAAACAATTCGTAGAGCAAAATAAAGAAAAATGGGAGCGGTTTGAGCGATTTGTAGCGGGCGAATCCAAACCGGGCCCCGAGGAGCTTAATGAGCTTTACGCGCACATCACCGACGATCTCTCGTACGCCCGCACCTACTACAGCCGCCGAAGCATACGGGTGTACCTCAACAGCCTTGCCCAGAAAGCGTACCTCAATTTGTATAAAAACCGAAAAGGAAAACTTGGTGGACTAGGGAAATTTTGGTCAGATACGCTGCCCCTTGCGCTGCACCGATCCCGTAGAGAATTGAATATTTCATTGGGGGTATTTCTTTTGGCAGTCCTTATAGGTGTGCTTTCGGGTGCCAATGATCCCGATTTTGCACGGGTAATACTGGGCGATGATTATGTGGAGATGACCGAGCAGAATATTGCTAAAGGCGACCCCATGGCTGTGTACAAAACATCGGGTGAGATGGACATGTTTCTGGCCATCACGCTGAACAATCTGCTCGTGGCATTCAGGACTTTCGTACTCGGTGCCTTTATGGGTATTGGCACCATCGTAATACTCTTGTTTAATGGGGTCATGCTCGGCAGTTTTCAGTATTTTTTCGTGGAGCGCGCCCTGCTTCAGGAAAGTTTTCTCACCATTTGGATGCACGGCGCTTTGGAGATCTCAGCCATAGTCATTGCCGGTGGTGCGGGACTCACGCTGGGACGTGGCCTCCTATATCCCGGCAGTTTGCCCAGGGTTCAGTCCTTTCAGTTGGCAGCACGTCGCTCTATGACCATCATGCTTGGGCTTACACCCATTTTTATTGCTGCAGGATTTATTGAAGGCTTTTTCACCAGAATCACACAGATACCCGACCCCATTCGTGCTGCATTTATATTCCTTTGTTTCGTATTTATCGGGGTGTATTTTTGGCTATTTCCTTGGATGCGTTTCCGGCAGGAAGCAGCAGGACTCTACCGGGCAGATGAGCTTATGCCTGAGCTCGACCTTGAAATTAAACTCACTGATCTCCGCAAGAACAAGGATGTTTTTGCCGGTACATTCATCATCTTGCGCAAGCTGGCCTCGAAAGGAACCGCTGCTGCCTTTGCATTGGCCTTGCTCTACTGTGCGGTCTTTGCGCTTATAAACCAAAGCGAAGGAATAGAAATGATCAGCTTCAACAAATTCACCCTTTACAATTTGTATCAGTTCCACGATTACGGCACATTTTTCTGGAGTTTCTTTCTTAACATCGCTTTCATTGCAACCATGATCTTGCTATCACTGCGCTATTTCAGAGAGACTTTCAGCGCTCAGCTATCTTCGAAACCGAAATTGGGGATTGTACTTCTGCTCAAAATATTGGTCGTGGTGGTGTTGTTTGAACTGTGCATCCTTTCGGGAAATGCAATTGTAGCATCCATCGGAATACTCTCAATACCCTTTCTGCTCTTACTCTTGGTGGTTACCGCCTTTGAGGGAAAGGCACTGACCGCTTCCTTCTCCCGCATGCTCTCCATTCTGAATGGCACCCGAAGGCATATTTTTGTCACCTTCTTAATGATGGGCACTCTAGCTGTGCTCATTATGTTCATTATGGATTCTCCATTTACCTGGTTCTACATAGATGTAATGCAGCAAAACATTGCTGCCGACGAAGATTTAAAATTGCTTTTCGCCCTGCTTTGCCTCCTATTTGTGAATATGCTCGGGCTAGCCCTGGTACTTCCTCTACTGCTTTACAGTCAGGTGCTGGAGTACTTTTCGGCGGTAGAAGCCCGTGAGGCCAATGAGCTGGCAGAAAGGGTAATGAGAATTGGAACCAAACGCAGTGCATATGGCATGGAGCGCGAGTGAGCTTATCACATCCATCACGCTATACGTGGGCGCACAACTTGAAGAAGGTGGGCTCGACAGACGTGCGTGGGAAGAAGGCCGAAAGGGAATGGAGTATGTTGAAACGGCCCTTCCCGAATTGGGAGATGCGCCTTCGGGGAGTAGCATCATTGCCCTGATGGTGATTCAATTGTTGCGTATCCTGGGAGTTGTGGCCATTGCAGCGGGGCTCATTTTTCTGATTGTTCGTGGGGTGCGCAGGTATTCTGCGGGATCGATGAAGGGCAAGAATATACCTGCTGAAGAGCAGGAAGAGATGCCTACTGCAATTGCCCCCATAGATGTGCTTACGAAGGCTTTTGAGGATGCGCGAAGCAGAAGAGATTTCCGCGAAGCACTCCGCTTGCTTTACCAGATTTGTATTAAGCAACTCGATATGGCTGGTGCCTTGGTGGCCCACCCCGACAAGACCAACTGGGAGTATGTTGCAGAATTGAAAGAGCCCTCCAAATCGCAGCAGTTTGCCAGACTCACCATGCTCTTCGAGCACAGCTGGTATGGTGAGTTTGCGTTCACTTCCGCAGCGTATGAACAAACTGAACCGCGCTTTATGGCCTTCATTAAAAGCCAGGAGAACTGATGCGCAATAGAAATCTCTACATATTTCTGGGATTGATCATTCTCGCTGCCCTGGGTGTGCTTTTGGTAGTGCTCAACAAGGAGCCCAGGTACGAGTGGGCCGAAACTTTCCAACAAGAAAAAAAACAGCCATATGACTTGAGCCTCTTCCGCACAGTGCTCGAAGCATCAACAAAAGAAACGGGGTACGAAGTACTTACAAACATCGCTTCAGATACTGCCATTGTGCACAGAAAGGGCACCTCGATGGTATTCGTAAATTCCTTGGCTTTTCTTGATTCAGCTGAGGCTGAAACTATACTAAAGTATGTTGCCAATGGGAATACCCTCCTGATAAGTGCCACCAATCAGCACAGAATAATCAACAGGCTGCTGGAGCAGTGTATAAGCAAGGATACTCCTTTTGTAAAAAAAGTAAAAGCCAAACGCATATACCCCACAGCATCAGTGAGCGATACTGGCGCGGTGGTGTACTACAATGATGTGGATGAAGTGAAGCGGTATCCATGGACTTATTTCGATTTGGAATATTGTGGTGAGAATGGGGCCATCAACGTGGGTCAGTTCAAGGCGATAGACCGATGGTACACGAATCTGGTACTTTTAAAACATGGGGATGGAAACGTGTTTCTGCACGGCAATCCACTGCTCTTCACGAATTACCATCTTAGAAACGAAGCGGTGTTTGACCATGCCGAAACCCTGCTGGGCCATTTGGGCAGCAATACCCCTATAATATATTTCACACCCTATGAGGGGCAGACCAGTGCACAGAACCGTCCTTTGGTAACAGATGGACCCTTCTCCTTCGTACTTGCGCACACCCCACTGCGGTGGGCGTGGTACACCTTGCTCTCGCTCACCTTGCTCTTTTTGCTCACCAGCGTTTGGAGACTTCAGCGCCCCATTCCTGTTATTTCACCACCACCAAATGAAACGCTCGCATACCTGGATGTGGTGTCGCGTATGTACAGAAAGGATGGATTGCACAAGCACTTGGTGAATGTACAGTACAAGCTGTTGCTGAATCATTTGAGAAACCGATACCGCCTATCCGTATCGCGCATTGACAAAGATTTTTTCCGAGAAGCATCCATCAGACTTAGGTTGGATGAATCGGTGATAATTGAATTTTTTGCCGAACTTGACCGCGCCAGAAACAACAGCACCCTCACCGATGCTGACCTCGCACGCATAGACCATAGAATCACAGAATTTTACGCAAAATGTCCATAGAAGAACAAGATTCAAACAAGGAAGAATCTGCAGCAGAAAACCAAGCCTTAACAACACCGGAATCAGTATCCGATGAAGGCTCTACCTCCCGGTTGATCACTGAAAACCATCTGCCAAATGATGTAGAAGGATTGACAAAGGAAGCAGCCCTCCTTCAAGCAACCGTAACAAACATCAAAAATGAAATTGGCAAGGTGATCGTCGGCCAGGACAACGTTATAGAGCTGATGCTTGCTGCCCTGCTTACCAACGGACACGTGCTGCTCGAAGGAGTGCCAGGCATCGCCAAAACTTTGCTCTCAAAGCTGCTTGCGCAAACATTGCAGATAGATTTCGCACGCATACAATTCACACCTGACCTGATGCCAACCGACATCATTGGCACCACCATTTTTGATATGAAGCGCTCAGAGTTCTACTTCAAAAAAGGGCCAATTTTCAGCAATGTGGTGCTCATAGATGAGATAAACCGCGCACCCGCGAAGACGCAGGCAGCACTTATGGAGGTAATGCAGGAGGAACAAATCACAGTTGATGGAGAGACCTACCCCATGTCGCCCCCATTCTTTGTGGTTGCAACCCAAAACCCTGTGGAGCAGGAGGGTACTTATAAACTTCCAGAAGCTCAGCTCGACAGATTTATGTTCAAACTCCTGGCTACTTATCCTACCTTACAGGAAGAAACGATGATGCTCGACCGGTTCAAAAATGATTTTTACGGAAGGCAAGAAAGAGATATCAAAGGGGTGCTCAGTATCGAATCACTTATGCTGCACCGCAAACATGTTGAGGAAGTACACATTAAAGCAGAACTTCTTCACTACATCGCCCAGATAGTAGCAGGTACGCGCAACAACAGTGACCTATATCTCGGAGCATCACCAAGGGCTTCCATTAACATTCTGAAAACGTCAAAGGCCATAGCACTCATGCGTGGGAGAAGTTTTGTGACACCCGATGACATTAAACGAGTGGTGTATCCGGTACTTAATCACAGAATAATTCTAAGCTACGATAGAGAAATAGAAGGTGTAGAGATGAAAGAAATTGTAGAAAGCATTCTTCGCAAAGTAGAAGTGCCCCGATGATAAAAAGCCTTGTGAAAGGTGTGCAGTTCAACCCAATTTTCTTTGGTGCCGGAGCTGCGAATGTTGTGGTTTTGGCCCTTGGATTCTCGGTGCATATAATTTTCATACTCGGACAGGTGCTGCTCGTCCTCCTCACAGCTTCGGTTGTTGCAGATGCCATCCTGATGTTTCAGCCGGGTGTGGCATTTCGGGGGGTGCGCAAAACGCCCCGCATTATGGGGCTGGGCGATGATGTCCGTGTGGAGCTTCTGCTCTATTACAGCGGCAATACCGCTTTAAAATGCAAAGTAATCGACGAGCTGCCTGTACAATTACAAGAGCGAAATTCCGAAATACTGCACACCCTCAGCCCTGGGACAAATCGCGTGCCTTACTTCATTAAACCAACTGCACGCGGGGTACATGCCTTCGGCAATTTGATTTTGCTTTGCTCAAGCCCCATAGGATTGTTGAGAAGAAAAGTTGTGCTGAACCTTTCGGCCAACGTGCCGGTGTATCCGAGCATACAGCAGATGCGCCAAGTCGAGTTGCTTGCCTTCAGCAGGGTAAGCACTACTTCCGGTTCCAAGAACCAAAGGAGAATTGGTCAGAGCTATGAATTCGAACAGATTACTCCATTTGTAGAAGGTGACGACTACAGGAATATAAACTGGAAAGCCACCGGCAAAACCAGGGAGCTCATGGTAAATCAGTTTCAGGATGAGCGCAGCCAAAACATATACAGCATTATAAGCAAAGGCAGGTCCATGAAGATGGCGTTCAACGATATGTCACTGCTGGATTACGCCATTAACAGCACATTGGCTTTGAGCAATGTGGCGCTCAAAAAATACGACAGGGTGGGCCTCATCACCTTCTCCGATAAGATTGGCACCGCGCTCCGCGCTGACAATAGGTATGGGCAGTTGCAGAAAATTCTCGAAGCCCTATACGCTGAAACCGAACGCAAACTGGAGCCCAGCTATGAGCTACTGTATCGCAGCATTGACAGGGTGGTTCAAACAAGGAGCATGCTGATACTCTACTCCAACTTTGAAACCCCACAGATGGTGGATCGCGTGCTGCCAATATTGAGAAAAATCAGCAAAAAGCATTTGATCGTACTCGTTATGTTTAAGGACCGGCAGCTTGATGCCTTGGCCCGCGAAAGTGGTGAAAGTGTAGAAAGCATTTACCAATCCACGTTGGCCAGACGCCACATTGGGGAGCGTGATGAAATAGTGTATAAACTCAATCGCAGTGGCATACAGACCTTGGTAAGCTATCCTGAACAACTCTCTGTGAACACTATTAATAAGTATCTTGACCTGAAATCAAGAGGAATGATTTAATTTGACCAAACCTATAACCTCAATTGACATGTATATAGTTGATCAAAAACAGCGCATTGAACAACTGGCCAAGGATGGCTATGTTTTTGAATATGAGAAATATTTTAGCTCCGGTTGGGCACTTTTCAGAAAAGGAGCTGGGCAATACGTGCTGTATTCATTGCTTTACCTGGCCATCAGTTTTGGTCTGGGCATTATCCCAATTCTTGGCTTTTTTGCAGCGATCGTTGTAGGACCGGCCCTGGCGGCAGGTTACTATGTGGCATCCAAGAAACTCAACGATGAGGGTAGCATAGAAATCGGTGACTTCTTCAAATCCTTCGACTTTGTGCTTCAACTCTGCATACTTGGCATAGTGGGCGGTATTATTACTGTATTTCTTGTATTTTTTCTGGTGCTGCCAGCCATATGGTTTGCAGTTGCCACATCGCTCGCATCCCTCTTTGTGGTTTTTTTTAAAACAGATTTCTGGGACAGCATTAAGCTAAGCCTGAAGATTGTCAATAAAAAATGGTTTCACTGGTTAGGGTTGTTTCTCCTGCTGGGATTGCTGAATATAGCCGGAGCAATTGCACTGGGTATAGGGCTATTCATCACCATACCTACTTCGTATTGCATTATCTTTTGCGCCTACCAGCACATTGTAGGATTCGATGAAGGCAAAAAGGATATGGATACCAGCGAACATCTGGTAGATTTCTGACACTAATCTAGTCGTCTACAGGTTCGCCCTTCTCGTTGTAGAACTTGTACTTCAGGATGGCAAAGTCATTGTCGGGGATTACCTTCAATGAGACTTTGTATTTCGAAGCCAATTTCATGCGCGCCGAGATAAACCCTATCTTATAGTGTGCTTCAAGGAAAGGATGCACTTTTAGGATTAGCTTTTTCATTTTGAGCTCCTCCGCATAGTAGCGAAGGTTGTTCTCAATCTGGTCTGTGATAAGGATACTGGCCTGAACTTTCCCCGCACCTTCGCAGCAAGGGCACACTTCTTCGGTGCTGATGTCGGTAACTTCGCGCACACGCTGCCTTGTAATTTCCACTACCCCAAATTTGCTTGGAGGCAGCACATTGTGTTTGGCTTTGTCTTCTTTGAGGCATTCTTTAAGCTTCTCGAAGAGTTGCTTTTGGTTTGCCTTAGAGTGCATATCGATAAAGTCGACCACGATGATACCTCCCATATCGCGGAGGCGCAACACCCTGGCAATTTCTTCAGCGCATTCAAGGTTGGTCTCAAGTGCATTCTGTTCCTGCCCTCTGTCTCCACCTTTCCTACTTCCGCTGTTCACGTCTATTACGTGCATGGCTTCAGTATGCTCTATGATAAGGTATGCTCCGCTTTTAAGGTTCACTTGCTTGCCAAATGCTACCTTAATCTGCCTGTTCACGCCAAGCGTATCGAACAGGTCTTCACCGGGGGCTAGTTTTACAAGCTTCTCCTGATCTGGCGATACTTTGCGCAAATAGTCACGTATCTCGCTGGCAAGGTCGGTGTCGTTCACATGTATTTTGGTAAAACTACCGCTCAACAGATCGCGCATCACTGTGGAAGTTCTGTTGAGCTCTCCGAGCACCCTTTTGGGAGGCGATGCAGTTTTAAGATTCTCAAACATCTTATTCCACCGCACTACGAGGTCTTGAATATCACCATCCAGTTCAGCTACTTTCTTGCTTTCTGCGACAGTGCGCACAATCACACCAAAGTTCTTTGGTTTAATGCTTTGAATAAGCCTTCTCAGTCGGGTTCGTTCCTCCTGAGATTTGATTCGTTGTGAAAGGGAGATTTTATCGCTGAAGGGAACCAGCACGACGTAGCGTCCTGCAATGGTTATTTCTGAAGTAAGTCTGGGTCCTTTAGATGAAATGGGCTCCTTTGCAACCTGCACTAGGATGTGCTGGCTGCCGGAAACTACGTCATTGATCTTGCCGTTCTTATCTATGTCGTCTTCTACCTGAAAGTCAGCAAGGTCTGGACCTGTCTGCTTACCTGTCATAGTGCGCTTTACAAATTTGCTCAGCGACTTGTACTGAGGCCCCAGGTCGAGATAATGCAGAAAAGCATCTTTCTCATAACCTACATCTACGAAAGCAGCGTTGAGACTAGGCAGTACACGATGCACCTTACCGAGGTATACATCGCCTACTGTAAAATCCTGACCACCTTTTTCTTTATGGAGCTCAGTAAGAACCTTATCCTTTAAAAAAGCAATATCAACTTCGTTGCCCTTGGCGTTGACTACAAGCTCAAGATTCACGAGAGTGGAAATTTGATATTAAAAAGCACGTAAACCCCAAAAGAAAGGGGCTTTTCGCATGGAAATTACATTAAAAGAAGTTGATTACTTCTTCTTCTTGTGTCTGTTCTTGCGAAGGCGCTTTTTGCGTTTGTGCGTGGCCATCTTATGGCGCTTGCGTTTTTTACCGCTTGGCATATGCGTAAAATTTTTGTTTATAAATCTGTTTTCAGCTGATTCAGCATTCGGTTTACGCCGTTTATCACTACTGTATCAGTTTCGTATTTCAAATATTTTTCGAGCAGCGGGATAGCCTCGTTGCCCTGGTCATTTGCAATTTTTGACTGTGCGAGCCAAAACAAGGCTTCAGGATATTTTACATCCTTATCGTACTCAACCACTTTTCCAAATCGAAAAGCGGCGTTGTCAAACTGGCGCGAAGTTAATGAAAATTGCGCCAGATGCCAATGTGCTTCCACATTGGTAGAATCTTCTTCAAGTATTGCCCTTATCATGGCAATGCCTTCCATAGGGTTTTCGCTATTCTGAACCAGTCCTACGGCCTGGAGTAGCTTTAAGTCAGTTGGGCTGGCATCAGCCAGTATCCGCTTTTCTGATGGCAAGCGGGGAGCTAAAACCAGCCCAACGACCAGTAAGAGAGTCATCGAAACCAAAACGATATTGATAACTCTCGGACTCATTTGCTGTGATTGTTAGTGAAGAAGATTACTTCTTCTTCTTAACTTTTACGTTCTTCTTTACCTTGTCAACGAAAGTTTTTGAAGGCTTAAAAGCGGGAATATTGTGAGCTGGAATCACAATTGGTTCTTTCGCAGAAATATTCCTTCCAATTTTTTCAGCTCTCTCTTTAACGATGAAGCTACCAAAACCGCGGAGGTACACGTTTTGGCCTGAAGCCAATGACTTTTTAACTGAAGTCATGAATGCTTCTACTGCTGTTTGAACAGCTACCTTTTCAATCCCTGTCTGTTCCGATATCTCGGCAACAACGTCTGCTTTAGTCATAGTGGTGAAACTTAGGCGTAATTATTTAGTTTGAAAAAAAATTAACGGGCGCAAAGATATTGGTTTATAGCTATAAAAGAAATTCATTTTCGCTAAATTCGTCACTTATTCCTGACGGATGCGCCTTTACGTGTGATGGAGATAAAAGATTTACTGATTTCGTGGTACTTGCAGCACAAAAGACTCCTTCCCTGGAGAAACACAAACGACCCTTACAAAATTTGGCTCTCTGAAATTATACTCCAACAAACCAGGGTAGATCAGGGAATGGATTACTACCTGCGATTTGCTGAGGCTTTTCCTGATGTGTTTGGTCTCGCGAAAGCAGAAGAGCAAGTGGTTTTAAAACTTTGGCAGGGCCTTGGGTACTACTCACGGGCCCGGAACCTTCTTGCGACTGCGCGCGTCATCGCGAATGAGCACCAAGGCAAATTTCCCAACACGTACGAGGGCTTGATCGGACTGAAAGGCATTGGTCCTTATACCGCTGCTGCCATTGGAAGTTTTGCATTCGGATTGCCCCATGCAGTTGTAGATGGAAATGTGATGCGGGTGCTTTCACGGGTCTTTGATGTGCAAGAGGCGGTGAATGCCGGCAAAGGCAAAAAGACAATTGATGAACTCGCAGAATATTGCCTGAGCAAGAAAGATCCTGGCACTTATAACCAGGCCATCATGGAACTCGGGGCACTTGTGTGCACTCCTTCAAACCCTCAATGTACCGCTTGCCCCCTGTCAGTAAAATGTCTCTCACTGGCAAATAAGACCGTACACCTCAGGCCAGTAAAAGTCAAAAAACAGAAGGCAACACTTAGGCAGATTGATTACGCTGTGATTACATCAGCAGCTCAAATAGTATTCAGGCTTCGAAAAGAAAAAGACATATGGCAAGGGCTGCACGATTTCCCGTCTGTTGAATCTGAACATGAAAAAGATGCATTGATCAGACTCGTGAAAGAATCCTATCCCGAAAATGAGATTGCAAGGGTTCCCACACTCCCGGAGAAATCATACACCCACCAACTTACACATAGAAGAATTGAAGCGCGGTTCTGGAGGTTTGAGATGTTTGGTGATATACCAAAGAATTCTATATATTTAAACGTTGATAAAAAGGATGTGGACTCCCTGGCAGTGCCAAGGTTGATTCACAAATACCTTGAAGATGCAAATATGATTTAAGGTTCAGCAACACATTAGTTTTAACTTTGCAACCAAACAAGCATACCCCATGGCAGGCGTAAACAAAGTGATACTCGTAGGAAATCTGGGCATAGACCCTGAGATAAAATCTTTTGAAAATGGTTCGAAAGTGGCTAGGTTGCGCATAGCAACCACAGAAGGCTACACCAATAAAGAAGGGCAGCGCGTGGAGCAAACTGAATGGCACACCGTGAACATGTGGCGTCAACTTGCTGATATTGCTGAAAAATACCTCAGTAAAGGAAAACAGGTTTATATAGAAGGGCGCTTGCGTACCCGAACCTGGAAGGATGCTGATGGCACTGACCGATATTCTACAGAGATTGAAGCTACTACCATGCAAATGCTTGGCACCCGCCCCAATACGGGAGAGAATGCAAACCCAGAGCGCAGCACAGCGATGCCTTCTTCACCGCAGGCAATGACAGCACAGTCCGCAGCCGGCGATCAGGATGACCTTCCATTCTGAAAAGCCTTTTATTAACCAATTAAATATCCATTGGAACCTCCCAGTACGGCGTCACTAACAACCATTCTTGCTCTTTTTAATCGGCCCGAGCCGGATGTAATTCTGGCAATATCCCTTGAAGTGATCCTGCTTATTTGCTCTGCACTAATTTCGGCTTCCGAAGTTGCATTTTTCTCACTGAGCCACAGCGACCGAGAACTTCTCGAAAACGAAAAATCACAAACCACTGAACGTATTCTGCGTTTGCACGCAATGCCTCAGCAGCTGCTTGCCACAATATTGGTTGCAAATAATTTTGTGAACATCAGTATTGTCGTACTCTCCTCATTCATCATTTCAGACTCTGTTAATTTTGATGGCTATCCTACTTGGCTGCCATTCACGGTGCAGGTGCTTGCCGTTACCTTCATCCTGCTGCTTGTGGGAGAGGTAATTCCGAAAGTATATGCTACAACAGGAGGGCTCAAAATTTGCAGGATCATGGCATTGCCTCTCATCATTATTGAAAAAATATTCAGGCCAATCAGTGCCGTTCTGGTTGCCAGTACCGATTTCATCAACAAACGAATCAGAAAGCGCACCACCGAATACTCCACCGACGACCTTGAACACGCACTGGAATTAACCCGCGACCATGAGACCACGCCTGGTGAAGAACGCATCCTGAAAGGCATTGTGCGTTTTGGCAATACCGACGCAAAGCAAATAATGACTCCGCGCACGGAGGTAGCCGCATTTGATATTGACACCCCATTCTCTGAGCTTCTCGCTGAATTGCTGGAGCAAGGTTATTCACGGGTGCCTGTGTACACGGAATCACTCGATAAGGTGAAAGGAATTCTGTACATGAAAGACCTTCTGCCTTATGCTGATGAAAATTCTTTCGCATGGCAGGACTTGCTCCGGAAAGCATTCTTTGTACCAGAAAACAAAAAGCTCGACGACCTGCTTAAGGAATTTCAGTCTAAAAAAATTCACATGGCTGTGGTAGTCGATGAGTATGGTGGCACCTCGGGTATCATTACACTCGAAGATGTGATCGAAGAAATTGTGGGGGATATTGCCGACGACTTTGACGATGAAGAAATATTTTACTCTCGGCTCGACGATAGCAATTATGTATTTGAAGGAAAAACTCCCCTTGTGGATATCTATAAAGTGCTCAACATTGACGGAGATGAATTTGAAGAGTTAAAAGGTGAATCTGATACATTGGCTGGATTCATCATTGAGCTCAGCGGCAAGATTCCTTCCAAAAACGAAAAACTGAAATTCGAGAATTATACCTTTACCATTGAAGCTGCAGACAAGCGAAAAGTAAAACGGGTGAAAGTGACAATTCAGGACTTGGTAGAATCAGAAAGTGGAAGATGAAAAAGCACCAGTGTAAACCATACATCACCATGTTGGTCTGTATAATATTGCTGGTAGCCTGTTCCAATGACGATTATGTACCAAAAAAAATCGGCTACTTCAGAATAGAACTTCCTGAACCTGCCTATCAACTTAAGGCGCTTCAGTGTCCATTTTCTTTTGAAACTTCGCAGATAAGCCGGATAGAATACATCACCGGAAAAGGCGAGACCAACAATTGCTGGTTCGATATAAGCTATCCCACCCTGAGGGGTCGCTTGCACATGACCTACCTTCCAGTACATGGAAACCTTCGGGAATATCTTGAAGAGTCCCGTGGGCTCACCTATGAACATCAAGTGAAAGCCAGTCAAATTAAAAGCACAATCATCAACAGGCCCAACGATAGGGTATATGGACTTTCCTACGATTTGGATGGAAATGTAGCGAGCGCTTATCAGTTTTACCTTACCGATAGTACCTCACATTTTGTGCGAGGGTCTTTGTATTTTGAAACCAGACCAAATGTGGACAGCATACAACCGGTGCTTGACTATGTAAAGAAGGACATCGTTCATCTGATAGAAAGTTTCAGATGGAAAGGAGAAGACCTTCCCTGACCTTTGTACCATCAACTTCAGGCTGCCCTTGTTTTGCGCCAATAGAGCATCAGCACATAGCCATTAAGAGCTACAGTAAGCGCAGCCAGTAGCAGATGCACGGGCTGCAATGATGCCGGAATTCCAAGATAGGCAAGGCCTACACCTGCCAGCACTTCGGCGATCAGGAGGGTCAGGATCAGCCTAGGCCAGGTAGATATGGTCATTGACTGTATTACCATCAAAGCGAAAGCCCCTACCGTGATGAAAACAGCTATGCTGAAACTGCGGTGTATTTTAAAGTAGATATCCAGATTTTCTATCCAGTTGGGCCTATGCAAATCACCAGATTTCACGAAAAGGTCCACCTGCTCACGTACCGTAGTTCCCAACCCAATTTGAACCAAGAGCAGGAGGAGACCTAATACACCCAGCCATATGATTATACGGTTTCTCATTGGCGTAAAAAACACTTCAACTTTGGTAAGCCGAACGATAAGCCCCACATATACAAGCAACAACGCAAGCGCTGAAAACATGTGATAGGTGATGCTGTGAGGTATCAAATTACCATCTACCACCAACTTGCCGAGCCAGGCCGCAAAGCCAAGAAGAAATATACCAAGCAATGCGAGAATAAAAACCCAATAGTCGCTGCGCAAGTAAAACAACGAAAGCAAAAGCAAGACAACTGCAGGCACTCCTGCCAACACTCCTATCAAGCGGTTTATGAACTCTATCCATGTGTGCAGCGGGTCAAAGTGGGCATAGTCATGTTTTGTATACGATTCCCAATTGCCTTCATTAAATGAAGCACCAGCAGTAAAATCTTTCACAGCAACGAGCAATGACTCCTCCCGGATGATGATATTTCCCTCCTCAAAAGATCTTCCCGCCTTCCAGTTCAGGGTTTCTATTGAAGTAGGTGGAATATAATAGCCAAAGCATTTGGGCCAATCGGGGCAACCCATACCACTCCCGGTCATGCGTACAATGCTTCCTGCCGTCATGACCAGAAGCACAAGTACCAGCGATGCAACCGAGAGGTTGTGCAAGGTTCTTTGCATTTTCAATTGTCGTTGAGGCATACTTATTAAATAAAAAACCCTTCTCAACTGAGAAGGGCTAAAAGGTAAAAATGTTTAGCCAAAACAACACTAAAATCTAAATACACTGAAAATATTGGGGAGTTTATAACCAAGTGAAGACCTCAGGCTCAGGCTTTCTTTGTCTTCGCTGCTGCCCTTGGTATTTGCATCGGGCTTGTAGTGAACTACTGATACAGATTTCACTTTATAGTGTCCATCGGCAAGGCCAGAGACTGCATCAATCATTTGCTTCTCTGTGAGTGTAGCTGCATCAAACTCCACAATGGCATTGCTTAGCTCACCTTCGCCCTTGAAATCAATATCAGTGGATACCACCCCATTGAGGCCGCTCAATACACCTGCGATCTTGGTTCCGCAAGCCATCTCACATCCCATGCCCTCGATGGCCAAGGTGGCTACATAGCGCTCAGGACCAGGAGCCAGCTGTTCAGTTCTAACTATTTCAAGTCCATCAGCTGTCTCATTTTCTTCAGAAGGAAGTGCTGAACAACCTGCCAATAGAATTGTTGCAAAAGAAGCTGCCAACATCTTTAATTTAAAGATGGTTGTCTTTGAGTCATCGTTGGTCATTTTCATTCTAGGAGGATTGGAAATCAAAATTATAAAAAACAAAACACCCCGCATGTTTATTGTGTAGTTTCGCAAATCATTTTAACAAGCCTTGGCATCACTACGGCAATGGATTGTACTGATTTCTCTCGCTGCAATCTGGGGAAGTTCATTCATTCTTATCAAACGCGCACTTTACGGCCTGGATGGTGTTGAACTTTTCACAGCCACCCAGGTGGGCTCACTGCGCATATCAATCGCCGCACTTTTCCTGGCACCCATAGCACTCAGACGTTTTAATCTGTTGAGGGGAGGCAGGTACAAGTACTTTCTTATCGTTGGCTTATGTGGCAACGCCCTACCAGCGTTTTTGTTTGCGAAAGCCCAAACCGAAATACCAAGTGCCCTCGCTGGAATGCTGAACGCGCTCACCCCTGTATTCGCATTGCTTATAGGGGTCATTGTTTTTAAATCGAAGGTACGCGCTGTGCAGGTTGCTGGTATTGCAATTGGCGTAGTGGCTGCCATTGGTCTTCTTCTTGGCTCCGGAAATCTCAAAGGGGCCAATCTCAATATTGGATATGCTATGCTCGCTGTATTCGCTGCATTTCTGTACGGCGTGAGCCTAAACACCATCAAGAATTACCTTCAAAATGAACCTGCTGTCGGCATAACGAGTCTGGCTTTGCTGCTGGTGAGCCCAATCGGTTTTGTTACCCTTTTCAGCACAGACTTCACCCATAAAATGGCAACTGTGCCCGGGGCTTGGTACGGGTTAGGCTCTGTGGCTATATTAGCGGTGCTGGGCACAGCCATCGCACTCATCCTTTTCAATAAATTGGTGCAGGACACCAACGCCATTTTTGCATCGAGCGTAACCTACTTGATCCCGGTTGTGGCCATAGCATGGGGCGCCCTTGACAGGGAAAGCCTGAATGCCATGCAAATAGGATGTGCATTGCTTATGATTGTGGGTATTCTCCTTATAAATCGCAAATAGGCGAAAATCTTTGCAGGAGAATGATTAATCATTATCTTTGCGCCCCTTTTGGGAACTAATTTTAAACCCTTATTAGCATGTACGCAATCGTAGACATAGCAGGGCAGCAATTTAAAGTTGCGAAAGATCAGCAGATCTTCGTTCACCGCCTCGATAACAAAGAAGGCGACAAGGTGACGTTTGATCAGGTGCTTCTCGTTGATAACAACGGCAGCATCACTGTTGGCGCCCCGGCTGTAGCAGGTGCATCGGTATCCGCAAAGGTACTTGAGCACGTTAAAGGTGACAAAGTGGTCATCTTCAAAAAGAAACGCCGCAAAGGCTATCAGACCCGCAATGGTCACCGTCAGCAATTCACTAAAATTGCCATTGAAGGTATTGCCACATCAGGAACCGCTAAGAAAGTTGAAAAAGCTGAAAAAGCTGAGAAGACCGAAAAGCCCGCTGAGAAAGCAACTCCCAAGGCTACTAAGACTGCGGCCAAAGGTGATGATCTGAAAAAGATTGAAGGCATAGGTCCAAAGATCGCTGAGTTGCTCAACAATGCCGGTATCAATAGTTTTGGTGACCTTGCTAAAACTACAGCAGATAAACTGAATGAAATACTTGCAGAAGCAGGATCTACGTTCGCATCGCACAATCCTGAAACATGGCCTGCTCAAGCGCAGCTTGCTGCCGATGGCAAATGGGATGAGTTAAAAGAACTGCAAGACCGCCTTGATGGTGGTGTTGACAGAGCTTAAGTAAGAAGGAATAGAAACAATAAAAAAGAAATTTCATGGCACATAAGAAAGGAGTAGGTAGCTCTAAAAACGGCCGCGAATCACATAGCAAACGTCTCGGCATCAAAATATTTGGCGGTCAAAACGCCATTGCAGGCAACATTATCGTGAGGCAGCGTGGCACCAAACATCATCCAGGTGTAAACGTAGGTCTTGGCAATGACCATACCCTATTCGCACTTACTGATGGCGTGGTGGAATTTCGTAAGCGCCGCGACGACAAGTCGTTCGTATCGGTGATACCACACACTGCCGACAAGTAAGATGTTTTTTTAAATATTATTGAAAACTCCTGCTTGTCAGGAGTTTTTTTTGTGCCGTACCTTTGTGTCTTGTTAACCTAAAATATCACACCCCGAAGCAAATGCTCGAAATACATCAACTGAGAGAAAATAAAGCGGAAATTCTCGATAGACTGGCACGCCGTGCCAACAGTGCCCTGCCTGCACTTGTGGAACAGGCGCTGGACCTTGATAGCCAAAAACGCGCGCTGCAAGCAGAACTCGATAGGAAGTTGGCTGAAATAAACCTGGCTTCTAAAGCCATTGGTTCCCTCATGAAAGATGGAAAGGGTGATGAAGCCGAAGCACTAAAGGCTACAGTAGCTACTTTCAAAGAAAGCGCACATCAACTTAAGCAAGAACAAGCTCAGGCTGAAGAACAACTCATAGCTGTGCTCTGTCACATACCCAATGCGCCAGATAAAAAGGTGAAGCTTGGTAAAACACCTGAAGAGAATGAAGAAGTTTTCAGGGCTGGAGAGATCCCAGTTCTTCACAAAGATGCCCAGCCTCATTGGGACCTTGCCCAGCAGTATAAACTTATAGATTTCGAAACTGGTGTTAAAATCGCAGGCGCAGGGTTTCCTGTGTATACCGGACAGGGAGCAAAACTTCAACGCGCCCTTATAAATTACTTCCTCGACGAAGCTTCTAAAGCTGGATATGATGAAGTGATGACACCGCATGTTGTGAACGAGGCCTCGGGCTTCGGTACTGGTCAGCTACCCGACAAAGAAGGGCAGATGTACTATGTGGGAGAAGACAAATTATTCCTCATACCCACCGCCGAAGTCCCAGTTACCAATATATACAGAGATGTGATCCTCAATGAAAGTGACCTTCCGGTGAAACACTGTGCCTACACCCCTTGTTTCAGGAGAGAAGCAGGATCATATGGCAAAGATGTGCGCGGACTAAACCGACTTCATCAGTTCGACAAGGTTGAAATTGTACAGATTGCACACCCTGACAAGAGCAATGAAATACTCGATCAGATGGTAGATCACGTAAAAGGACTCCTTAACAATCTGGAACTCCCCTACCGCATTCTCAGACTTTGTGGTGGAGATATGGGTTTTGCCTCTGCCATGACCTACGACTTTGAAGTATACTCAGCCGCTCAAAAGCGTTGGCTGGAGGTAAGCTCTGTGTCTAATTTTGAGACCTTCCAAAGTAACCGTCTAAAGTGCAGGTTTAGGAATGCCGAACGCAAAATCCAGCTCGTACATTCATTGAACGGTTCTGCGCTCGCGCTCCCGCGTATAGTTGCAGCGCTGTTGGAAAACCATCAGCAACCGGGCTATATTAAAATTCCGGGTGCACTGCATTCATACACCCACTTTAACAGTATAAAATGATGAGGGGCTTCGCATATATCGCAGTGGTTTCTGGTTTACTGGCTTCGGCATGCACACCCACCACCTGGTACGAAAAAGAGATTGCCACCATTGATTCGCTGATCTACAGTATCGATACGTGTACGGCTTCGCTTGGAAAACTCGACACCCTGGATTACACTACCTTGTCGAAAACATTCTCAGAGCGAACCAATTTTGTGCAAGCATGGCACACCCAACGTGGAGATACCATGCAAAGAGAAGTAGCCATGATTATGTCTGAATACAGGGAGCTTAAGAAGCCATTGCAAAACTTCACTAAAGAATACTACAGGGTAGAAGCTGAATTGGTTTTCACTAAGAACCAGCTTGGAAGTCTCAGGCATGATCTTTCGAACAATCTTTTGGATACCAATATCGTTAAGAGAGTATTCATCGAAGAAAAACTGGCCGCTGAAAAGATCATGTATGACAAACAAGCTTTGGAAACGAGCAACATGGTTTCCAAAAGAAAGTTGGTAGTTATAGAACCAAAAATGGACAGCCTCATCACAGCATTGAAAACATTGTAAATGAATAAATTTCTACTTGTATTGGTTGCCGGGCTCTTCTTAAGCTTCCCCGTGCTTGCACAGGAAACGGAAGATGACAAACTCGCCGCATACTACTACGAGACTGGAGATTACGAAAAGGCCAGGCTGTATTACGAGCGCCTTTACAGCCAAAATGCGAACAGCATTAACTATACTGCACTGCTGGATTGCATGCTGAAGATGGGCGATACCAAAGAAGCTGAAAAGCATGTAAAGAAGCAGATGAAACGCTTTAATTCAAATGTGCTGTATATAGACCTTGGTGCCGTTTATGAAGCCGAAGGCGATCAAAAATCAGCAGACAAGGCATACCAAGACGCGATTGAATCCATGCCCAAAAGCCAGGGAATGATTGTTCGCACTGCGAACGAATTCATTCGCAAAAGCAAGAATGATTTGGCCATGCAAACCTATCAAGTCGGCAAGCGATCGCTCGACAATCAGTACACCTTCAGCTATGAGATGGCGGGACTTTATGGAGCCTTGGGCGATAAAGAGAAAATGATAGTCGAATATCTCGACCTCATCGCTGCAAACGAAGCATACCTTCAAACTGTTCAAAATGCCTTGAACAGAAGCCTGGATTTGAACAATGAAGATGAGGCAGCCATCCTCAGAAATGAATTGCTGCGAAGGGTTCAAAAATCTCCCGAATCTACCATCTATGCTGAGATGCTCACGTGGCTATTTTTGCAAATGCGCGACTTCAACGGGGCTTTCATTCAGTTGCGCGGTATTGACAAACGACTCAACGAGCAAGGACAAAGACTCCTCTCCTTGGCGGGATTGTGTGTGAACAATGAAGCTTTCGATGTTGCATCCAAGTGCTACAAATACCTGATAGAGAAAGGACCCGGCAATCCTTATTACAACTTTTCCAGAATGGGCTCCCTGCAGGCAGATTTCGAATTGCTGCGCCGAAATTACCCGCCAGATATTCCAGCTTTTCAAGCACTGGCAAATGAGATTTTAACCCTAAAAAATGAGCTAAGTGGCAATGTTGAAACCATAAACTTGTACAGACAGCTTGCTAAAATCCGGGCTTATTATTTGGGTGATTTGGAAGGTGCGACTGATATACTGAATGAAGCACTTGAAGTGCGCTCACTGTATGGCAATATAAATGCCGAAATTAAACT
The DNA here is from genome assembly GCA_041749535.1 of Cryomorpha sp. GTDB lineage: Bacteria > Bacteroidota > Bacteroidia > Flavobacteriales_D > Cryomorphaceae > JBBQZU01. Next base: position 38,855 of record JBGTBE010000011.1, on the reverse strand, counting down.
GGAGCTCGCGGAGATTCTCATAGCCAGAAATTACATCTGGGACGCCAGCCTTCTTTGCTCCCAAGTAGACAAAGATTACAAAAACGATTTGCAAGGCTATCAGGCCAAGTTTATGAATGCGCGAATAAGCTATTATGTAGGTGAGTTTGAGTGGGCGCAGGCACAACTCGATGTACTAAAAGGCAGCACATCTAAGCTCATCAGCAACGACGCTATGTCGCTTTCACTGCTAATTACCGACAACCTGAACCTGGACACCATCATTGACCCCATGCTCAAATTTGCAAGGGCCGACTTATTGATCGTTCAGCGAAGATTCGATGATGCCCTTACCACACTCGATAGCATTGCCACCAATTATCCGGGGCATTCTCTGAGCGATGATATTTTGATGCGAAGGGCGGAGATAAGTGAAACTACGGGCCAACTGGAAAATGCTGCCAACTACTATAAAGAAGTCATTGCAAACCACTATTTCGATATTAACGCTGACGATGCACTGTACGATCTGGCAACGCTGTATGAGCTAAAAATTAAAGACCTTGAAAAAGCCCAAGAGTATTACAAGCAGCTTATGCTTGATTTTCCTGGCAGTCTTTACGTAACAGAAGCCAGGAAGAAATTCAGGACCTTAAGGGGTGACAATCCGGAAATACCGGGAAGCAATGTCATCATCAATGAGCGCACTCCATGAGTCAACTTAAGAATGCTTTCAGGTGGATATGTAACTATCCAAATTTTTGTCGCTAAGCATTGCATTGTCTGCAATTTGTTCCGTTGCTCCTAAGGCAATTCCAAGCTGTGCCAATCCATATGTGAGCATGATGGATACGTGGGAATAATCCAATTCATTCACGAACTTATTCCACGCAAGAATACTGTCGGAAGCCACAAATAAGATTGCACCCACCGCTGTGTACCAAAAACTGCGGTCATTTACTTTCTTAAATCTATTCAACGCAATAAGTAGCATTACAATGATGGCCATTGTATATACCATCACTGGACCAATCATGTCGTGGAGATGGTCTTTTATCAAATTAAAAAAATAGAATCCATAGCCCACAACAGCCACCATCACCCAACCATATTTCTTGAGTAAAGCTATCTCGTGGTTGGCGATATAGGTGCGTGTGAAGGCATATGTATATAGCACATGGGCAAGCAGGAAAGCTGAAAGTCCAAGAATAAAATAAGTATTGTCCCATTGCTGAAACATGAGAAACACATCACCCAGAAGGGAAAAAAACAACGCTGCACACACAACATAGCCAAAAACACCTGCGCGAAACCTAAGCACATACGTGAGCACATACAGCAGCAGTATGCTCAGGAGCATGGGTTTGGTTATAAATAGTGTTTCTTCCCAACCAAGAACACCGGCTGCAAGATGAACGATAAGAACCACAAGGTAAGTGAAGGTGAAAAAGCGCATCATATTTTAACTGTAGTATACGATGAAAGGTTAAGGCGCGGAAGTATAAGCATAGAAATCATGAAGATAACAAGCCATCCGGCAGGCAGCCACCATCCACACATATCGATTATGTACAGGTACACACCCAAACCTGTGGAAAGTAAAAATCTGAAAAACTCAAGTCTTACTGCCACTGCACGGCTTTCGAAAAGCATACCCAAACCCATAACCGAGAGTATGACAGCAATAGCGACGATGCCTTGATTGAGTAGGGAGAATTGCTCAAAGTTGAATAAGAAGAGGGAAGTTGCTGCAAGTATGACCAAATACTGCACTGCCAAATACCAATTGAGCTGCACTGAAACCGGAACATCATATTTGAGATAAGTAGCTTTGTCTACTGCCTTCGGTGCCCTGAATCCACCAAGGTTTTCAGGATACCACCCGGGAGGCATCAGTGCAAGTTTTAGCTTGTTGGACGCACCAGGCACAGATTTCATTTCTTCCCATAGCCGGGCAAAGGGTTGGAGATTGGCCATCACAGGATTCCAGGTGTCGGTTGGCGTGGTGATGCCGTACGTAGGGCGCTCTTCTTCCTGCTGGAAAGTGCCAAAAATACGGTCCCAAATAATGAGGGTACCCCCATGGTTGCGGTCTATATACTTGGGGTCGCGACCGTGGTGCACGCGGTGGTGAGAAGGTGTATTGAAAACATATTCATACCATCGGGGTAGCTTGTTGATCACTTCGGTATGAATCCAAAACTGATAAAGAAGGTTGAAGGCTCCCATGAGCACAAACCACTCCGTGTTAAATCCAATGAATGCCAATGGAAAATAAAAAAAGAAGGTAAACATTTTCTGAAAAGTGCTCTGTCTCAAGGCCACACTCAGGTTATAATCTTCGCTCTGATGGTGCACCACATGGCCGAGCCAAAACACATTCACCTGATGGCTCATACGGTGTGCCCAATAGTAGAAGAAATCTACACCCAAAAATCCGATCAATATCCAGTACCAGGTAGTTTCAAACGAAAAGAGCGCAAAGTGGGTGAAAATAAAATGGTAGGCAGCAACGGTGAATATCTTGGCAAAAAGTCCTGTGAGCTGATCCAGAATTCCGCAACTGATATTGGTTACAGCATCGTTGAGGCGATAGAGCTTTTTATCTTTCCAGTACCCCCAAGCCAATTCGAGGACCATGAGCAGAAAAAACACGGGGATGGCAAGGATGATGGGATTGGTCAAGTGTCGCAGATTTATACAAATTTACAAACCTTACCCTAGCTTCTCAAACAAGCGCCAATCTTTAGCATCTTTACGCCATGATCATGTACAATGTAACGATAAATGTAGACCATGAAGCCCATGATGAATGGCTGCAATGGATGAAGGAGCATCACATTCCTGATGTACTCGCTACAGGCTGCTTCAGAGATGCCCGCATTGCCCGCATCATCGCCGAAGAAGATGGTGGCAAAACATACAGCATACAGTATTTTGCCGTGAGTATGGCCGACTATGACCGCTATATAGCCAATGAAGCCGACCGCTTGCGCTACGAAACAGAATTGAAGTTCGGAGGGCGCATAGCCGCTTTCCGCACCCTCCTTCACATTATTCATGACACCAATGGATAAGGTCCGTGCCAAGAAACACCTGGGGCAGCATTTCCTCACCGAGCCGGCCATTGCAGGGAGAATTGCCGCGGCCCTTTCGGACAATGTGCAAAACGTGCTCGAGATAGGTCCGGGTACGGGCATACTCACCCGTGCCTTGCTCGCATCGAAAATTGAAAGCCTGAAACTTATAGAGATAGACCGGGAATCTGTGGCCTGGCTGCATACGCACCTTCCTAAACTGAAAGAGCACATCATAGAAGGTGACTTCCTCCAACTAGACCTGAACCACATCTTTGACGGTCAGTCTTTTGCGGTGATTGGCAATTTTCCTTACAACATCTCCTCGCAGATTCTCTTCCGTGTGGTAGAAGCACCCGACCTGATGCCCGAGCTTGTTGGCATGTTTCAGAGAGAGGTGGGTCAAAGAATCACTGCGGGGCATGGCAACAAGGATTACGGAATTCTCACCGTGCTTGTACAAGTTTACTTTCATACAGAGTACCTTTTTACTGTAAATGAGGGATCATTCAATCCCCCTCCCAAAGTGAAAAGCGGGGTTATAAGGCTTACGCGAAATACACGCAAGGAACTGCCCGTGCCCTACCAATTTTTCAGAAAGGTGGTTAAAATGGCCTTTGGTCAAAGAAGAAAAACCATGCGCAACAGCCTCGCTACGCTGCTTACAACAGATCTTTCAATCAGCCTGAAATCCGAGCTAGGCCTGAGACCCGAGCAGCTTTCGCCCGAAGATTTTCTGGAACTGTCCATCAAGCTTCTCGCAGGCCAAAGTTCAGTAAGTTAAAGCACAGAAACACCCATAGGCCGGGCTATTTTCTTACTTTTGGGCTCACCAATTAATAAGGTAAAGGCGTATGCATTTCGAGCTTACCAAAGAGTACCTTGAAGACCTCAGAGAAGCCATCGCCGAAGGCCGCGACAGATTCCTCGCTGCCGAATTTGAAAAATTGCACCCCGCAGACATTGCGGAGATTTTTGACGCCCTCCGCACTGTCGAAGCCAGTTATGTACTGAAGTTGCTCGAAGGGGAGAAGGCGGCAGATGTGCTTGTAGAGCTCGACGAAGACAGCAGGGAAAGACTCTTGGCTACCCTCACTTCTAAGGAGATTGCAGAGCAGCTCATCGACAATATCGACTCTGACGATGCTGCCGACGTGCTCTCTGAGCTCAGCGATGAAAAGCAGGCCGAAGTTATTGCACTCATTACCGATGAGGAACAAAAGACCGACGTAAGCGACCTCCTTCAGTACGATGACGACACCGCAGGAGGCCTTATGGCCAAGGAACTTATCAAGGTGCGCAGTTCCTGGTCCATTGCCCGCGGCATTCGCGAAATGCGCAAACAGGCCGAAGAAATTGACCATGTGTATACCGTGTATGTGGTGGATGAGAATGACCGATTCATAGGAATACTGCCTCTCAAAAAGTTGCTCTTTTCATCATCGAGTATCAAGACCCTTATAGCTGATATTTTTGAAAGCCACCCCCTCCGATATGTATACCCTGATACCAGTGGCGAAGAGTGCTCCAAGATGATGGAGAAATACGACCTCGTCGCACTGCCTGTAGTAGATGAGGACATGCACTTGCTGGGTAGAATTACCATTGATGATGTGGTGGACTTTATAAAGGAAGAAGCAGAACGCGATTATCAGCTTGCATCAGGTATATCAGAAGATGTGGATGAAGGCGATAATGTGTGGCTATTGTCAAGAGCCCGCCTTCCCTGGCTCCTCATAGGCCTCGTAGGTGGGCTGCTCGTTGCCCAGGTGATTGGAATTTTTGAAGAGCAACTGGTTAAAGTCGCTGCATTGATGCTGTTCGTACCTCTTATTGCAGCTATGGGCGGAAATGTAGGCGTACAATCTTCGGCCATCGTAGTGCAAGGCCTGGCAAATAAAAGTCTTTCCTCCAGCGGTATTTTCCTGAAACTGCTTAAGGAACTCGCGGTTGCAGCAATTAATGGACTGGTTTGCGGCATTGTGATCTTAATTTATGGCCTCGTATTTCTCGATTCTCTGGCCCTCAGTTACACGGTGGGCGTTTCCCTCTTCGCAGTGATCATCGTGGCGGCTTTGTTCGGCACCATTGTACCCCTGCTCCTCGACAAAGTAAAAATTGACGCTGCCCTGGCCACAGGTCCCTTCATCACCACCATGAATGACATCATAGGCCTGAGCGTATATTTTCTCTTTGCCAAACTCTTTTTCAACATCTGATGAAGGTGCTGTTTGTAGACAGGGTGCACCCTATTCTCGAAGAGCGCCTGCTGGCAAATGGCTTTGAATGCGAACACAATTATGTCTCACCTTACAGCGAAATAGTGGAAAGCATGGCTGACTACGCTGGCCTTGTGATTCGCAGCCGGATACCTGTTGATGCTACTCTTATAAGAGCTGCTAAAAACCTCAAATTTATAGCCCGTTCCGGTGCAGGACTTGAGAACATAGATCTCACTGCCGCCAAAAATGCAGGCATCAGCGTGGTAAACTCTCCCGAAGGCAACCGCGATGCGGTAGGTGAACATGCTGTGGGCATGCTGCTTATGCTACTGAACAGGCTCCACCTTGCCGATGCAGAAGTGCGGCAAGGCATCTGGAACCGTGAAGGCAGGCGGGGGCGTGAGCTTTGCTCATTGACGGTGGGAATTATAGGCTTCGGACATATGGGCAGCGCTTTCGCGGAAAAACTACAAGGCTTCGGCTGCAAAGTTCTTGCCTACGATAAGTACAAAAAGGGTTTTGGTGGGCAGGGAGTCTCAGAATGTTCCCCGGAAAAAATATACAATGAAGCAGATGTAGTTTCCTTGCATTTGCCGCTAAGCGAGGAGACAAACTACTATGTGGATACAACCTTCATCGAAGCCATGGCGAAACCATTTTACCTGATCAATACCGCTCGTGGAAAGCACGTAAATACAGCGGCCCTACAAAGTGGGCTTGAAAGCGGAAAGGTGCTTGGCGCATGCCTCGACGTGATTGAGTACGAGAAAAAATCTTTTGAACACCTGGATTTCAACGCGCTTCCCGAACCCTTCGGGTATTTGTCGAGGAGCGAAAAAGTGGTGTTGAGTCCGCACGTGGCCGGCTGGACCATAGAGAGCTATGAAAAGCTATCCCGCTTTCTCGCCGAGAAAATACAACGGCTAGGAATGTAATTTACGTCCTTCTTTTAAAATTGCAGAATGCACCTTCTGGTTTTGCGTACTTCAGAAAAATAGAGGAAATCAAGTGGACTCCTTCTAATTTCAGTAGAAAACTGAAAGCACCTACGCCACCAGGACGCCTACTTCTTTTCCAACCTTCTCAAATGCAGCAATGGCCCTGTCGATATGTTCAAAGCTGTGGGCCGCACTGAGTTGTACGCGTATGCGGGCTTTGTCCTTTGGCACAACCGGGTAGTAGAACCCAATTACATAAATACCTTCTTTCAGGAGCTTATCAGCCATGACCTGGGAGAGACGCGCATCGTACAACATTACAGGCACTATCGCACTGTCGCCTTGCACAATATCGAACCCGAGCTTGCCCATGCCTTCCTTAAACCGATTCACATTGGCCTCCAGTTTATCGCGCAGGGTTGTGCTTTCGCTGAGCAGCTCGAATACCTTTAGCGAGGCTCCCACGATGGCCGGAGCCAACGAATTACTAAATAAATAAGGACGTGAGCGCTGACGAAGCATCTCAATAATCTCCTTGCGTCCGGTGGTATAGCCACCCATAGCGCCGCCCAGGGCTTTTCCAAGTGTTCCTGTAATGATATCTACCCTGCCCATCACACCGCCTGCCTCTACCGATCCCCTGCCTGTTTTGCCAATAAAACCAGCGCTGTGGCATTCGTCCACCATCACCATCGCATCGTATTTATCAGCGAGATCGCAAATACCTTTCATATCGGCCACCACACCATCCATACTGAACACCCCATCTGTTACAATAAGCTTAAATCTACAACCCGCAGCAGCTGCAGCCTTCAGTTGCACTTCAAGATCGGACATATCATTGTTGGCGTAGCGGTACCGCTGCGCTTTGCAAAGGCGCACACCGTCTATGATGCTGGCATGGTTCAGCGCATCGCTTATGATGGCATCTTCCGCACCGAGCAGGGGTTCGAACACGCCTCCGTTGGCATCGAAACAAGCCGCATAGAGGATGGTATCTTCAGTACCGTGAAATTTGGCAATGGCTGCTTCCAGTTTCTTATGGATATCCTGTGTGCCACAGATAAAGCGAACTGATGACATCCCGTAACCTCTGCTTTTCAGCGTATCTGCCGCTGCGGCCAGTACATCGGGGTGCGAGGAGAGCCCCAGGTAGTTGTTCGCACAGAAGTTGAGCACCTTTTTTCCATCTGCAAGGGTGATCTCTGCTCCTTGCTCCGAGGCGATGATGCGCTCCCGCTTGAAGAGACCTGCGTCTTCAATGCTTTTAAGTTCGTTTTGTAGGTATTGCTGAATCTTTCCGTACATGGTAGTGGCTTTGGGTACGAAAGTAAAGATTTGGGGGCGGCTGGCAAAAGATCAGGCTGAAACCTGAATCGTGCATGTAGACTTCCCAATTCAATTACCTGTTCAATTCGGCGATATAATCATTGTAGTAATCAAAATAGCTCTTGGTTTCGATGATCACAACCCCGCCTGTAATGTCTCCATACTTTGCCGGAATACCACCAGTATAGATACTAATACTTCTTATGGCCGATCCCGGCAGATTGTTGAGCCCGTTGGTGAGCCGCACACCATCTACATACGTTGCTGAAGTTCCCGGTCTGCCACCCCTTACTATAAACTCACCCGCCTCCGTAGTGGTGAGCTCAGAAGTGAGCGAACCTACCAACCGGGCAGGATTGCTGAGCAGGGCATTGTGTTTTATTTGTCCGTCCTTCATCGTAATCACATTTGGATTGTCGGCATCAATCAGCTTATGTCCCACGATCTCTATCTGCGGGAGGTCATTGTTTATAGAAAGATAAATTTCACCGAGCGCTGTAATCTTGTTCGATGCAACATGAATTTCTGAAAGGGTACGCGACTCGTAACCTACAAAACTAATTTTGATGACATAGGTGCTCGGCTGAAGTGGTTTCAAGCGAAACCGCCCTTCATCGTCGCTCACCGTGCCAGTGAGCCGTCCACCATAATCGGCACTGATGGTGGCAAAAGGTATGGGAGTCTTCGTTTCTTTGTCAAGCACACGCCCGTGGATCTCTCCATAATTCTGTGCCGTTCCTTGTGCAATCAGAGAAATAAAAGCAAGCGTAAAAATGATGTTTTTCATGGCAAAGGTTTTAAAGGTGGATACTCTAACTATTAAATGAAGTTGGGTGATTTCTCTCTGGGTTTATCAGACCATTTCAGGAAATGCTGCATACCGGAAAGGAACGGCAGTTTTTACAAGATTTGAAATATTTACCTTTTCCATATTCAATGGTACTCACTAAAATTGTTGCTTCGATCAAAGCCATAACTTCCTTTCATTCATATGAAAAGCCAGTATTATGAAGAAAACCTATGCTTCAATTGGTAAAAAGATGTAATTTCATGGCAACCCAAATACCAGGAATCACATGATGAAGCTTAGGCGCCTGCTTTTATTTCTCAGCATTGTATCTATCCACGATACTGTAATGGCGCAAGTAGAGTATTCACAGGGCCGGCAGGAATCCATGCAGTTCATGCAGAAAGCAGAAATGTCCAAAAGAGGAGGCAACTTCAACAATGCCTATGATGAGTATACCGCCGCTATAAAAACGGATCCCAATTATGCAGAGGCCTATATGAAGAGAGCGCTCCTCCTGCAGCGTATGGGCAGGTACACTGAGTCGGCAGTGGACTACAATAAAGCCATAGAAATAAATCCTTCCAGCGGGGTGTATTACGATCAGCGCGCCAAGCTGCAAATACTGCAAAGCGACTTCAAAGGTGCCATCACAACACTGGATAAAGCGCTGGAGATGAGTCCGTACGAAGATTACCTGCTCGACACCAGGTCGCTGGCAAATCTGGAAAGCAACGAATTTAATGATGCACTCAGCGACCTCAACTTCATTCTTGAGCTCAACCCAAAAGATACCATGGCCTACCTGAAACGCGCCATCACCTACACCCGCCTCAATGATTATGATGCAGCATTGAAAGATCTGGAAAGCGCACTTGCCCTGCGCCCATATTCTGCGCTAGTGTATGACATCAAGGGGTTGTTTCACTTGCACTTCGATGAACTTCTTGCTGCGCTCGAATCTTTTGATCAGGCCATTTCCATCAATCCCAGATTTCCAATAGCCTATTATAACCGTGGGGTGGTGCACAAAAGAATGGGCAATCCCGACAAGGCCCTCAATGACCTCAACATAGCCATCGCCATCAACCAGGATTTTCCCAATGCGCACTTCAACCGGGCCATTGCCAATAAAATGTTGGGTGAAGATGAAGCGGCGATCAAAGACTACTCCCGGGCCATTGACATAAAGGGCGATTTCACAGATGCACTTTACAACCGAGGCTTTTCCCGCAGCATGTTGGGCGATTACGCTGCCAGCGTAGTGGACTTTGACCGGGCTATAGAAACAGACCCTGATGACCCCACGCTGTGGAATCAGCGGGGCAACTTAAAATCCTTCTTTGGTAAATACATGGAAGCACTGAGAGATTATGACCAAGCCATAAGACTAGACCCCACCTATGCCGATGCATACTACAATCGGGGCATTACCAAAATCATGAACTACCAGGAAATACCCGGCTGCGAAGATTTGCAAGAAGCACTGAGGCTGGGCTTTAAAAAAGCTGAACAGAAAATTAGCGACTTCTGTATGAGGACGAAGTGAGGGGTTGGGGTTGGTTTTCACAGCTTACGCTGAAACCTTGCACATGCATGGATTCAGCATAAGGCGAAAGCTTCAGCGTTTAGTTGTTGGATTCTCGACTTCAGCCCAAACGAATATGCCCTGTCAGTGCCTTTTTGGTTGGGGGGTTGTTAGTTCATGTTTATTAAATTGGATTTAAGCCCGGCAGATTTTTATCAAAGCAAAATTCCCTTTTACAATTCTGCTGTGAAGGCCGATTAATAATTGACGCAACACCAACTGCCTCAATAAGCACTGAGCTTATTCCTATTGGCCGAAGCTACATATCTTGCTCACGGCTTTGATATTAAAAATGTTTTTATACCTTCATTGTTGTGAAAGTGAAAAAACCATATTGCACCTTGCACCTTGCACCTTGCACCTTGCACTGGTCCGGCTGAATCTGGGAATCTACGCAAGCATCTTTTATCGTCTTATTTCGGTTCAGCATTGGCGGCCTTGGGGCCGAAAGAAAATATTTCAAAGCAGCAACTTCGGGCATTCGCTCCCTCGAACCCTAAAACAATTTCAAGTTAATTTTAACCCAAAACTCCCAAAAATTGGCTTATCGCTTTACTTTTCTTTTTTTTATCTTTTCCTGCTTTGTAGCATGTGCTCAACCAGTGAATCTTGTACCCAATCCGGGGTTTGAAGAGCGCTCAGAATGTCAGTGGAACAATGGCCATATACACCATGCACCTCCCTGGTTTAGGCCAACCAAAGGTACTCCTGACGTATTTCACGTGTGCGGTGCTGTAAATCCGGATCCTTGTCCTTATCCTGAGATTGTATCGCTTAATCAATGGCATTTTGGTGTGCCAACGAATTTCCTTGGATGTCAGGAGCCTTATGAGGGTGACGGATATGGAGGTTTTTTTGCTATGGCTCCTGGATATGCGCCTGATGTTGAATGGCGAGAATATCTTTCTGTAGAACTCGTAGAGCCGCTCATAGAGAATGAAATATATGAAGTGAGCTTTTATGTTTCTCTCGCTGAACGGATGGCCAGGGGTATTTGGGCAATACAGGTTTCTTTTATTAACGAGTTGGATACGAACTATCTTTCTGCCAATCATTTACCAATCACCCCCTCCCTAAGTAACAGTGCTGGTAATTTCATAGTGGACAAAGAAAACTGGACCCTGCTCAACTGGACCTATATTGCAAGAGGTGGAGAGCGCTTTATGTATATAGGTAATTTTCAATCTAATTCTGAGATTGAATCTACCAATGCGCTCCCGGAAGGACAAGATAGTTTTAATCACTATCTCAATCATGCCTATTACTATGTAGACAATGTTTATGTTGGTTCAAATTCACTGAATCTAAGTAGGCGGTCTGAAAATCAACTTAAAGTATGGCCAAACCCTACTACAGGAATTTTGAATGTTCAAGCACCCACATTTACTAGTTACAGAATAATGGATATTTTGGGAACTGAGTTGATACAAGGCATTACAGGAAATCAAGAATATGTTCAAATCTCGGTTGATTTGCTGAAAGATGGCTTGTATATGCTTGTTTTAGAAGATAAGAGTAGGTCTTGGCAAAGCTGCCAAAAATTTGTAAAGCGATGAGTTCAGTTTAGGGTAATTAAACCTCCCTAAAATGAAAACGATTCTAAACATCAACATTGCCTTATCATTAGGCATCGTATTATTGTGGTCAGGAATTTCTCAAGGTCAGACTTGGGATATTGATGGAAACTCAATTGCACCCGGTGAATACTTCGGCACCAACAACACTGAGCCACTTCTTTTCCACACCGACGGTTCCTTGCGCATGACCCTCTCAACAACCGGAAAACTCGGCCTTAATGCCACACCTGCCGCAGGTATAAATTTGCGGATTTCTCAGACCAGCAATGTTGGAATTGAATCCAATTCAACAAGCACTGGAGCCAGTATAGCGGGAGCCAGGTTTTTTTGTGAATACCGCTTCATCGGGAACAATGTTTGTCGCATCAAACAATGGGGTGTACACCGAGATAGCAACCACTGGTTCAAACCTTGGAATAAACCGTGGATTTGCTACCCTGATTGATTCCAAAGCCACGCAGAACTACGGATTTCAAGGCATTGCACAAAACGCTTTTCTGAGCGGTGGAAGCGCGCCTCCCTGTTATAACATCGGCGCCAGAGGTACTGCGCTCAATGTCGTCACAGCAGAACAGGCTTCTACCAATTTTGGAATTATAGGAGTAGCTTGTGGCGCCCGGATCAATATAGGCCTGTACGGTAGCGACAAGCCATCTGATATAGTAACTTGTACTGAAACGGGAGGAGAAGAAAATTGGGCCCTATACCTTATTGGCGACATTGAATACTCAGGCTCTATCATTGCCCCTTCTGACGAAAACCTCAAACAAAACATTGAGAATATAGAAAATGCCTCAGAAATATTGAACCAGCTGAGTGCCAAAACCTACGAATTCAAGACAGAAGAATACGATTTTCTCTCATTGCCTGAAGGTACGAGGTATGGACTCATCTCTCAGGATGTAGAAGCAGTGTTGCCCAGTTTGGTGAGAAACTACACCCACCCTGCAATGACTAACCTTGAAAATGAGCCAGTGTCGCCTGAAGTAGAAATTAAAGGTCTTAACTATGAGCAGTTTATTCCACTTCTTATCGCTGGGTTCAACGAACAAAGCGATATGGCTGAAGCTAAAAGTGAAGAAGCAGAAGTGCTTCAGAACGAAGTGGAAGTACTTCAAGATCAAATTGAAAATTTGCAACAACAAATGGCATCCATCCTTGCAGTAGTACAAGCCCTTCAAACTAAGACAGACAATTGTTGTACATGCCCTACCCTTGACCAAATATGGGACAGTACAATTGATGAGCATGTTCCTGCCGGTAAGAGCGGCGGCATTAAGCTTATGCAAAACGTGCCAAATCCTTTTGACACCTACACACGGATTGATTTTACACTCCCCGCCGATGCCAGCGTAGTGGTTCTTGTGAGCGATGTGAACGGACGTCCGTTACACAAGCTAGTAGACGAACAAATGAATGCCGGACCCCAATCAATCACTCTCAATGGCAGCTACCTTGCACCTGGAATGTACTTCTATACCGTGTATGCCAATGGTGAAATGATTACCAAGAAGATGGTGAAAAAGTAAGTCTTTGAAGCCTTTCCCTCCATTCTACTTTCAAAAAACTTAAAAAGCACGAAGCCCGGCATATAGCCGGGCTTCATTATTTAGTCCTGGTTTTCACAGCTTACGCTGAAACCCCGGACAGGGCTTCAATCTTCAGAAGCGGCCTCCAAAGGAGACAGCTGAAGTGTAAGCTACGATAACCTGTTTGGAACTATCAGACATTACACACCTCCTTTTAATTAGTGATACAAAACCGCAGGAGCAACCAAGCAAGTTATGGCTCTTTACTGCAATCACCAGCGCCTTGCTGGATTTTCATATGCAAGTAACGGAGATTTTATTAAAAATGTTATTCCCCTTTCGGCAATTATTAACACCGCCTTGGGGAAAGGGTTCCAATAAAATGCGGGAATTAATATTGGGCCTAAAGCCTAATCTGCTTCCTGTAAGACCATTCTCGCGGTATTGCGGCTTCTCTGCTCCACCAGCACCTTCTTGCCTATAAGCAGCCGGCTTATAGTGTCTTGATCATAGTGGCGAATGGTAACCAATTCGCAGGGTGCATTGTAGTGCATTTCATACCGATCATGGCAAAGCTCCAGCAAACTTTTCAATTTTGACTCCTCGTAGTCTGTGCAAATGGAAAAGTTCAACGCGGAGTTTTGCATCAAGTGAATTTTAAAGTGCAGGTCGGCAAAATGGTGGAACAATTCACCCAAATTCTCTTCGGCAATAAATGAAAAATCACGGGGGCTGAAGCTTATAAGTACCTGATTCACCTTAAAAATATAGGAAGGCATAAGTGAATCACTGAAGGTGCTGCTACCAATATGGGTGCCTTCTTCATCGGGTTTTACGAAAGACCTGACATAAAGCGGAATTCCCTTGTTCTGTAAGGGCTTAATCGTTTTTGGGTGGATAACTGTAGCCCCGTAATAAGCCAATTCCAAAGCTTCCCGATAGCTTATGCGGCGCAGTATCACAGCATCACTGAAATACTTCGGGTCTGCATTGAGCATGCCCGGCACATCCTTCCAAATGGTTACACTCTCTGCACCAAGGCAATACGCCAGAATTCCAGCAGTAAAGTCAGACCCCTCCCGCCCCAATGTAGTGGCATTGCGCTCGTCGGTGTGCCCTATAAACCCTTGGGTGATCATTACGGGCGGACCGTTTTTGCTGTCGGTTACTAAATTCTGCCAGGCTTTGGACAGGAGTTGTTCTGTCTTCTCCCACTTTATACCCGCTTCCCGGTAGGTATTGTCAGTACGAATCAGGTCGCGCGCGTCAGTCCACAGATTACTAACTCCTTTGGCTGTGAGGTAAGCACTCACAATGGCAGTGGCAAACAGTTCGCCATAACACACAATCTGATCATAGTCATAGTCGTAATTGTCGGAATGCGGCACGCTGAGCCTTTGCCTGAACTCCTTGAAAAGAACTTCAATTCTACTTGTTTCATTTCCAGAAGGCAAGTTCAGATTCTGCATAATTTGCCTGTGTGTTTGTTCCACAGCTTCGGCTTTTGCCGAAAGGTCAGTGCTCCCTTGCACATAAGCATGTACCACCACCTCCAATGCGTTGGTGGTTTTGCCCATCGCTGAGATCACTACAGCCAGCGACTCCCCCTCAAACATGCGTATGATGCGGGCTACATTCTCCACTGCGGCAGCATCCTTCACTGATGCACCACCAAACTTGAATACTTTCATTTACTTATTATAGCTGCTTATGTTGATTCAATTCCACGTATACATTCACCCACTCGGCATCAAAGCTGGCTTGGTACCGCTCATAGAAACGCATGGCTGCAGTATTCCAATCCAGCACCTGCCAGTACACCCGCCTGTAGCCTCTTTCAGCACCAATGCGTAGCACCTCATTGAGCAAGGCTGCACCTATGCCTCCACCGCGGGCGTCTTCAGCTACAATCAAATCTTCAAGGTGTATGGCAGGACCTTTCCAGGTGCTGTACTTTTCGTAAAATAGCGCTGCTCCAAGGATTTTTCCATTCACCTCGGCAACGAGAATTTCCACATAGCGCTTGCTGCCAAATGCATGTTCCCGAAGGTCAGATTCTGTAACGAGTACTTCATCCGCGGCTTTTTCATACACAGCCAGTTCACGGATGAGCTGCATCACGATGGCACAATCGGCAGGTACGGCAGCTCTTACAGTGATGGTTTCTTTCACCCTGCAAAGGAAATAAATAAACTCCTGAAGAGACTGCCCAAACTTATTGCCGCTCCTATAAAATCGCCATATTTGCACACCTACTGCAAATTATTACAATGAATCGAGTCATAACGCTGAGCGAATTTATCGTAGAGCGACAATCTGATTTTCCTTTTGCCAAGGGAGAACTCTCAAGGCTGCTAAGTGCCATAAGGCTTGCGGCCAAAATCGTGAACAGAGAAGTAAACAAAGCGGGACTGGCTGATGATATTCTGGGCGCCTCGGGTGCGAGCAACATTCAGGGTGAAGTACAGCAAAAGCTCGACGTATACGCCAACACACAAATGATTGCCGCGCTCAAAGCCCAGCAAGAAGTATGCGGTATAGGCTCCGAAGAAAATGACGATTACATAGCCTTCGACTCAGGTGAAGCTATGTGGGGTAAATACATCGTACTTATGGACCCGCTGGATGGTTCGGGGAATATTGATGTGAATGTATCAATAGGCACCATATTCTCCATATACCGCCGCAAGAGCAAACCCGGCACTGTAGCCAACCTTGATGACTTTCTGCAACCAGGTGAAGACCTTGTGGCAGCCGGATACGTGATTTACGGCTCGAGCACCATGCTCGTGTTCAGCACAGGAAATGGTGTGAATGGTTTTACCCTGGATGCTTCCATAGGCGTGTTTTGTCTTTCGCACCCCCAAATGCGCATTCCCGAAGATGGCACCATTTACTCCATCAACGAGGGGAACTATAAGCAATTTCCCGAAGGGGTGAAGCGGTATATAAAATACTGCCAGGATGAGGACCTGGAAAGCAACCGCCCCTATACGAGCCGTTACATTGGCTCCCTGGTGGCAGATTTTCACCGCAACCTGATAAAGGGAGGCATCTATATTTACCCCAGCACTGGCAAGAATCCTGAAGGCAAGCTTAGATTGATGTACGAAAACATTCCGCTTGCATTTATTGTTGAACAAGCCGGTGGTATAGCTTCTGATGGCAAGAACAGAATACTCGCCATCAAACCGAACCACTTACACCAACGCACACCCCTATTTATTGGGTCTAAAAACATGGTTGAGAAAGCAGAAGCCCTTATGGCCGAGCACAGCCCTGTGGCAGCCCGCGCAGAAGCATGAACCTGGACGCACTCGCAGCGGAATATTTCGATGACAACATTACGGCGCTGATCGCCAATGCACTTGCGCATTCCAGCGCAGCCGTGCAATTAAAAGGCACATCCGGGTCGGGTCTGGCCTTCGTGGCGCAGGCCATAGTCCGCAAGTCTAACCTTGACCACATTGTGGTGCTCAATGAAAAAGAAGAAGCCGCCTACTTCCACAACGACATGCAGCGCTTTGAAAAGCTAGGCATTAAAGTGCTCTTCTATCCGGAATCGTATCGCACCCCTTACGTACAGCACGATGGGGCCGACAATGCCAACATAGTGCTGCGCGCAGAAGTACTTCGATCACTGTCTCAAAAAGAAAATGTACCTCACCTGATGGTGACGTACCCTGAGGCCCTTTCGGAAAATGTGGTGACGAGAAAGCAACTCAAATCACACTCCTTCGATGTGGAAGTAGGAGGGAAATACTCCATAGGTTTCCTGAATGAACTGCTTACCGAATACGACTTTCACAGGGAAGACTTTGTGTATGAGCCGGGGCAGTTTTCTATACGGGGCGGCATTGTTGATGTGTTTTCGTTTGGCGAGGAGCAGCCCTTTAGGTTGGAGTTTTTTGGTGATGAAGTGGAAAGCATACGCCCTTTTGACCCTGTGACCCAGCTGAGCACTTCCAGAGCCAAAAGCTTTAGCATTGTTCCGAATATTCAGACCCGTACCATGCTCGAGTCCAAGGAATCATTCCTGGATTTTGCAGGATCAAATACGGTGGTGTGGTGCAGAGACAAGGTCTTCGTATCCGACAGGCTCGATCAGGCCTTTGAACAAGCCGAAAAACAGTTTGAAAAATTACAATCACCACTGAAACACATGCCTCCTGCTGAGCTATACATCAGTGGGTCTACCTTCCTCAGCAAACTCGAAAAGCTAAGGCGGGTAACCATTGGATCAGATGCTGACAGCAGCGCTTTAAAATTTGAATACCAACAGGTACCACAGCCGGTATTTAACAAGAACTTCGATCTGCTAATTCAGAAACTCAAGGAGAACACTGCTCGAGGGGTGCACAACTATATATTTTCTGGCAATGAAAAGCAAACGGAGCGCCTCGAAAAAATATTTGAAGACCTCAACGCCCAGGTAAGCTTCACGGCTGTGCGCGAGGAAATTGCCGAAGGCTTTGCCGATAAGGCATTGAAGATAGCTTGCTATACCGACCATCAGATATTTGAGCGGTACCACCGTTTCTACCTGAAGGAAGGCTTCCGCAAAAACAAGGAAGCGCTCACCATCAAAGAGCTGAGTAATTTACAACCCGGCGATTTTGTCACCCATATTGACCATGGAGTAGGCCGCTTTTCTGGCCTCGAAAAAATAGATGTGAATGGCAAAGAACAGGAAGCAATCCGATTGGTATACCGCGATGGCGATATACTCTACGTAAGCATTCACTCCCTGCACCGCATCAGCAAATACAGCGGTAAGGATGGCAGTGAACCTTCCATAAATAAGTTGGGTAGTGGAGCCTGGCAAAAGGCCAAAGCCAAAACCAAAAGCCGCGTAAAACTCATTGCTTACGACCTTATAAAACTATATGCCGAACGGAAAGCAAAACAGGGATTTGCCTTCAGCCCAGACACATACTTGCAAACAGAGTTGGAGGCATCCTTCATCTATGAAGACACGCCAGACCAACTAAAAGCAACCCAAGCGACCAAAGAAGACATGCAAGCCCCCTACCCTATGGACCGTCTTGTGTGTGGTGATGTGGGTTTTGGAAAGACAGAAATTGCCATCCGGGCGGCTTTCAAGGCGGTGTGCGACAGCAAGCAAGTGGCGGTGCTGGTGCCCACCACTATACTTTCCATACAACACTTCAAGAATTTTCGTCAAAGGCTTGGTGAATTTCCTTGCAGGGTTGAGTACTTAAACCGTTTTGTATCCACCAAAAGGCAAACAGAAATCTTAAAAGACCTGGCCGATGGGAAAGTGGATATTCTTATTGGCACCCACAAACTTGTGGGCAAGCAGATCAAGTTCAAAGATTTGGGACTACTCATTATTGATGAGGAGCAAAAATTTGGGGTGGCCGTGAAGGACAAGCTGAAAACCATGAAGGCCAATGTAGATACCCTTATACTCACAGCCACACCAATCCCGAGAACCCTGCAATTTTCATTGATGGGTGCCCGCGACCTAAGCATCATCAGCACCCCGCCACCCAACAGGTTTCCTGTGCAAACTGAACTATTCAATTTTAACGAAGAAGTGATTCGCGATGGAGTCAGTTACGAACTGAGCCGAGGAGGACAGGTGTTTTTCGTGAACAACAAGATTCAGAATATTAAGGAAATAGCCGGGATGATTCAAAGGCTTGTGCCTGAAGCAAGGGTGGTAATTGGCCATGGGCAGATGGAGGGTGCAAAGCTAGAACAAGTGATGACCGACTTTATAGACGGGACATTTGACGTGCTTGTAGCAACCACCATCATCGAATCAGGCATTGATATTCCCAATGCGAACACCATCATCATCAACGAAGCACACGAATTTGGCCTGAGCGACCTGCACCAATTAAGGGGACGCGTAGGCAGAAGCAACAAGAAAGCCTTCTGCTATCTGCTTACACCTCCGCAATCGCTCCTGAGCAACGAGGCGCGCAAAAGACTACAGGCCATCACACAATTCAGCGATTTGGGCAGCGGTCTCAACATATCCATGCGCGACCTTGACATTCGCGGAGCTGGAAATCTCTTTGGTGGTGAGCAAAGCGGCTTTATCAATGAACTGGGTTTTGAAACCTATCAGAAGATTCTGGATGAAGCCATCCGGGAGCTGAAAGAAGAAGATTTCAAAGACTTGTACCACGAAGAGCGGGAGAAAGATGGCTACTACGTGAGCGACTGTATTCTTGAAACAGACCTTGAAATCCTCATTCCGGATGATTATGTGACCGACATCGCCGAAAGGCTTAGTATATACCGTGAAATTGACAATATCTCCGGGGAATCTGAATTAGAAACCTGCCGAATGAGACTTCAGGATCGCTTTGGATTGGTGCCTGCCCAGACACATGCCCTTCTGGATGCAGTGCGTTTGCGCTGGCTCGCAAAAGAGATTGGGTTTGAAAAACTTACCTTAAAATCCGACAAGTTAATAGGCTTCTTCGTTTCCAATCCCAAATCAGCCTATTTCGAAAGTGCGGCATTCTCAAAAATTCTCGATTTTATAAAAAGCAACCCTTTGGGATATAAGATGTATGAGAAGGGTGGGCAACTTAGGCTCTCTGTAGCGCGTATCTCTGAAATAAAAAGTGCGCTCAGTGCACTTGCGCCCTTGCACACCAATGCAGACGCACTGATACAATAGAGGATATGGCCTTTGGCATATACTTTGCCTAAATTTCAAAAAACAGAAAGTATGAACAAACTACTTTTATTTTTCGTCGGCACAATATTGATTTCCGAAACATTGTCCGGCCAGGAACTTTCTGCTGGTCAGACAGTGAAAGTGGTTCAAAAGCGCGCTCCAACGCTGTCAGTGGGTATGCAACTAGCCATTCCCACTGGCGAATTCGCAGAATACTACGGAGGAAAACCTTTTGGTATCAATGCCATGTTGAGCATTCCTCTGCTGAGCTTACCGTTCGAGGTAGGCGGTGGTTTTGCCTGGAATGCCATGGGAGGAAATAGCAAAAACATTTCTGTGTACGATACAGAAGGCAATGCACAAAATGGAAGCTTGAGGGTGAATGGAAATGCATACACCTATCAGATTCATGGGCGGTTCCGCCCCCTAAACGGAAAATTCAGACCCTACGGAGAGCTTTTCACCGGTGTGCGAAACTTTAGTATTAAAAGTAAGCTCGAGTCAGATTTTGGGAGCGAGCCAACCGAGGAACGATTGAACCGAAGTTTTACTGGAATTGCCGGGTATGCCATTGGGGCTAAGTACCAGTTGGTGCAGGGAATATTTGTAGAAGCCCGATTTGAGAAAACTGCTGGAAGCAAAGCCACTTATATAGATCCTGAATCGGTTAGGATAGATCCTGCCGGCGGCAGTTTCTCGTACAACACAACCAACTCTCGCACCGACCAATGGGCGCTATCATTGGGCCTTGCTTTCAGCTTTTAGCCTTTGGAACGGATGGCTTCTACAGGTTCCATTTTGGCAGCCATAGAAGCAGGTACAATGCCGGAAATAAGGCCTATGGATATAGAAAAGCCCAGCCCTATTGCTATATTGCCCAGAGAGAGCACCAATTCGAAATCAGTAAATGATGAAACCACGAGGGTAAGAAGCCAGATAACACCCATACCTATGGCGCCCCCCATAAGGCATAGCAATACTGACTCAAAAAGAAATTGGAAAAGAATAAAAGACTTACGCGCCCCAAGGGCTTTTTGAATGCCTATGACGTTGGTGCGCTCCTTCACCGATACAAACATGATATTGGCTATACTGAAGCCACCCACAAGGATGGAGAATCCTCCGATGATGAGTCCGGCAATATTCAGAAAACCAAATAGTTGGTCAAGACCCTGATTGAGCATGCTCGATTTGTTAAGGGCGAAGTTCTTATCCTCCAGTGGTCTTAATTGCCTGATGGCCCTCATATGCATAAGTGCTTCATTCTCCATTGCTTTCAGATCCACCCCACTCTTCGGCTTCATGGTTATTTGCGAATTCCCCTCGTCAATATTCATAACGGTTCTTCCAAATTTTACCGGAAGAATGGCCCACTCATCGGCACCATTTCCCATTATACCCTGTCCTTCCTTATTCAATTTGCCAATTACGGTAGCTCTTTGCCCTCCAATCTTTACTTTGCGACCTACCACCGGATTGTTCCCGAAGAGCTTTTCGGCCACGTCATAGCCAAGAATACACACCCTGTTATTGCCTTCGAGCTCCACTTGCGAAAATGACCTGCCTTCAGCAATGCTCACAGTGATGAATCGTTCAAAGCCCTCAGAAACAGCAACGGCTGATGCATTCTCAGCTGTATTAGAACCGTACTCAACGGTGCGTTGTGCTGCTGCGAAGAAAGTTATTGGATCAGCAGTAGTCATCAACCTGCGCAGCTGTATCGCTTCCTGAAAAGTAATTTGTGGGCGCTGAATGTATTTCCACCACGCGTATTCGGTATCTCCGGGTTCTGGACCCCAGGGCATGCGCTCAATAAAGATGGAATCATCGCCAAGTGATGAAAAAGAATCACGCACGCTGCGCTCCATGCTATCCACAAGCGTGAACACTGAGATGATGGCAAAGATCCCAATTGAAACACCAAGCAGGGAAAGAAAGGTTCTCATCCTGTTCACTGCCAGCGCATTCAAGGCAAAAATACTGCCTTCAGTGATGAGGTTCAGATACAGTGATGTCTTCATTTCAAACGCGAATAACCTACGATGTTCGTCCAAAACTACCTCCATTTAAAAAAAGATAAGCTACCGCTCATGTAAAATGCAATACTGGGTGTTTTCAACAGCAGCCAATTTTTATTAACACTAGGGTCTATTCCCGCGCAGGATGGGACTTTGAACCGATTTTTCTTGCTAACATTGCGGTAATTCTCATTGATTCAATTCCACACCACTTGAAGCAAATTAAATCGGCGCTCATTTCTGTTTTCAGCAAGGAGAATCTTGGGCCCATCATTCGCGAATTACACAGGCGCGATGTTCATTTGTACTCTACCGGTGGTACTGAAGCTTTTATCAACGCCTTGGGCGTTCCGGTAACACCCGTTGAAGAACTCACCAATTACCCCAGCATTCTGGGTGGAAGGGTGAAAACGTTGCATCCAAAAATATTTGGCGGAATTCTTGGCCGAAGGTCGCTTGATGCGGATGTGGCCCAGCTTGAAACCTACGAAATTCCCTCTATAGACCTTGTTGTTGTAGACCTCTATCCATTCGAAGCTACAGTAGCTGCCGGAGGCAGTGATGCAGAAATAATTGAAAAAATTGATATCGGGGGCATCTCACTCATTAGGGCTGCTGCCAAAAATTTCAATGATGTGGTGATCATCCCGGGTGTAGATCATTACAGTACCTTGCTGCAGATACTTGAAGATGGAAACGCAACCACCACCCTCGCTCAGCGAAAGAAACTTGCAGGGGCTGCCTTCGAAATAAGCTCTCGGTATGACGCCGCCATTTACAAGTATTTCTCTGCGAACGACGATGCGCCCGCACTCAAAGTGAGTGTTTCACAATCTGAGGCTTTGAGATATGGCGAGAATCCACACCAGAAAGCCCTGTATTACGGCGACCTTTCAGCTGCTTTTGACTTCCTGCATGGCAAGGCACTTTCTTACAACAACCTGCTTGATGTAGATGCTGCAGTAATGCTCGCATCTGAATTTATTGACAGCCCTCCTACTTTTGCCATCCTCAAGCACAACAATGCCTGTGGTATTGCAACCCGAGCTACACTGAAAGATGCTTATCTCTCAGCCCTGGCAGGTGATCCAACATCCGCATTTGGTGGGGTGCTCATTGCGAACCAACCCATGGATTTGGAAACTGCTGAGCAGGTGCATCAACTCTTTTGCGAGGTAGTAATTGCCCCAAACTTCAGCGATGATGCATTGGCCTTGCTCTCCGGCAAAAAAAACAGAATACTTCTCAAGCAAAAGCTGAACACATGGCCTACCCAAAGCTTGCGCACGGTGCTGAATGGGTACCTATGGCAGGACAAGGATGGAAAGACCGATGCAGCAGAAGAACTTCAATATGCAACGGTTACCAAGCCGAGTGCATTGGAAATAGATGACTTGATTTTTGCATCCAAAATTGCGAAACACACCAAGTCAAACACCATCGTACTGGCCAAAGGGCTTCAGCTGCTGGGCAGTGGCACCGGACAAACATCACGCGTGGATGCCCTTGTACAAGCCATTGAAAAAGCAAAGCGTTTCAATTTTGACCTCAATGGAGCGGTGATGGCTTCCGATGCATTTTTCCCATTCCCGGACTGCGTGGAAATCGCCCATAAAGCAGGTATAAAAACCGTAATTCAACCAGGCGGGTCAATAAAAGATCAACTTTCTGTAGATTACTGTAACGAAAACGGACTTGCTATGGTAATAACTGGCACAAGACACTTTAAGCACTAATTTTAGCAATAACCTCTCCCCATGGGCTTATTTAATTTTTTCACACAAGAGATAGCAATTGACCTTGGCACCGCTAATACTTTGATCATATACAATGACAAGGTAGTGGTTGATGAACCTTCAATCGTAGCCAAAGACCGGACTACCGACAAAATTATTGCCATAGGCCGTATGGCTCAGCAAATGCACGGCAAGACCCACGAGAACATCAAAACAATCAGGCCCCTCAAGGATGGCGTAATTGCTGACTTTCAGGCAGCGGAGGCAATGATTCGTGGAATGATCAAAATGATAAAGCCTGGTCGCTCATTTTTCACTCCTTCTCTGAGAATGGTTATCTGCATTCCCTCGGGTATTACAGAAGTTGAAAAAAGGGCAGTGCGCGATTCTGCCGAACACGCCGGCGCGAAGGATGTGTACCTAATACATGAACCTATGGCGGCAGCCATAGGAATAGGAATTGATGTGGAAGAACCCATGGGCAACATGATCATTGACATTGGAGGCGGAACCAGCGAGATTGCGGTGATTGCCCTCGGTGGGATCGTTTGCGATAAAAATATAAGGGTGGCGGGCGACGAGTTCACCAGCGACATTGAAGAGTATATGCGCCGACAGCACAACATACTCGTAGGTGAGCGCACGGCTGAGCAAATCAAAATTGAAGTTGGTGCAGCCTTGCCAGAGCTCGACAATCCACCAGAAGATTTCGCTGTAAGGGGCCGCGACCTTCTTACCGGAATCCCCAAAGAGATTCATGTTTCTTACACAGAGATCGCCCACGCACTCGACAAATCCATTTCGAAAATTGAAGAGGCAATACTCAGCGCATTGGAACAAACCCCACCAGAACTTTCAGCAGATATATACAAAACCGGCATATACCTCGCAGGGGGTGGCTCTATGCTCCGAGGCTTGGACAAGCGAATTTCTATGAAGACCAAGCTGCCAGTGCACATTGCTGAAGACCCACTAAGGGCCGTAGCACGAGGCACAGGCATCGCACTGAAAAATATAGGCAGGTTCCAATTTCTAATGAGAGAATAAACCCGGAATACTGTACAGCCGATGCGGAATTTTTTCCAATTTCTGGTTAAATACCACATCTTCCTGTTTTTCGTAGGGCTGGAAGTACTCTGCTTTTGGCTAATATTTCGAAACAATTCGTTCCACAATGCCAGCTTTGTAAATTCATCGAACAAGGTGGTGGCTGGAATGCTTACCTACAAGAGCAACATTACGCAGTATATAGAACTGCAAAGGGTAAACGATGAGCTATCCAGCGAAAATGAAGCCCTGCGCAATATGTTGCCCGGCACCTTCATACCGGTAAATGAACCATTTTTTATGATCGATGATGTGCTGAGCGAGCGCAAGTATAGGTACCGCTCCGCTCAGGTGGTAAACAGTTCGATAAGCAGACAGCTCAATTTCCTCACAGTCAATAAAGGATCAAAAGACGGCATTACACCCGAGATGGGCGTGGTAAGTGAACAAGGACTTGTGGGTGTGGTTAAAGATGTCTCTGCACACTTCAGCACAGTGATTCCCATTATCAACTTGAGCTTTGCTGTAAGTGCCGAGCTGAAGAATTCTGGCAATTTTGGATTGCTCCGCTGGGATGGTAAAGACTACCGCTATTGTGGACTATATGACGTACCAGGCCATGTAGAGGTAGAGGTCGGCGATACGCTGGTTACGCGCGTTTCATCAGCGCTGTACCCCCAGGATATACCCGTGGGAGTGGTGCATAGCGTTGACAATAAAACCGGAAGTAATTTTCATCAGATAAAGGTAGAGTTGAGCAATGATTTTAATGCATTGCGTTATGTTTATATCGTTGAAAATCTATTGAAAGAAGAGCAGAGAGAATTGGAAGCAAAAACAGAAGCTGATGCTGAGTAGCATCCTCATAAATATTGGAAGATTTGTCTTGCTAGTGCTTCTTCAGGGGCTCATATTCAATGAGCTGAATCTGTGGAAAGGAATGGCCATACCATACGTGTACATTCTATTTATTCTATTGCTGCCGCTGGAAACTCCAAGATGGGCAGAGTTGCTACTGGGTCTGATTACAGGCCTGGCATTGGACATGTTCACCAATACAGTTGGCATACACGCATCTGCATGCGTTGCCCTCGCTTATGTGAGGCCTTTGCTGCTCAAAGCCATTGCACCACGCGATGGGTACGAATTTGGCCAAAAAGCTTCCATAGCCGATTTCGGATTAAATTGGTACCTGAAGTACGCAGTGGTATTGGTTGTAATTCACCACACCTGGCTCTTCGTCGTTGAAGTGTACTCATTCAATGGATTTGGATTTACAATATTGCGCATCCTTATGAGCAGCGCCTTGACACTGGTCTTGATTCTACTCACACAATACCTTACCTATCCGAGAAAATCTTCGGGATATATATGAATTACGGAGACCGAAAATTCGTTATCATATTTACTTTTATCTCCGTTGCAGCGATCTTCATTCTGCGACTATTCTATCTTCAGGTTGTAGACGAGCAATGGAAAATAAATGCCGCCAACGCATCTGAACGCATTATTACCGAATTTCCTTCTCGGGGGCTTATCTACGACAGGTTTGGTGAAATTATGGTTGCCAATACAGCGGTGTATGACCTGATGGTCATTCCAAAGGATGTAAAGAACATAGATACACTGGCCCTTTGCAACCTGTTGGGGATAGATACTGTGCAATTCAGGATTCGACTTGCCGAAGCGAAAAAGTACAGCAGGCACAAACCTTCATTTTTTGAAAAGCAAATTCCCGCGTACCAATATGTGCCAATTGCGGAGAATCTCCATCGGTTTGCAGGTTTCTATGGTCAGCCGCGTACCCTCAGGCACTACACCAAATCTGTGGCTGCGCACGCCATGGGTTATGTAAGCGAAGCCACCCAAGCTACCATTGATGCGGACCCATATTACAAAAGTGGTGACTACATTGGAGCGAGCGGGGTAGAACGTGTTTATGAATCTGAACTGCGGGGTAAGAGAGGGAAACGCTACATACTCGTTGATGTGCACAACAATGAGAAAGGTTCATTTGCCGATGGAAGGTTCGACACCATCGCAGAACCTGGATTGAATTTGGTGAGCACCCTGAGCCAGGAACTTCAGCAATATGGAGAGCTGCTGATGCAAAACAAGAGGGGCAGCATTGTGGCCATTGAACCATCTACGGGTGAGATACTTTGCATGGTGACCAATCCGGGATATGACCCGAACTTATTGGTAGGCCGGGTGAGAGGACAGAACTATGCAGAATTAAATAAAGATGAATTAAAACCTCTCTTCAACAGATCGGTAATGGCGCGGTACCCTCCGGGAAGTACCTTCAAACTTGTGCAGGGCCTAATTGGGCTTCAGGAAGGTGTGATTGATGAACACACACTTTTCAGTTGTTATGGTGGATATCTTATGGGTGGAAAGGTTCGTCCAAAATGCCACCCACACCCCTCACCTGTAAACCTTGGTTACTCTATACAAACAAGCTGCAATGCCTATTACTGCAATGTTTTTAAGAGGGTGCTGGACAAGTATCCCACCACGGAAGAAGGGTATAATAAATGGAGAAGCTATGTTTCGAACTTCGGAATGGGGAGTGCTTTAGGTGTAGATGTCACGAGCGAAACTGCAGGCTTTGTGCCGGAAAGTACCTACTACGACAAGTACTATGGCAAAGGAAGATGGAACGGATTGACCATTATATCTCTGGCAATAGGTCAGGGAGAGCTAGGTGTAACACCAGTCCAAATGGCCAATCTGGCAACAGTAATTGCCAACAGAGGTTGGTTCTATACGCCACACATTGTCAAAGAAATTGGTGACCAACCAAATGGAAAGGAAAAATATACAGAAAAAAGATTCACTGGTATTGACGCTGCCCATTTCGAAATGGTAGTAGATGGAATGTATAGGGTAGTGGAAGGAGGTACAGGACGAGGCACACGTTTCAGCAAAGATATCGAAGTGTGTGGTAAGACGGGTACTGCTGAAAATCCACACGGTAAGGATCACTCCATTTTTATTGCCTTTGCACCAAAGGACAATCCACAGATTGCGATTGCAGTATATGTGGAAAATGTGGGCTTTGGCTCTACCTGGGCTGCGCCAATAGCGAGTCTCATCATGGAGAAACACCTTACTGATAGCATAACCAGGCCATTGATAGAGCAGCGAATGGTCGAAGCCAATCTTATGGGTATAGAATGAGAAGACAGGGAAACATATGGAGAAGCCTGGACTGGTTTACAGTATCCCTATATTTTCTATTGATGATAATGGGTTGGTTAAACATATACTCAGCCAGTTACAATCCAGAGCACGCATCGATATTCGACAACACACAGGAGTATGGCAAGCAGTTTATTTGGATAATTACCGCTTGTGTGCTTGCCTTTGTTATCCTGCTCCTCGAAGGAAATTTCATCAAAAAGATATCGCCGGTGGTATACGGGGTTACCGCTACACTACTGGTGCTTGTGCTCATTTTCGGCAAGGAAGTGAATGGGGCAAAAGCATGGTTTGGTATAGGCAGTTTCGGGATTCAGCCAAGCGAATTCTCCAAATTAGGGATCAGCATGCTTTTGGCTTTCTATTTGAGCCAAATGAATATTCAGATTGAAAAGGTTAAAACCAAAGCCGTAGCCATTGCAATCATTATTTTCCCAGCAGGTCTCATCATGCTTCAGCCCGATACTGGCACCGTGCTGGTGTTCGCCGCTTACGTACTTGTGATGTACAGGGAGGGCCTTTCGGGAAATATTTTACTACTGGGACTGCTCGCAGGTATCCTTTCAGTTTTGTCACTCCTGCTGAGGGTTACCACTGTCGAGCTGCCATTCTCAGAGATCGAAGTACAAGGCCACCAAGTACTTATGGTTATTATCGTACTCCTCACGCTCTTCGTTCTGTTTATCATTCACAGAATGATGGTTCCCCGTATGAGAAAGCAATACACCGTACTGCTCATAGCCACGGCAATGGGAAGCCTATTGTTCATTGCATCCCTCGATCAGATTTTCGAAAAAGTGCTAGAGCCCCATCAAAAAATAAGGATCAACATTCTCCTTGGTCTCGCTGATGACCCACTGGGTGCTGGATACAATGTAAAACAGTCGCAAACTGCCATTGGTTCCGGTGGGTTTGCTGGTAAGGGGTATCTGGAAGGTACGCTTACGAAGTTCAAATATGTGCCCATGCAAAGCACGGATTTCATTTTCTGCACCATCGGTGAAGAATGGGGATTTCTAGGCAGCATGGTGATTGTCGTTCTGTTTTTAGCCCTCATGCTCAGGCTAATCATTCTCGCAGAAAGACAGCGGTCTAAGTACACCAGGATTTACGCGTACTCCGTGGCATGCATTTTCTTTATGCACTTGCTTATCAATATTGGCATGGCAATAGGATTGGCTCCGGTAATTGGCATTCCATTGCCATTTTTCAGCTATGGTGGTTCTTCCCTTTGGGGATTTACAATGCTGCTTTTCGTTCTACTTCGCCTTGATACCGAAAGACTTGTAGTACTTAGATAAAAAAACCCCGCTCGATGGCGGGGTTATGAATTCTATCCTTAATCTCGGAATTAGTACAACTTAGACCTATCGTCTTTTACGTTGGCAAACTCCCTTAATGCCTTGTACAATCCTGTAGAATATGAACCGAGAAGCGCCGATCTTGTATCGCTCAACTGGTCTGCATAAATTATATACTCCTCTCTGGGCTCTACCGTGGTTTTGCGCAATACATTTACAACAAACACACCTTTAACGCCTTCAAGCGGAGGGCTCGTGGCTCCTTCGGCAAGTGTAAAGGCATAACCTACTACGTAGGGCTCAGGTGTTCCGGAGAGCAAATTTGGTTGCTTTTCGCTGATGTTGGTTGCGTTTTGAACCGTTAGACCCATGTCGCTCATGAGCTGATCCATGGTTTTTCCTTCCATTTCAGCCTTGAACATTTCAGCCTTCTTAACTTTTACTACATCCGGTTTGATTACATCTTTGGCTTCCTCAAACGTTGCCCTGCCTTGCTCAGTTCTCTTCTCAAGTGCGAGGACCACAATCTTTCTGTCAAATTCGAATGGCTCGCTTACCTGACCCACTTTCGTAGTCTCAACGTTGTGCGCCCATCTCACGGCATCACCTGAACGTGTTATTCCAGGTACGTTGACAGACTGGCGTGTCACCCCTTTCGCTTCTTCTATCTTAATACCCCGTTCTTCAGCCAGTTTTCTAAAATTCTCGGCCGAAGCAGCACTGATTGAAAACTCATTCGCTTCATCATATACTCTGTCGAAAGTCTGACTGGATGGTACCACAGGCGCATCTACTTCAAGCACATATACCAAAGGCACTTCACGTCTTGAAAGTGGTTCAACAATGTGCACGCCATAACTTGTTTCTACAATGTTCAACGATCCTATGGGTTTGTCGAAAGAGGCAGTAGTAAACTCCGGCACCATCATTTCGCGGTTGAAGTTCTCATACTTACCACCATTTGGCACAGAACCTGGGTCCTCGCTAAACTTGGTAACCATTTCTTCGAAATTCTTCTTATTCTGGACTACCTTCTTAATACTATCCGCGCGGAGCTTCAGCTTGTCCATACTATCTCCTTTAGAATTGGAGAGCAGAATGTGGCGGGCTGTTGCTTGCTCCTCATTCTCAAGTTTCTGAACTTTTGCTATGCACCAGCGGTCATTGCTTTTATAAGGACCAAATACATCACCAACAGCAGAGGCGAAAACGGTGGTTTCCATTTCCGGATGGTCTTTTGTGTTGAATGGCGCAGCAGTGGTATTGCGGCTTGCGCTAAATTTCAACACAAATATAGAATCATTGGATGCGCTGCGAAAATCATCAGATAATTCTGCAACACTTTCGCGAACAGCCTCTTCATCATCCGGCGTAGGTGTAACATCATAAACAATGTAAATCATGTCAACCATAGCTTCACGCTCGAATCTGTCTTCATCCTTGTGCTCTTCGTAATATGCTTTAAGGTCTTTGTCTGTAACGACTGCAAGGCTGTCTGCCATTGAGTCGTAGGTTCTCGCCACGTAGGAGAAGCTTATCTTTTGCTCTTGGCGATAGTACTCATCTTTGGCTTCGAGGGTATTGGTATAGATTCCCTTCTTCACCATGTTATTGTACTTCTCGTAGATGCGCTCATTCACAATTCTATTTACCTGTACTTCATAAAAAAGTGGGTAGCGCTCCTTTAGGAATGCAAAATAGTTCTGAACAAGTTGCGCATCAAACTGCCCGGTTTGGGGATCTTTGAAGTTGTCGTCATTCGCAAATTCCGGTCTGATATTCTCGCCAAAGCGCACGTCATCAAATTCATCCTGACCTAAGCGCATACCGAGCTTATTCAACTCGCTGTACATGATGCGCTCCTGAACCATACTGTTCCAAACCTGGTTGCGTATTTGCTGGTCTGCATCTGTTGATACTGGCTGGCCAATGCTGGCGAGACTTTGCTTTTGGGCTTCAACCCTACTCTCATAGTCTACCAGGTTGATCTCTTCGCCATAGACTTCGCCTACGTATTGGTTGTTTGCGGTGCTGGTTCTTCCGGAAAATATATCTCCGAGTACGAAGGCGACCATGGCACCTCCGATAATGATGAGCAACAAGGTTGATTGCTCTCTGATTTTGCCTATTACTGCCATTAAATCTGCATTTTTTGGGAGTGCGAATATACGAATATCTCCATTCGAAGTAAACTAATTAAGGAAGTACCTCAACTTTGACCGTTTCTATGCGTGCATCGCTGACTCCAATGATGGTAAAACGGAAGTTATCTATCTCCAGAACGCTGTTCTGTTCGGGGATATCCTCGCAAGAATGAATAATATAGCCCGCAAGTGTTTCATATTCGTCGTCTTCTGGTATAGAGAGGCTATAGTTGTCATTGAGGTAATCAATTTCGAGTCGAGCGGAAAATAAGTAGGTATTATCGCCTGTAACTTCTTCGATATAATCATCCGAATCATGTTCATCGTCTATCTCACCAAATATCTCTTCAATAATATCTTCAATCGTGAGCATGCCACTGGTACCGCCATACTCATCTACTACCACTGCAATGCTTTTATTCTGCTTGATAAATAACTGAAGCACCTCCTGGGCCAACATTGATTCCGGAATAATGATTACAGGCACAATAAGGCGCTTTATAGATTCTGGATTGTTAAATAGCTCCACTGAATTCACATAGCCAATAATATTGTCAATGGAATCTCTGAAAATCAAGACCCTGGAATATCCGGTTTTAATGAAAAGCTCCCTGAGTTTGTCTACTGCAGTTTCTATTTCAGCAGCTTCGATTTCGGTGCGGGGCACCATACAGTCCCTGGCTTTTAATTTGGAGAAGTCCAGAGCATTTTGAAGAAATTCTATTTCATGGTCCAGCCCCGGGTTCGATTCACCAACTGATTCTGCAATTTCCCTAACATAATTATCAAGGTCAATTCTGCCAAAGTTTACTTCCTGTTTTCCAACAGGAAGGCGCAGTATATACTTAATCAACAACTCAGAAATACCAACCATCAAGATCATTGGACCCCATAGTATGAAGTATGCAACGTTTGCAGGAATTGCAAGTAGCCTGATCGCAAAGTCGCTGTTAATTCGGAACAATGTCTTCGGAATAAATTCCCCAAAAAAGAGAATGATCAAGGTAGAAATAAGGGTTTGAGAGATGAGTACTCCCACTTCAGTCATTCCAGCTGACTCAAGCGAAGGCTCTATTAGGTTGGCCATGAAAATTCCATACATCACCAATGCTATGTTATTGCCTACCAGCATGGCACCAATGAATCTGGATGGATTTCTCAGAAATCCCGATAGAACTTTTGCAGTAAAGGAGCCCTGTTTGTTTTCAAGTTCTATTTGCAGCTTATTTGCGCTGATAAAGGCGATCTCCATGCCTGAGAAAAGGGCGGAGAAGAGAAGTGTAAGAAGTATGGGTATTATGTATTCCATGTTTGGATGGCAAATATAGCCAACGGTACTTTACTCAGTGATACTCACTTGCCATGGCCCTCAAGCCTTTTTCGAAATGTATACCTGAAGCCATACATTAACCCAGCTAATGCGGGAAAGACGAGATATTGTAGCGTCACCTCATTCACTCCGTTCACTGCAAAAAAGTAAAATACAATCAACAAGCTTACTATGGCCACTGCTAACCACAGGCGTTCCATAAACAAGCTTACTTTTCTCATACGTGAGGAGTTATTTTTCATCATTATTCTCTTCTTCGATATAGATGATACCTGTTACATCTGTTATGACGTATTCAGTAAAATTCTGATCCGAAACCAGGCCTTTGCCATAAATTACACCATCTGCCTTTTCGATGGTTACGAACTTATCCGTAAACACCTTGCCACTGTCTTGCTGCCAAATGAGCTCCTCAGTTCTGAGGGTTTCACCCTCAGCATTGGTGAATACCACACTGTCTCTTGCGATCATCAAGGAGTTCGTGCCATTTATGAATCCGTTCAAAGCAGTAAGTTTACCATCTACTTTTTGTTTTTTATCATAAAAAGTGAGCTCGAAGCCATTTGAAAGGAGGCTATAGGTAGAATCCTGGGTCTGAAACTGCTCAATCTTCGCTGCCAAAAGCGTATTCTGTATGTGCCCTGAGTCGGTGTAGGTGTAATAGGCATCTATGGTGGTTCTCAACGGAGGGTGCTCACTGTCGCTAAACTCCAGTACCTCGTCAATGGTGTTGGTGGCGCATGAAAAAAAGATTCCGGCTATCAATATAGCCGGAATCCGAAATTTAAATTGTGTGGCCACGGACATGTGGATTAGTCGCTTGTTCGAATGGTGGTTGTTTCACCAAAGCACTCGACGGTATATGAATCGCCTACTGCCAAGTTGTTGAAGAAAACATTCTCCTTGGTTGGGAAGTATTTTTCGTACCCATTAATCTTCTGGTTTGCTTTGTCTGCAACTGAAGCGTCCACCGACTTGGCTTTGGTGTAATAGTCAACAGCAAGCAGAAATGCGCCTCCATCCTTCAGTTTGTCATTCATACAATTCTTGGCAGATGTAGCGATGGCATCGCCTTTAAGCAAGTAGGCTTCGCCACTTCTGGGCTTTGTTTGTAGTATTTTGTTGGCCATGTTGATGGCTTTGCTTGAATTGCCCATTATGGTAGCTACCTGCCCAGCGCGTAGGTAATATTGCTCAAGTTCAATACAGTCACCACACAAGTCGGCAGCTTCTTCAAAATACTTCATCGCGTTGGTGTAATCCTTGGCTTTCAGTTTTTCTATTCCGATGCTGTAGGCTGCTGCAGGCGTTGGCTTATCCTTATAAACGCGCTCCGCAACCTGCAAATAGAGCTTTCCGTCTGTACAGTCTCTTTTGTTCATTACAGCAAGCACCTTGTTGTTCAAGGCAATATCGTTTGGAGCTTCTGCTATTCGCTCTCCCAGAATCTTATAGATATCCTCACATTCAGCGATCTTCACGAAGAAGGCGTCTAGATTGTTCTTTGCTTTCTCATAGCGCTCGCGCAATTTTTCATCTTCGAGCCTGGCAATGTTATAGTCCAAAATGTCGAGTACAGGAATATATTCTACCAGGAGGTCCGACTTGGTGGCTTTTCCTTCCTTGTACATATTGAACAAGGTTTGGTAATATTTAGAAGCTACGAGTGCATCAGAATTATTGCCTTCCAATTCCATAGATCTCTTCATCATAGCGTTGGCTTCTACGATCTTGGTCTCATCGTACTTGTACAAATCATTCGCTTTGTAGGCCAAAACTTTTCCTTCGTCACCAAAATACTTGATCCGCTGATCGTATATATTCATTAGCGTGTCCAGGTAAGCATTGCGCACAGTTGCTTTTGCCGGGTCTTTTACCAATTCATCGAGAATATTTCCGTAGAATTTTGCACCGTCAATATATATGGTAACTGCACTTTGAGGGCAGGTGTTAAAAGCGCCTCTCCAAAACTGAAGTGCCTGACCATCCAGATTCTGATCTCTGTACTCACGGTACAGAGATAAATACTTTTTGCACTCTTCAATTTGCTCAGGAGTATCACCAAATTTGCTCTCGTCGGGCTGGGCCACTATAGTGAAAGCAAGGAAAGTAAATGCAATAAGGGAAAAGAATTTAGTTTTCATTTTCTTAATTATTTCTCAATCATATTTTGGCTGGACAAACCAGCGGTTTCTGAAATTTGGCGTAAGAGAAAATCCGACATAGACCCGCACAAACTGTTCTTTGATGAGTCCGCTATCGTTTGTTCCTTGTTCTCCATATTCAGTTGAAATATTCAAACTAGAGAAGGTAGTACCTCTTTTGTAATGAATCGGCAAAGATAAACCAAAACTTATGCCATACTCATTTATAGGTACGTCACGCAGTGTGAGATTGGTTGATTCATTTCTGTAACCCACTCTGTATTCGAGTCTTTCGAATATCTTCTGAGAGGTAACGTTGGGGGTGCATTCCAATCCAAAGGATATGGCTTGGCTGTTATCGAAGTTAAAATTAGTCGCATTGTCGTTGAAAGTGGTATTGTAGCTGGACCATTGCTGCACCCTGTAATCAATCGCAAACCTGTATCGGCTTTTCTTGTTATTGAGATAGTCCAAAGCAGCAGAGAGTGTTAGAGATGAAGGCATATAAATCCTGCCTTTAACCCTTGAAGATTCTGAAATAGTATCAGGCACTTGTTGGGCTCCACTGGCTGAGGGCCTAAACGAATAGGTAGATGTGGAGAGCTCCGCATTCAAGTCACTTCCAAGGGTATATGCAGCACCCAGAAGAAGCTTGAGCATCCTGGATGTACGCGTGGTTCTTTTAATAATGTTTGTGTGAAAATGAACCCCAAAATCAATGGTAACGTCCCGAATCAGGATACTTTCTGTGCTACTGAATCCAAGTATAGTGAGGTCTTCAGGAAAAAATAAGGTCCTGTTTTTATCTACCGTACCAAAGTTGTAATTGATATTTGCCCCCAATGACAATGCCGTTAAGTTATCGGCAGAATCTACTTTATTAATAAGCTTGCGAGCAGTACCCAAATAGGCTTGGGCAATCCCCCCTTCACCATTATATTGGGTAAGATAGTTCAGCTCAAGATCAGGCTCATATTGACTGGTTGTAACTTCATACCCAACAGATGTGCCGGGTACTATACCAAGAGAGAGGTTCCAAATATTGCGTTTTATCGGAAATGACAAACTCAGGTTGTTGATTTTAAATGAAGTGCCTTTCTCAGAATCAGTGCTAGAACTGAATTCAGAGAAACTCTGTCTTCCTCCAACTTCGAAAATAGGTTCGGCGTGATTGGCAGCGATTGCGGGATTGGTAATGTTGAGTCTGTACAAATCGAATAAGGCTCCTCCGCTTCCGCCCATGCCAGCCTGCCATACGCTCTGCCTTGGGTATACTACTCCCGGCCCGAATATAGAGTAAGGTGAAATAAAGTCAGTCTGCGCAATTGCGGACATATTACCGAAAATCACAACAAATAGAATTAAACTAGGCCTAGTCAAGGTTGAATTTAAGAATCTCATGTAATCCTTCAAGGGTAAGATACGGGTGTGCAAAGATGATATTTTTAAATGCTTTCTCAAAAAAGGCAAAATCACCTCCTGTAGTTACGACGGTTAGCTCTTCAAAATGATCATTGGCAGTGGTAATATATTGTGCTATCTCAGCCTGTATGCCCTGCAATACTCCAGTTGACATGCTGGCCTGTGTAGATTTTCCGGGCCAAGCTGTGTCAATCGTATCCCAACTCTTTATCAACGGGAGTTTTCCGGTCATGGTATGCATGGCTTCAAAGCGCATATTCAGTCCTGGAGCTATGGCACCGCCGCGAAATACACCAGTTGCATCAATAAGGTCATACTTAATACAAGTGCCAAAATCTATAATCAACACATTCTTCTGTGGATATAATTTTGCAGCGCCGCATGCATTGGCAATTCGATCGGTGCCGAGTGTGAGCGGGGTTTGGTAATCAATGGCCACGGGAACCCGCGTGGTACTCTCCATTTTCATTGCCCTGGTTCGGGTTTTTAGCATCTCGAAGATGTTGGTATCAAATTCTGAGACCGCACTTACAATACAACGGTCAGCGCATGAAGCATCGATGAGCTGCTCCAACTCTGATTGGTTGTCCTTCGATAGCCACAATACACCGTCAAGTGACTGATTTACAAAAAGAGCCACCTTCATACGGGTATTCCCCAAATCAATTACGAGGTCTGATTTGTTCGGCACAGAATGAATTTATATTGCGTTGTGAAAATATCTTTATATTTGCGGCCTGCAAAATCGGTGATGTAGCTCAGTTGGTAGAGCAAAGGACTGAAAATCCTTGTGTCGGCGGTTCGATTCCGTCCATCACCACAAGCCCATCTTTCGAGATGGGCTTTTTTTTTACTTGCTTCCCACATAGAGTATTTCTTCTGTTTGTAGCCGGTATCGGGCACTTGTTGCCGCGTCAATATTCTTTGCAAAATCACTAGCCATTATTCTAAAGCCTGCTTTCTCGAGTTGATGGGGGTAATCCTTGCCGAAGAGCCTTAGGTGGTCCTTTTGCCAGTAGTACTTCTCCCGGTCTTCAGGGCTTGAAATGGAAGGGTCTTCATAGGTAGTATCTCTGGAGTAATCTATCGGTACTTGCATGATTGCCCACCCTCCAGGCTTCAGCACCCGAAAAAGTTCGGTGGCACATTGATGATAATCTGTAACATGCTCCAACACATGATTGCACATGATAACATCGAAGGAGTTGTCATTAAAAGGAATAGAATGCAGGTCGAAATGATGGTCTGCCAAAGGTGACTCAAGATCGCCGGTGACGTATTCCAGATTAGACAAGGCTTTGAAACGTCCATGAAAACATTGCTCTGGTGCGATATGCAACATTCGGTTAGGTTTACTGAAAAAGTCAGTGTTCTGCTGCAAATACAGCCAAATGAGCCTATGCCTTTCCAGGCTCAGGCAGTAGGGACATAGTACGTTTTGCCTCAATGCGGCATCAGACCCGTAAGATAGAAACCTGCTGAATGACCTTTCACATACCGGACATTGAACATCATTTCCCTTCAAGAGCACTGGAGCAACAATTCGGAAAAGATAGCTCAACCTGATAAGTACAGGTCTGGGCATTCGGGTTAAAGCAATACGGTAGAGTGACTTCATATTTAGGGCATCAAAGGTAGCCATAAGTGTCAAATACTATACGGTGCTGATGCTCAATTGCGTACCTTTAAGGCATGAAGTATTTGGGTGAATTTGTGAATATTGTGGTCTAAAATTCTACGATGAATAAAGTGAAGCGTGCAGAGAAATATTTTGAAGTTGTAAAGGCAACTTCCGGCAAAAGGGTGGGTGTTCTATTCTATATTCTCACATCCTACGTATTGCTTCAGTTTACCTGGTGGGCATATCTGCTGATTGATCTCAATAAAGCACTTTATGCATCGGAAGGCGAATCTGTGGTCAGAAACAGGGTGCTCATGGTGTTGGGTGAAGGTGCTGTGTTTCTTGTCTTTCTGCTCGCTGGGATCTTCATTATGCAGCGTACCATCCGCAAAGAAATTGGTCTTGTAAGGCAGCAACGAAACTTTTTACTCTCTATAACCCATGAATTAAAAACACCGGTGGCAATAATAAAGTTATGCCTTCAAACCCTTTACAAGCGTGACAACCTCGATATTGAACAGCGAAGGCCTTTACAAAAGTCTGCACTTGAAAATACTGACCGCCTCCACACACTGATAGACAATGTGCTACTTGTTACGAGAATAGAGAGCAACATTGCCTTCCTAAACCTTGAGCGTGCTGATCTTACTGCACTCACAAAAGAAATAACAGCTCGCTTGAACGCAGGATTTTCAGAAAAAAATGTCTTCCTGGTAGAGTGTCAGGATGGCTGTGAAGCAAAGGTAGACCGGAGTGCTTTCGAGTCCATTTTACTAAACCTATTGGAGAATGCGTTAAAATATGGAGGTAATAATGGTGTAAGTGTTAGCCTCAGAAAAAAATCAGATCAAATTCTTCTTGAAGTATCTGATGGTGGACCAGGGATTCCAGACTCAGAGAAAAGCCGGGTATTTACAAAGTTTTACCGGATGGGAAATGAAGAAACCCGCTCCAGAAAAGGAACGGGTTTAGGTCTTTTTATAGTGAGTGAGCTGGTGAGTTTGCTGGGAGGCAGACTGACCCTTCGAGACAATACGCCTTCTGGTTCAGTATTCAGTGTGTACTTGCCTACCTC
Organism: Cryomorpha sp.; assembly: GCA_041749535.1. Taxonomy (GTDB): domain Bacteria; phylum Bacteroidota; class Bacteroidia; order Flavobacteriales_D; family Cryomorphaceae; genus JBBQZU01. The sequence goes on along the minus strand of JBGTBE010000011.1, from coordinate 126 downwards.
TGCCCGGTCCCGTTAGAACCTTGCAGTTGTATGTATCCGGTTCTTACGCAGTCTCCACCATCAATCTTTAGCACATAGAAATAAGTGCCATCGCTCAGGTCTTCACCACGGAAGGCATCCTGGGAT
>JBGTBE010000010.1:0-49045 GCA_041749535.1 Cryomorpha sp. | reverse complement strand
GGGCACCGAGATATTCCCATTTTTTTCCTTTAAACTGTATTCCAAAATACCGCAAAATTTCAGGCATTATGATGTGCTGCTCAACGGCGATGTGACCAATCCCCAATTCCTTATTCACAACAATCCCAATCTGAATAAGCTTGCGTCGCAATACTATCCAGCATTGCTAGCTTCGAAAGCTTCTGAATACGCGCTTAAAAAAGACAGTGCGATGGTCAGGTTCGACCAGCATGGTTACAAAGGGCAAATAGTCATTTTGGATGGTGACTATATTCGGAACTATCAATCGGGCGAACTGACCATAACTTTCCTCACCGAATGACCCAGAAAATGTGTACCGAGTTATGAAAGTTATAGGGCTGCTGGATCAGAAAATTGAAAAATTGTTTCGGGATGGTTCCGTTTCTGAGCGGTACAGCAGGGTGAGATTATTGCTGCATTTTTTTTACTTCGTTCAGTTCACTGTCGCTTATCAGGCCCTGAGTTTCAACGCGCAAATGCCAAACTGGATCACCCTGGCTGAGTCAGGTGAAATGTTCATGCCACTGTGGCCTGTTCAGTGGATGACTTGGTTCGACTACGCACTTTCGGTAAAAGTTATTCTCATCGGCTTTTTGTGTTCATCCATCCTTTCTTTGCTCTTTTGGCAAAGAGCTCGCTGGATTCGCATTCTAAGCTTAGTCGCTATCTTGAATTACCTGGCCCTGATCAGCTCATTCGGGAAAATAGACCACTATTTGCACCTCATGACGGTCACGAATATATTCCTTGTCTTTTTGCCAAATAGGCCCAAAAGTGAAGCAAACCTTTTCGCTTATCTGAGAATATTCTGGTTCATTCAGTTCTTTATTTTGATGACCTATTTTGTCTCGGGATTTTTTAAACTATTTGGCATCTTCGATCAGGTATTCAGAGGTCAAATCTCAGCACTATCGCCAACTTCTCTCGGACAGAATGTTGCTAAAACAGAATTCTACACTTCGAAGAGTACATTCTTTGCCGACTTTATTCTTTCCAATCCGAATTACCTTTTTTCAATCCTCCTTATACTAGGCTATTTTATTGAAACATTTGCCATCCTGGCAGCCTTCAAGCCACGGCTTCACCGCATCACTGGACTGCTGTTGATATTGCTTCACACAGGAATATTGCTCTCCGTGGGCCCCGATTTCTACTATCAGATTTTAGTGGTAGGCATCTTTCTGCTGTTCAGTCCATTTGCAAAGCAGGATGAGATTGTACCGGACAATAAGTAATTATTTCCGCTACTTACTTCGCAATATACCAAGTGCAGTACTAAAGCTTACAGCGCCCAATCACATGAGCAATCTCCTCGCTCTTATCGAATATCATAAAGTGGTTGCCACCGCGCACAGAAATGGCATTTTTAATGTTGCGAATTGGGAAGACAGCATCGCGTGTACCATGCAGCCTCACCATGGTACAATCAGGGAGAGAAGGTGCCCGCCAATGCAAAATAGCATGGGCTCCCCATTCCAGAAAATCCATGTCGCACTCTTTGAGCATAGCCCTAAAAAGGCGCCTCCCTTCCGGCGATTTTATGGTGAATCGGTCGCCCAGGGAAGCGAGTTTTTGCAACCTTTCGGCCTTGAACAAATTGGAATCCATTTTAGAGGCAAAGCGCATGAGCAGGGGCATTTCCTCCCTGCTAATGATGGTACTTACAAGCACCAGAAATTCAGGCTTGCACAGCTGTGCCCATTCCAGCGCAAGCATGCCTCCTAAAGAAACACCACCCAGGGCAAAAGGAGACTCCAGGCTGTAATGTGATTGCAACTTCGCTGCGTACTCAGCCAAAGTTTTGGCATTGCCTCGCGGTATCCAGTTAAGCGGTACCACTTCGTGCCCGCCTAAGGCAGTGAGTTTGGAAAATAGACGGTGATCGGCGCCAAGACCTGGTAGTAAGTAAATTTTCATGGTTTATAAAATTGCTTCACTTCCCTGCTTCTTGTTATCCGGAAATAGCGTGTGCCAAACTTCTTGCTGATCCAAAGTTAATGACGAAGCTGACGCCATCCTTCGTTATTCAGAAATAAGCTTAAGACTTAGTCCAAAAAGCAGAATTCAAGACATGCCATGCAATCTAATTTTTAATACATTTGAATAAAACACATCGCCGCTTTTTCACCATTCGCAGCCTGCAGATACAAACTACGTTTCACCAACTGGAATATGAGATTTATTATCTGTTTATTGGCATTCGTCCTTATATCTATAAGTGTAAGTTTCGGTCAGGATATCGAGAATATTGCATCTGACCGACCGGGGCAGGCAAACAATGTTCTTACCGCAGGAAAGGGTGTGTTTCAAGCCCAACAAGGGATTCAATACAGCACTTCTAAGAGAAATTCCCGAGAAACGTCTATACTCCAGGAGAATGTATTGCGCCTGGGGCTCACTGAAAATTTTGAAATAAATACCCTTATCAATATCGGTGTGGCTTTGGATGTTGGAATGAGGTACTACATCGCATCTCAAAAGGGAATAATTCCGGCCACCAGCGTTCAGGTAAGGTTGAAACTGCCTCATATCTTTGAATACGCTGATTATCTCGCTCCGGAAATGACAATCATCAACAATTGGTACCTTGGTAAAGGGTGCTCCATAACCAGTAATCTGGGTGTAGAATACGATGGAATTGACCCAATGCCCATAGGTTTTTATGTGCTGAACTTCGGCTTTCCCATTACCCCAAGAATAAGTGCGTTTGCTGAAAATTTTGGAGAATGGAGCAAAGGGTATTTTGAAACGAAATACGATGCTGGAGTATCATATTCCTTGAATAGCAATGTGCTTCTGGATTTATATGGGGGCTACGGCGATAATTCAGACGTTCGAGACTTTTTTGTAAGCACCGGAGTATCTTGGCGAATTGTACCAAAGCAGAAAAGCAACAAAGACAGCAAATGAAAAAACTCGCAGCCATCTGTATCATCACGTTCTCCTTTGTTCATCTCTACGATGTTAGTGCGCAAACTGATTCTTCCAAAGTAGCGGACTCCGTAAATGCCGTCTTACTGGATGACTTTAATTCGAAAATTGCAAAAATCGATTTACTTCGAACGGAAGATTCTCTAAAAAAAGTTCAACTCAAGGAAGAACTTTTGAACCTGAAAACCACTGATAATGTAAAGAAAGAAGAACTGCTTGATGAACTCAAGGTGCTAAACAGTCAAGAATCGAAGCGTCTTGCAGAGAAAAAAGCGCGCATTGACTCATTGCGGCAAAGCGCCAAATCTTACCCGGTAATTGGCTTTTTTGAAGATACCCTATTTCTGATCTACAACAAGTCGGGAAGCTTTACAGCCGAAGAAAGAGCCAGTGCTATCGAGACAAGGATTCGGAAAATCGGTGAGAGATTTTCTCTCAAAAAAGATTCACTGCAAGTGGTCGTGAGCGAAACAACAGTTGATGTTGTGTACGGGGCAGACATTGTGGTCAGTGTTTCGGAAAATGATGCGTTGTGGAATGATAAAACTAAGCAAGCATTGGCAGAGCAGTATCTCGAGATTATATCCAGGGCAATTGAGAATTATAATGAAGAGACCAGTTTGATCACACTTCTCAAAGAGTTTGGTATGGCGCTGTTGGTTCTCCTTGTGCTTGGCCTAATCATTTTCTACTGCAACAGGCTTTTTAGGTGGACAGCCGTGAAGATTGCTTCACAGGAGAACAAGCTTCTCTCAGGGCTGAAGCTCGGCGACTATACTTTGCTTGATGCTCATAAGCAGGTTCGATTTGTTACAACCCTCAACAAGTTGTTAAAATGGTTGGTCATCCTGCTGTTGGTCTACACAGCCCTTCCTATATTATTTGGAATATTTCCCTGGACACAGAACTTTGCTGAAACGCTCATCAATTATATTTTCGACCCTTTGAAGGCCATATGGCTAGCTTTCTGGGACTATTTGCCAAATCTGTTTACCATATTGGTCATTTTCATGGTTTTCAGATATATCATCAAGGGTGCGGGATTTCTCAAGTCTGAAATTGCGAGCGGAAACCTAAAAATACCTGAATTCTATCCTGATTGGGCCAACCCCACCTACTCAATTGTTAAGATCTTGCTTTACGCTTTTATGTTTGTGCTTATATTTCCTTACTTGCCGGGCAGTGACTCACCTGTTTTTCAGGGGGTATCTGTATTTCTAGGGTTTCTCCTAACCTTTGGCTCTGCAGGATCACTCTCCAATGTCATAGCCGGTCTGGTCCTTACGTACATGCGTCTCTTCTTCAAAGGCGATAGGGTGAAAATTGGTGAAGTAACTGGCGATGTTATCGAGAGATCGCTTTTGGTAACCAGGGTGCGCACTATTAAAAATGAAATTATCTCGATACCCAACTCCACTGTGATGAACAGTCATACCATCAACTACAGCAGCGACTCGCCTTCGAATGGACTCATTCTGCACACCACAGTGACCATAGGCTACGATGTACCCTGGAAAAAAATGCACGAAGCGCTCATCAATGCTGCAAACCGCACAGACCTCTTGCTAAAAGAACCTAAACCCTTCGTGCTGCAAACAAGCCTTGAGGACTTCTATGTGTCGTACCAAATAAACGCATACACCAAGTCGCCAAACAAACAATCCATAATCTATTCGGAATTGCATCAGAATATTCAGGACTGCTGCAATGAAGTGGGCATTGAGATATTGTCGCCACACTACCGAGCTGCCCGCGATGGCAATATGAGCACCATACCAGAAAGCTATCATTCCAAAGATTACAAGGCACCTTCTTTCAATGTGAAAATGGAAAAAAACGAAAGTGAACCCAATTGAAATTCGCTTTGAACCGGCTGTTTCCCCTATCGACAATTGGTAGCCAACCTTTAATTATTCTGAATATTTTTGCACACTACCAGTTGCATTGAGCAATCGGCAATAATTCATGGAAGATTCATCAAACAGTCAGAAAAATAGTCAACAAAACCGATATAGAAGCTGGATTCGTAAGGCTTTCAATTATTTCAATATTGAAAAGGAAATTGAAAGTCACGATAGCATATATGATGAAATTCTGAAAGGAATTGTCTTCAAAGGCACCAACCTATGGATTCTCTTCTTCGCCATTATCATCGCTTCTGTAGGGCTCAATATGAATTCCACTGCGGTGATCATCGGGGCCATGCTTATCTCGCCACTTATGGGGCCCATCAACGGCATGGGCTACGCTATGGCAACGTACAATTTTGCCCTGTTCAGAAAGGCTGTGAAGAATTTCACGTTTGCCGTAGTCATAAGCCTGGTGGCATCAACTGCCTATTTTGCAGTTAGCCCTATTAGTATTGCGCATTCTGAACTTCTTTCGCGCACCAGCCCTACCATTTACGATGTGTTGATCGCCCTTTTCGGAGGGCTCGCGGGCATCGTTGCCATCAGCAGCAAGCAGAAAGGAAACGTAATACCAGGTGTTGCCATAGCCACTGCCCTTATGCCACCCCTTTGCGCTGCAGGTTACGGACTCGCTTCGGGAGATCTCTATTTCTTTCTTGGTGCGATTTACTTATTTACCATCAATGCGGTGTTTATTGCCCTTGCAGCTATGGGCATCTCACAGGTATTGAATTTCCCCATACGCACCATTGTGGATTCCAAACAGAGACAAAGGGTAAATAGCATGACTTCAATCCTCACTATCGTGGTGCTCCTGCCTAGTATCTACTTTGGCTACGGGCTGGTACAAAATGAAAAATTCGGAGACCGTGCGGCAAAATTTATCAATGCTGTAAGCACATACCAAGAAAATTACTTGCTTAAAAGCGATGTAGATACAAAGCAGAGAAAAATTAACCTTGTATACGGTGGCAAGGTGCTTTCAGAATTTGAGAAAGGACAAATTAAAAAATTGGCTACAGGGTTTGAGTTGAGCGAATCCAATGTGATCATCGAACAGGGTTTGAAATTTGATGAACTCGGTGAGAAAGAAAATGAACTCTTTACATTGAAACAAGAAGTGAATACCCTCCATTCGCAACTCAATGAGAAAGATGCTGATATTGCAGCCCAGAATCAAAAAAAATACGTGGGGGAATCACTCCTCAACGAAATACGAAGTATTTACCCTCAAATTGAGAGTTGTTCCTATTCTGATGCACTCACTTACAGCGAATCCAATCCGGAGCCTGTTCCATTGGCAATAGCGGTTTTCACCCTAGATAACAATGAACTGTCAGAAGCTGAACGGCAGAAAATAAAAACCTGGCTGCGCGCAAGAATTAATCATGAGAATCTCAAAGTAATCTTTGAGTACGTACCGGCTGTAAAGACCAAAACCAACTAGTTTTTATAGAAGTACTTGCGTTGCGTGGCATACATTATTATCCAAATAAAGTTCCACGTAAGGGCAAGGGCCAGGGAAGCCTTCCCCATGATATTAAATCCGCCGAAGAGTGCGGGTGAGAATGCCAGTCCAAGCTGAGCCACCAGATAAAGCGTGAATCCGATCTGATTGAGGCGGTACATCAACATTACCCCTACCAGGCTGATGCCGAAAAAAAGAAAACTCGAAGCACCAAGGTTTCCCATATTCAACATTAAATTCAGGTAATACGTTTCCAGTTCGGTCTGAAAACCTTCAATAGGGACATTGAAACGCTCAAGACGCTCGAAGAGCTGGCCAATTAATTCCTTGTCCACATTGGGTGGAGAAATGGCATTGAGCAGTCCCGAAACAATACCATACACAGCATTCACCGTACTGAGCATACAGAGTACAGAAAGGAAACGGGTGCGCTTCGCATCTTCTACTTGGTCCATCTTTCCGGTTTATGTGAAAGTAAAAAACTGCGCGATGCTTCGATAAGTTCATACATTGGGCAGTCATTTTCGATGAACTTCACCGATTTGCGGAAAGCCAAATGCAGCGACTTGATGGCAGGTGCGCAGCTGTAATCAGCGCCGCGCAGGTCGAGCGCCTGCATGGCTTCCAGCAATTCAATTGCAAGAAGGGTCTGTACGTTATCACACACTTCCATCGCTTTTACGCCGGCATTGGCGCCCATACTCACATGGTCTTCCTGTCCATTGCTGGAGTCTATGGTATCTACAGAAGCTGGAGTGCAAAGCTGCTTGTTCTTGCTTACCACAGAGGCTGCAGTGTAGTGGGCTATCATAAAGCCCGAGTTGAGTCCGGCATTTGGCACAAGGAATGCTGGCAGGTTTCTGAGCCCGTTTACCAATTTATAAGTGCGCCTTTCGGAAATGCTGCCAAGCTCAGCCAAGGCTATACAAGCAAAATCAAGGGCCAGCGCGAGGGGCTCCCCATGGAAATTACCCGCTGAGATTATAAGGTTCTCATCCGGAAATATGGTAGGATTGTCGGTTACAGAGTTGATCTCTCTTTCGAATACCTCACCCACATAGCGCAGGGCATCAAGCGCAGCACCGTGCACCTGAGGCACACACCTGAAACTGTAAGGGTCCTGAACGTGAGCCTTTGGTAAGTGTATGGTTTCGCTTCCTTCCAGAATGGCACGTATGCGTGATGCAACTTCCCGCTGACCCGGGTGAGGGCGCACAGCGTGAACCACATCAGTAAATGGTTCAGGTCGTCCATCGAAAGCTTCCAGTGATGCAGCTGCTATCAGGTCGGCCCAAAGCACAAGTTCTCGAGATTTAAGCACCAGCCGTACGCCAAAAGCACTCATAAACTGGGTGCCGTTAAGCAGAGCCAACCCTTCCTTGGGCTTCAGGTCGAGGGGTTCGAGCCCGAATTGTTTTAAGACATCCGCAGCATTTTTTCTGACGCCCTCATGCAGTACCTCTCCAAGTCCGATCAGGGGGAGGGATAGGTGGGCAAGGGGCGCCAGGTCGCCGGAGGCGCCAAGGCTGCCTTGCTCAGGAACAATGGGCAGTACTTGCTCATTGTAGTGCCATATAAGCCGGTCCACAAGCTGAGTGCTCACCCCGCTATAGCCCAAAGAAAGACCTTGAATTTTCAGGAGAAGCATTAACCGCACAATCTCCTGTGGTACTTCTCTTCCGGTTCCGGCGGCATGACTCATTACCAGATTCCGCTGTAATGTACTGAGGTGATCCGGGTTTATCACTGTGTTGCAGAGAGAACCGAAACCTGTGTTCACACCGTAAATAGGCGCTCCGGCATCTGCAATTTTCTTGTCGAGCCAAGCACGGCCTTTGGCTATTTGCGCGCGTACATCTTCGCTAAGTGCAAGTGCACTGTTATCGGTGACTATGTCACCCACCTTTGCGATGGTGAGCGGGTTTGTGTTGACGGTATGCAGCATTCAGGAGAGCTTTTTAATGATTTCATCCACCCCTGCTATTTCCTGCTCTCCGGTTTCCATATCTTTCAGGGTGATGGTATTGTTTTTTATTTCGGATTCACCAACGAGGGCAACATAAGGTATGCGCTTGTCATTGGCGTATTTCATTTGCTTTTGAATCTTGGCGGCATCGGGATAGAGTTCACCACGTATGCCCGCACCGCGTATTTTCCCGAGAAGAGCGTGGCAGTAGTCGGCTTCGCTTTCGCCAAAATTGATAAACAAAAGACGGGTTCCTTCAGCCTGTGTTTCAGGAAATTTTCCTGTGGCCTCCAGCAAGTCGTATATGCGGTCGGCGCCAAATGAAATACCCACTCCACTCAGGCCCGGCTTGCCAAAAATGCCTGTGAGATTGTCGTAGCGACCACCCCCGCAAATGCTTCCTACCTGTGCTTCGGTGCGGGGACGCACTTCAAAAATGGCTCCGGTATAGTAATTCAGTCCCCGCGCAAGGCTGAGATCAAAAGTAAGTGTAGCGGTATTCAGACCCAATTTTTCCGTTTTCTCAAAGATATAGCGGAGTTCCTTAGCGCCTTGTGCGCCTTCCGGCAAATGCCCGAGCAATTGCTCCACTTCATTGAGCAGCAGTCGGTGGTCCTTCACATTCTGTGTAAGCTTCAGCACAGACGCGAGCTTATTGAGCGGGCTTTCGCCAAATCCCTGCGCCTTCAGATCATCGAGTACGCGCTCCAGTGGCTGCTTGTCGAGTTTATCGATGGCCACTGTCATGGCAACCAATCGCTCCGGTTCGCCGATGTATTCGGCCAGTGCTGAAAGCAACTTGCGGTTGTTGATGCGCACATCTACCGGAATTTCAAGTTTCGAAAACACCTCGTCGAAAATCTGCACATACTCTACTTCGCAGCGAAGGGAATCGGTACCCACCACGTCGGCGTCACATTGGTAAAATTCGCGGTATCGGCCCTTCTGCGGCCTGTCGGCGCGCCACACGGGCTGTATCTGGTAGCGCCTGAAGGGAAATGCAAGTTCGTTTTGGTGCTGCACTACGAAGCGTGCAAAGGGAACGGTGAGGTCGTAGCGGAGGGCCTCATCGGCCAGCTGCAATTGATTGCCCGATTGAAGTGCCTTGTCAAATTTTTCACCCCTTGCCAATATCTTAAAAACCAACCGATCCCCTTCATCCCCATATTTCCCCATCAGGGTTTCTATATTTTCCATTGCTGGGGTTTCGATGGGCTGGTAGCCGTATTTCTCAAATACTGCGCGTATGGTGGAGAAAATATAATTCCGGCGCATAACCACTTCGGGCAGAAAGTCGCGGGTGCCTTTAGGAGTTGAGGGTTTCATTCAGGGTATTGGGCTAATCAGCGCCGCGAAAATACACTGTTTGAACGGGATGGGCAAAGTGAGATAATAAATCAAAGCGCAACGCCAAAAAACAGGTAAATACTGGCAAGGATATCACAAGAACCCCGAAGGGGTGAAATGACTATAAAAACGGATATACTAAAATCGGGCATAAACCCCGGAGGGGTGACATATTTTTCACCCAGGGTCCGAAAATCGCTGGGTTACAATCATGTCACCCCTTCGGGGATAGGTTTGCATTGATTTAATTAAAGCCTGAAACAAATCAACCCGCGGTCGAAGCTACGGGTTGTTTGCAAAGAGATGTTCTATCTAAAATCAATTCAAATTGGGCTGCGGGGTCATGCGCAGGTAGGGCTTTATTTCGGTAAAGCCTTTCGGGAATTGTGCGGGGATATCTTCTGTTTTTATAGCTGGTACTACTACACAGTCGTCGCCGTTTTTCCAGTTGGCGGGAGTAGCCACCTTGTAGTATGCAGTGAGTTGGAGTGAGTCGATTACCCTGAGCAGCTCATCAAAATTGCGGCCCGTGGATGCGGGGTAAGTAATGATGAGTTTTATTGCTTTGTCGGGTCCTATCACAAATACCGAACGCACAGTATGGCTCATGCTCGCATTGGGGTGAATCATGTCGTAGAGCTCGCTCACCTTCCGGTCCTCGTCGGCGATGATGGGAAAGTTCATGATGGTGTGCTGTGTTTCGTTGATGTCATTGATCCACTTTTTATGGCTTTCAAGTCCATCAACGCTCAGAGCCACAACTTTCACATTGCGCTTTCTGAATTCGCCAATAAGTTTGGAAACTGCACCCAACTCGGTAGTGCACACTGGTGTAAAGTCTGCAGGGTGCGAGAACAGCACACCCCAGCCATCGCCGAGCCATTCGTGAAAGTTAATAGTGCCTTCAGAAGTTTCTGCGGTAAAATCGGGGGCGGTATCGCCCAGTCTTAGTGTTGCCATAATTTTATTTTTTTGGAATTATATGAATGTGTTTAATTGATCACCGCAAAGGTAAGCACCATATACCAAACGCCTGGCAACCCATATCACATAATGTTGTGGACATATAACAATCGCCCAGCAAAGACCTGTATCAGCGATTTAAGTACCTTCAGCCCCATGAATGAAAGCACCAAATGTCCCAATTGTGGCTCGCCCCACCCTTATGCAATGGACTACCTGATGGTTTGCCCTGAGTGCAACCATGAATGGCCCAAAGGTGAAGTAACTGAAACATCCGCCCTCGATCATTCTGTGATCAAGGATGCCAATGGTAATATATTGCAGGATGGTGACACGGTAGTGGTGGTAAAAGACCTTCCGGTAAAAGGCTATTCAAAGTCCATTAAATCGGGCACCAAGGTGAAGAATATTCGCCTTACCGAGGGCGATCACAATATAGACTGCAAAATAGACGGATTTGGAGCGATGGCCCTAAAATCGGAATTTGTGCGCAAGGCTTAAAGTACGGTATTTGAATTAGGCTCGGTACTCCACTTGTGAACGATCGTCTGTAAAATAAAAAAGACCGTCAACCGACGGTCTTTTAAATTTGGTGGTTTGAAGGTGTTAAAGGTGAATCACCTCACCATACGCTGCAGCCGCAGCTTCCATGATGGCTTCGCTCATGGTTGGGTGCGGGTGTATGGTTTTAATAATTTCGTGGCCTGTGGTTTCGAGCTTGCGGATAGAAACGAGTTCGGCAACCATCTCAGTTACATTGGCACCGATCATATGGCCGCCGAGTAACTCTCCGTATTTCGCGTCGAAAATCAATTTCACAAAACCATCGCTGGCACCTGCAGCCTTGGCCTTGCCACTGGCTGAGAATGGAAATTTACCCACTTTTATTTCGTGTCCTTTCTCTTTAGCCTCAGCTTCGGTCATGCCTACACTCGCTACCTCCGGTGAGCAGTAGGTACAGCTTGGTATATTGCCGTAGTCGATGGGCTCAGCGTGTTGTCCCTTAATTTTTTCCACGCAAGTGATGCCCTCAGCACTGGCTACGTGGGCAAGCGCAGGACCAGGCACGCAGTCGCCAATAGCATAGTAACCAGGTATGTTGGTGCGGTAAAATTCATCAACTTTTATAAGTCCCTTGTCGGTAACAATCCCTACATCTTCCAGACCTATGTTCTCAATATTTGCAGCAATGCCCACTGCGCTGAGCACCACATCGCACTCAATCACTTCTTCGCCTTTTTTGGTTTTCACATGTACTTTGCAGCCGCTGCCTTTGGTTTCAACCTTTTCAACAGAAGCGCTGGTCATGATGTTGATTCCATTCTTCTTAAAAGTGCGGGCAAGTTGCTTGCTCACTTCCTCGTCTTCGCGGGGTACAATATTGTCCAGAAACTCAACAATGGTGACCTCAGTACCTATGGAGTTGTAGAAATAGGCAAACTCGCAACCTATGGCTCCGCTGCCCATCACCACCAACTTCTTAGGTTGCTTTTCCATGCTCATGGCCTTGCGGTACTCTATTACCTTATCACCATCTATAGGCACATTGGGCAATTGGCGGGCACGGGCTCCCGTGGCAATGATCACGTGGTCGGCTTCATAGGTAGTCACCTTACCATCAGCGCCTTTTACATCCACTTTCTTGCCGGGCTTCACTTTTCCATCGCCCATAAGCACATCTATGTTGTTCTTCTTCATCAGGAAGGTTACGCCCTTGCTCATCCCGTCGGCTACACCACGGCTGCGGCCTATCATAGCTTTGAAATCTGCTTCGGGTTTCTGCAAAGAGATACCGTAATCGGCGGCGTGGTTGATGTATTCAAATACATTGGCGCTTTTGAGTAGGGCCTTGGTGGGTATGCAGCCCCAGTTGAGGCAAATGCCTCCTAGTGATTCGCGCTCTACCACGGCTACTTTATAACCCAACTGACTGGCTCGAATGGCAGTTACGTAACCTCCCGGGCCGCTGCCCAGCACTATAATATCGTATTTCATAGGATTAAGAATTTCATTTAAAAGAATCGGGTGCGAAAATAAGGAATAGTTGCGGGTTATTGGATGGTGGGTGGTGAAAGGGCTTTTTGGTGATTGGTGATTGGTTTTTGGACTGGGATCTGGGCTGTGTGCGTGCCCTGACAGAAGCTCTGAGCAGCCCTTTAGGTTTTCGCCCTGTCAGTGGCTCTTTTTGAGGATTGCTAGTTTTTAGAAATTGGTTTTTCGTCTGTGTGTGTTCTCATGAAATAGCTTGACATGTGACCTACTCAAATAGCAAGGTTTGTAGATGGAAAGAATTCAACGCAGGTAGCGAGTGCTCAAATAACTCTGTCAAATTTTGACGATTCGCTTTCCGGAAAATTGTCCATAAAGCTCCACTTGCAGCCAGTAAATCCCAGCAGGGAATCCCTGCAAATTAATCTTCACACGATTACCTTCCTTTTCCGGTGTTACATCCATCAACCTTCCTGACGTATCATATACACGAAATTGACCTACTGAGAGTGGCTCCGATCCAACTGCGGTAGAAATATAGAAAACGGAACTGGAAGGATTTGGGAAAACGTTCCATTCAGTATGGTTAGGCAATTGATTGCTGGCAGAAACCAAAGGAGGGCAACCAGCCCAGGAATAGGAATAAACAATGGTGTCATTTTGCCTGAAACAAGCCAATTCCCAAAAATATTCTGAAATACTGCCATAATATTCCTGAAAAAGTCCCTGAGAATTTCCAATGCCCTCAATCCATTGGCCCCCTGAATTAGAACCATCCAAATAATCGGCAACTCTTACAGTCCTTCTATACGAACCGTCAGCTACAGCTATTGAGTCAGTCTGCGCACAAACCACGAAAGGAACAATTCCGCAAGGCTCGCATCCGCAAGGCTCGCAATACACATTGAATACCGTATCACCCACATTCAGGGTAAAGTCGTACAATATAAATTCGGATAGAGAATCCGCAGGTACGAAGTATACCCTGCCTTCGGCGTTTCTAAATGCCCCTTTGTAACTGCCCGTATCACACTCATCTATTTGCGTGTAGTCGATTTCGTTAATTAAAGTATCCACACCGGCACTACAGAAGCTTACTGAATTCTGCACCTGAGGCCAGGGATCTGGAAAACCGGTCACATGCATATAGGCATTGACCCACTTCCGACCCGATTCTGGCAGGCCGATATAATCTTGAGAATTTGCCAATTGAAGCGTTAGTGTGATGACGAGCGTAAGTAGAAAAGCTTTCATATTCTATTTGATTATAACAGTTAATGAACAACAAGTTTCTTCACATACACCCCACCTCCCGTTTCCGTAGCAGTAAGCAAGTAAATACCTTTCGGTAAATGACTTACATCTACTTCGGTTCTATCGCCTTTTAGTTGCACCGAAAGCACCTCGCGGCCTTGCATATCGTGCAGGTTGGCGCGGCTAAGGGTATGGCCGGGGAGGTAGAGGGTGATGGTGGTGGAAGCAGGGTTGGGCCAAAGCCGCAGCAAGTCGCGCTGCGCAGCGGCATCACTGGTGCCAACAGTGCTGCGCTTAAGTTTCACCACGTTATAATGTTCTACATCATCAAACTTTCCAAAGCTCCCACCCAGTAGAAGGTCACCATCTGAGGTCTCGTGAAGTGCTAAAATGGCCGGAAAGATAAATGTAGCGCCAGAAGGGCTCAGTGAAATGTTACTGTGGGGGCCAGCATCGTTAAAATAGCCAGTCCGAAGTGTGCCCACATCATCAATCACAGCACGAATCAAGATTTCTTCTACCTGCTCAAGTGTTTCATGCCTTCTTACGCGCATCAGTCGTTCGATCAAGCCAATTTTTCGTTCTGAAAGTTCCATAGTCTCAAATACAGGCATTAATGTATTTCACTTCAAAGCATCATAATTATTGACCTATCAAGAAGCTTCTTGATGCAAACTGTAGAGTTGATCTTATATCATCTGGCTTCAGCGAAGGGTATTGAACCAAAATATCTTCTACAGAATCAACTGCGGCAAGAAAACCAAGAATTGTTTGCACCGTAATCCGTGTACCTGCAATGCTGGGTTTTCCATTGCAAATATTAGGATCTATTACTATTCTACTTATCATATTTTCCATAACACCAAGTTATGATTTTATGTGTTCAAGTCCATCACTTTTATATCTGAAAAGCAGATAACCCAGGCCCATTGGGAAAGTGCTTGGAATTTGGTGGCTGACATCGATCCAAATGTCGTTAGCTATGTGGCTTATGCCAAACACTTCAGGTGCAAGGTGTGGAGCGGTGATAAGAGTCTTATTCTAGGTTTACTGAAATAGAATTTTACCAGGTTCATCTCAACTGACGAGTTGTTCAAATTAAGGCTGGCTAAGGAAAATAAAAGGTAACAGGTGATTTTCAATCAATCGCCTTTCCATTGCGCTTTAGGTCATCTTCTGTAAATAGTGTACGGTCCTTGCCAACTGAAATCAACACAAATCCCGAATCATTGGACGTATAATAATAAGGCACATTCCAGTGGTCCTTTTTCCAACCTTCACGGAGTGGTTTGATTGAAACAAGCTCTTCAACTGATTCAGGATAATTGCCATAAAAGTCTCGGTAGGCGTCAAGCGATTCTACGATTTCTGTCATTTCCTTTTCTGTACGTCCCTCGGCCAGTACATTATTATTTAAAACCGAATAAATCTGGAATGAGAGAAGCATTACAAAAACCAATGAAACAGGAGCAGTGAGAATTGAAACAATTAAAACATTGCGCTTTTCAGAAAATGGATTCGCAGTATGTGTATAAACTCCTTGCTTATTAAATACAATGTCAATCAATGATATAATCCAAACCAAAGGATAGCTGATCAGCAGAAATGCCAGGACGTAAAGTATTATTCCCTTTTTGTATTGACCTAAGTATATCTGACCTGCACCGGGAAAAACAATGCATAATAAAATTGCTGTACCCTTTATGACACTGCTGCTCATGTGATAAAATATGACGGCTAAATTTAGCTTTCAAAAATCATTCTGGCAGGAACTTTTAGGATTTCATTTGGATCCTTTGCTATGAAGGCTTCATTGTTTGTGTGGAGAATATTTTTTAGAGCGCTTTTGTTCGCCGTACAAATCCACAATAAAATTACCTCAATATCAACCCTGCTTCAAACAACAGACTCAATTCAGCGAGTTTGGCGCGCACCTTTCGGGTATTTATTTCATTGCGGGCGGAGATGAGATTTACCTGCGCTGTTCTAAGTTCCAAACCTGTGATTTGCCCTGTAGCCTGTGCTTCTACACTGCGCTCGTAGGATAGCTGGGCAAGCTCTGCATTGCGCTCGCTAATGCCGAGAAGGGTGAGCGCAGAGACCCACTGATCGTATGCGTTGCGCACGATGGCTGTAAGCTCCAGACGGGCCTGGGATTCATCGCTCGCGGCGATTAAGGTGTTCAATCGGGCTATTTCTACATTGCGGCGCACCCGCCCCCCATCAAAGAGAAAAAACCGGAGGCTCAGGCCTGCATTCCATCCCACATTCTCTGAAGTATTCAGGAAGTTGGCTTCAAAATCTGAAAAACTGTACTGGTACCCTGCCTGCGCATTGAGGGTGGGAAAGAAATCGGATTTGGTGACTTTCAGCGCTTCATCTGCCGTGTACAACGCATTCCGCGACCGCAGGTAGGAGGTGTTTGCATCGAGTGCTGACTGCAACAGTGCATCGAGGTTCAGCGGATTGCTCTCCTGGGCGAAATCGTATGATGGATTAATGGAGAGCAGCGTATCAGCAGGAACACCGATAGCCACATTCAGGTTTCGCATGGTGCGCGCCTGCTCCACAAGGGCTTCATTGAGCAGCAGGCTGTCATTGCGCAGGTCTACCTCGGCATTGAGCAGGCTGAGCCTGTTGATGGTCCCGAACTTATAACTATCACCTGCGCGCTGCACCCTGTCCAGGGAGAGTTTTACAAGTTCTTCACCAAGGGCTGCGCGCTCAGCGGCCAGCACTGCTTCCAAAAAGCGAAAACCCACATCGAGGCTTGTGGCTTCCATGGCCAATTTCTCCTGAAGGCGGCTGTCTTCGCTTTCGCTTTGCAATACGCTGAGTGAATGCAAACGCCTGCCTCCATTAAAAAGGGTGTAGCCCACATAGGCTCCTGCGCTGTAATTTATCGTGGTAGCCCCATCAGCAGCGATGGACTCCTGATTGGGATTTGCAAAGGTGATATCCGTATTGAGCAGCTGATAGTTTGCGCTGCCATCCAGATAAACAGAGGGAAGCAAACCCACTTGCCCGGGCACGGCGATGTTCTCTCCAATCTCGCGGGCATATCCCGCCATCTTCACGTTGTAATTGCGTTCAAGGGCGAGACCCACAGCATCGTACAGGTCCAGGGGCTGTGCATTTGCCGAAAGGCATGCAAGCAGCAGAAAGGAGGTTAAGATAGAATGTGCGGAAGTTTTCAATACTCTACTTTTTCGATGTATGTGCGTTTTACAGCTTGCTCTACAGATTCACGGCTGGGCCTTTCACCATGCCATAGCCATGCAACACCCACTTTTATAGAATTGAAAAGGGAGAGCGTGATGGGAAGTAAGATCACCAGCAGAAAAGAACCTACCAAGAGTCCATAGGCAATGGCAATGGCCATAGGAATAAGAAACTGCGCCTGAAAACTTCGCTCGAGAATAAGAGGACCCAAGCCCGCAGCTGTGGTAACAGTGGTAAGTAAAATAGGCCTGAAACGGGTGATGGCCGTCTCGCGCAATGCTTTGTTGTACTCCATGCCCTCTTTTAGATAGTCGTTGAATGCATTGATGTACACGAGCCCATCGTTTATAATCACACCAATAAGTGCAATGATACCGAGAAAGCTCAACACGCTCATTGGCTGGTCGTGAATAAAGTGGCCCCAGGCTGCACCAATCAAGCCAAACGGAATAAGGAGTATAAGTGCAAATGCTTGCGAGTAACTGCGAAAGGTTATGATGAGCGTAAGCACGATGATGAGCAATATTATTGGCCCCACGTTCGATACTGAACTCTGGAGTTTAGCCGTTTCCCGCTGCTGACCTTCGTACGAAACATTCACACCGGGATATTTACCGAGTATGGGTGGGAGAATTTCGTTTTGTATCTGGCTCAGTAATTCTGTGCCGCTTACATCAAGAGAGGCAATCTCCCCTTCAAGGGTTATCTCTCTTTTTCCATCGCGGTGGTTGATGTTAATAAGCCCTGACTGGGGCACTATATCGGCCACATCAATAAGGGTAACAAGCTGACCTTGCGGCGAAAGCAGGCGCATTTGCTTGAGCTGCTCTATGTTGCGACGGTCGTCCATATCATAGCGCACCCAAACCTTTACTTCCTTGTCGCCCCGCTGCAGGCGCTGGGCTTCGAACCCAAAAAAGCCACTTCGCACCTGGGCAATTACAGCCCTTTCGGTAAATCCCATTGCCCGGCCTGCATCGTTGAGCCTGATGTTCAATTCGGGTTGGTCGGCGCGGTCGTTGGTGATCAGATCTTTGGCTTTGCCCGTTTCCGAAAGTTTCTCCCTAAACTCAGCAACTGCAGCCCGAAGCTTGTTAAAATCTTGTGCCGAGAAAGATACATTCACGGGTTTGCCAAAGGGACTTTGGGTAGCATAGCTCAGCTTTTGGGCAGAAGGTATAGGCCCTACCGTTTCCCGCAAATCGCCGGCTATTGCAAAACTGCGCACATTGCGCTCCTCGGAAGAAATGAGATAGAAAGTGGCGCTGGCCTGATTGCTTTGGGGTCCCAACACCAATTCTATATCGGTCCAAAGGGGCTTGCCAATGGCTGAATCTTCCTGGTACTTTTTGTCGAGATTTTGGGTGCGTTCGAGGATGTATTCCATAGTTTGCCGGGTAACTTCTTCGCTGGTTCCGGCGGGCAACTCCAGGCTGATGGTTATTTCATTCTGTTCTATATTCGGAAAAAAAGTGGTGCGTATAAGTCCCCCACCAATGGCGCCGAAGGTTATAACCAAAGCCCCAAAAAGCACGAGAAAAGTAAAGACCTTGTAGCGGAGTGCAAAGTCGAGCAGAGGTGTAAAAAACCGATCCCTGAATTTAAGCAAGCCCTGCTCAACAGCTTCCTTGATACGGTTCGGGTGCGACTCGGTGCTCAGGTCCTTGATGTGGGCAAGGTGGGCAGGCAGAAAAAGTATGACTTCGATGAGTGAAAATGCAAGCGCCGCAATTACTACTACAGCTACATCGCTGAAGAACTCGCCCAACCTCCCATCTATAAAAAAGAAAAACGAGAAGGCCACACATGTGGTAAACACAGCAGAGAATATGGAAGGCAGCACTTCTACAGTTCCATTGATCACTGCCTTAAGTCTGCTCTCACCGCGCTCGTAGTGTTGAAAAATATTCTCACCCACCACAATGCCATCATCTACGAGTATTCCCACCACGAGAATCATCCCAAAAAGTGAAAGCACATTGATTGTAATGCCTGTGAAGTATGCCACCACAAACATTCCCAGGAAAGAAACCGGGATGCCGGCTGCCACCCAAAAGGCAAGCCTGATGCGCAAGAAAAGCGCAAGAAGTACAAATACCAGGATGGCTCCGAAAATGCCATTTTCTTGCAAGAGTGCAATACGGTCTTTCAAAGTGATGGTGCCATCTTTGACCAAGACGAGCTGCACAGGACTGCCTTCCTTATTGTAACCAGCTACGTAGTTTTCTATCCCATCGGCAGCGGTGAGAATGTCTTCCTCATTGAGGGTGCTCACTGTGATGAACACTGCAGGTTTCCCATTAAAGAAAGCCTTATTGGTATTTTCAGCCCAATTTTCGCGAAGGGTAGCAACATCGGCCAGCTTCACCTGCAGTCCGTCGGGCATTGTTTTTACCACAAGGTCCAGCAGGGCATCAGCCCGGTATACTTTGTGATCGGAGCGTATGATCGTTTCTTCTTTCCCCTTCACCCTGCCGCCGGTAATCTGAATATTCTGCTCCCCAATGGCTGCCGCCACCTGGGCGAAGGTGAGTCCAAATGCCCTGAGTTGATTCTCTTTTACTGCCACTTCTATCTCAGGATCTGGATAACCTGTAACTGCAATCTTAGAGATCTCTGGAAGGGCACGTAAATCATCCTCTATGGCTGTGGCAGTTTGCTCAAGCGTTGCTACAGATACTTCGCCCACCACTGCAAGCTTTGCAGTGAAGTTTACAATCTCCTGAATGTATACCACGATGCGTTCCATGCCTTCCGGAAAGTTGGATATCTGATCTACCGCATTCTTCACATCCTGCATCACGAGATCGGCATCAGCTTTTGTTTGGATTTCCACGGTGATGCGGGCGCTGTTTTCACTGCTTACTGAGGTTACCCTGTCTATGCCAGAGACGCCCTTCAGGTTGTCTTCAACTTTCAGTGTAATGCCTTCTTCTATTTCTTCCGGCGAGGCTCCGGGATATATGGATTCTATGATGATGAACTTCTCTTTCTCTGCGGGAAAAAAAGAAGTGTTCATCCTGCTCCCCAGCAGCACACCTATGATTACAATCGCACCAAGACTGAGGTAAACGAGTAGCTGATTCTCTATAAAAAAGGCGACTACTCTTTTCATTTGCCAGTGTTTACTATTTCTACTTTGCTTCCGGCGAAAGCTTCATTGTGCCTATCGGTAATGAGCACTTCTTCTTTTTCGATTCCCGTGGCAATTGCAGTGGTTGAGTTTTTGAATTGAACACCCACAGGAATGAGGGTTGCGGTGGAATCTCTAACCACAAAAACCTGCGAACCATCCACCAAAGATTCTACGGGTATTTCCACAGCCGCTTCGAATGTTTGCACAGGAATGATTCCCTCCAGGTACATGCCACTTCGGGCGTCGGGATGCACCACTTCGGCGTAGATGCGCACTTGCTGTGTGGAGGGGTCTACCGCTTCGTTGATACGCAGAACTTTTGCGGAGAATGTATCACCGGTATTTACATCGCGCATCTCGAATGTGGTGCCAATTTTTATTGAAAAAGCATAGGAATAACTAAGTCCGGCTTCGAGTTCGTAGCGGCCTGTGGTGATAAACTCGCCGAGTGGTTGACCAGTACGCACCAGTGAGGCAGCATCGATTTGGGCTGTACTCAAAATTCCATCAAAAGGAGCAGTGATGGTAAATTTAGCAAACCTTGTTTCAGCTTCGCGAATGCTGTAATAATTGGTAAAGACACCCCTGCCGCTCAAAAACAGGTTTAGTTGCTTATCATCAGCGGCGGGAAGTGCTGGTAGTTTTTCATCAATCTTAAGTCCGTATAAGTAAGTTTCCCAGGCTGGGGAATGTGCTGGAAAGTCGAGCTTAAGGTCGGGAATTATTCCAGCCAGATTGCTCTGGAAAGCACTTCTTGCCGCGAAGAGCGAAGTTTGAGCCTCATCGCTGTTGATGCGCACCATCACTTCACCTTTTGAGAATCGGGTGCCGGGCTTAAAAGGCTTCGCTCCATAGGTGGCCACCCCTCCCACTTCGGCATACAGGCTGAGTTTTTGCTCAGGCTGCAACCTGCCGGTAATGGGAACTTTGCGCACCACGGTGCCTGGAACAATGGCTCTGGCGTGCACAGCGGTGGCAGTGAGTGCCGCTTCAGGCCGCGGAGGGTCGTTGCGCTTTAAATTTCCCGAAAGGAGAAAACTCAAAATGAGGATGGCAACTCCTGCGATGGTGATGATGAACTTTCGTCGGTTCATATACTGGTGTTTTCTATGGATTTAATAAATCGGAGTATGGCCCCACGAAGGGCTTGAGCCGGAGTGATTTTATCAAAAAATTGCGCATGGCTGAGATGGGTGGGCAGTTCAATGGACATATAAGTATACCCGCGCACCAATGCCATAAAGTTGGTAATCAAATCGGCGCAATCGTCGGTGCGTCCAGAAATTTCTTTTAGCAATGAGGCAAGGGTTTGTTTGGCAGAACACATTCCCTGTATAATAAGTTCTTGCTGACCGCAGGAGCAATTGGTAGAAAACATAAGGGTATGCAGGGCCCGATTCTCCGTAGCAAACTTGAATCGCTCCAAACCTAGCAGTTCCAGCTTTTCGCGGGGGTCTGTGGCAACCGCTGTGGCTTTCTGAATTTGGGCGCTCATCAACTCAAATCCTTCCACCATCATGGTGTGCAAAAGGTGGTCCTTGTTCTCAAAATGTTCGTAGAGCACCGGTGGAGCGTACTTGAGCCTTGTGGCAAGTTCGCGCACGGTAAGCTTATGCCAGCCTTGCTCTGCCGCTAGCAGCAGGGCTTCGTTCACAATTTCCTTTCGGGAAATGCTGCGCTTCTTCTTTGGTAATTTGGTTTTCAAGGGTGCAAATGTGGTAAAAATCTAACTTAGTTAGATAAATTTCAGTATCTATTTTTATCAATTGAATATATTTGGCTAAAGCTAAGATAGGATGAAGCTATTGCTCTTGGGTGCACTGTTGATTATCACAAATTGTGAAATTGTAGCGCAGCAATTTTATGTGCGTTTGCAATCTGAACCCATTGTTTTGAAGAAGAACATATTCTACATCTCCAAGGTAATTGATAGCCGGAAAGATAAGACGAACATAGGCTTCGTATTTCAAGGTTCCAACTCCAACACCATACCGGCTTTGATGGATGTACAATCATCTATTGGTGAGTTTCTTCAACATCAAATGCCAGCTTGCGACTCGTGCATAGCAATAGAAATGATTGTAGAAAATCTACAAATTTCTGAGAAGATGGAAGGAAAGAAATATAGGAGCGATGCTGTCCTTGATCTGGTCTTCTTGGCAATTGGCAAAAATAAAGATCAGATTGGGACCTTTACCACTAAATCGAGTGCAACTTCGATACAACCGGATGTGCGAAACACGCATGAAAGGCACATCAGGGAATGCCTTGAAGATGCGCTAAATCAACTTACTACCGGACTGCTTACTCAATTAAATAATTTATCGGAGCAAGAACGAGAAGAGCATTTAACTGATACGCTAATGTTGGAGACGCAGAATTTTGTAGTGCCAAATTTGCCGCAGATTTCGCCAGAAACTATGATGAGATATGACCACCGCAGCATGCAATTCATGTTAAATCAACAAATCTCCCGAAACCGCGATACCATTGAAGAATGGCTTGATGTAAACAATGATAAGGAAGCCCAAATGAATATCCACGAATTTTATGGAAAAGTAGGTACTACCTATGTCCTTGCGTACACTGCAGGTTTTTGTATAGGATTTACTTTAGGTTCTTTGATCTTCTACAATTCAATTTTTCTCCCGGTTCCAATTATAGGCCTGGTATCGCTGGCAGCCATTTTTCCCTTCGTAGAGGCTGCCAATACATTTGGAGATGCCATTGCCAACCGATACAATTTAAAACTCGGCATGACACAATTGGTACCCGGAGGAAATAGCTACGCACCCACATTGGGGCTTCAATTTAATCTGTCCCGCTGATGCCATCTTCATTGCACTGCATCATGGGGCTTCGACAAACAATTTTGCTCTTGCTCCTCATGGCCGCAATGCCGCATTTTGCTCGAGCCCAGAAGCAAGATGGTAACTATATCTTCGTTTTGGACATGCAGCCTATACCACATGCAAATGGGCCTTACCGCATCAGCAGTGTGAGCAATAAAAATCCGGACGGTGACACACTGGGCTATGCAAGAGTGGGCAACCTCAACAAGCGGGTGCCAGTAGTTTCTGCCCGGCCCATTGAAGAGTCTATAGATGCTTATATCCATTCATTTTTTAACCATTGTAACGGATGCACGCCATTCAGAATGGTGATTCTAAACATGGCTTTATCAGAACTCGATGAGGCGGCATCCCAACACTCTGTGGCTGCGCTGGAAACTGAATTCTACTCAGTTGACACTACTGGAAATGAAGTGCACTTTCACACTTCAAAAGTAAATTCCCAAACCGCGCACCGCGATGCCACGCCATGGCTGGAAGATGAATTGCGCAAAGCAATTGCCCTGGCACTAGATGAACTCGGAAAGAAGGTTAATGAAATGAGCTCGGCTGATTCTAGCAGAATCTCTGGCAATCAGTCAGGCAATCGCTACCAGCCCTGCGCATTCGACTTCGATAAGAAAACCAGCACCTTCAGCTTTTGTGAAAGGAGGATCCGCGTTACACCACTCATAGATCTGATAGACCAAAATGCGCACCCGGATGTATACCTGGAATTGACCCGATACAGAACCATCCGTACCATAAGCTCGCTTCTGGGTGTTACAGGTGGGGCGGCATTGGGTGTTTCGGCTGGCATGCTTGCAACCGATAAGGAATTAATTCCAGGCGTGTTGGCTGGAGGCGTCATCGCTTTATCCATGGGTATTTTCATGCACTACATGTCAAAAGACAATGCCTTAGAAGCGGTAAGGCTTTACAACCTTTCTTTGGGAATTGAGCCTGTGCATTCAGCTTTGGGCAGGGGAGCACTGATAGCTGGGTATACTTTTCGATTTTAGCTATACATCCAATCTCCGCAGGTTCAAGCGTACAGGCTTTGTGTAATTTTACCAGCAAGGATGAACTTAATCAAAAAATCAACCAACACGGTATTCAGCATTCAAGTCTTTTGGTACCTTGTTCACCCAATTACTAAACTGTTACCAATGAAAAAAAATCTACTTATCGCCGTATCCTTTGCACTTTTCGCATCATCTGCCGCGCTAGCCCAGAAGGATGATAAAAAACCTGCGCTGATCACGCTCACGGCAGGTTGGAGCCATGCCGATCTAATTCAGGGCAATGAGACTACTGACAAACGAACCGGGTTCTTTGCCGGTGTTCGAAAGGATGTAAAGCTGATACCTGGACTGCACATCGAAAGCGGTTTACTTTACGTTCAGAAAGGTGCTCAATTCACCACTCCGAATCTTGAGTCGGTGGAGTATAAACTAGACTACTTAGACATCCCACTTGCCATAAAAGGTGTAATAGGACCAGTGTACGGCATAGCAGGGTTGTCAGGCAATATTCGCATCAGCTCAAAGGTCGATGATGAAGACCTGGATGGAGTGAAAGGATTTGACCTTACTTCATCGATTGGATTTGGTGTAAAAATTCTCATGTTCTCAGTGGATCTACGCTGGAATCGAAGCCTTGGCGATATTCTTGAAGACAATCCCGGCGACAAACTCATGAATGACTATCTGCTTCTGGGAATTGGCTTTGGTATTCACAGAAAATAAGTTACAGCGCCCGTTGTGCCAAAAAGTGCTGGAGAAGGGTGATTACCCTCGCACCAGCTTCTTGTACCTGATACGGGTTGGTCCACTGTCGCCAAGGCGCTTCTTTTTGTTCTCTTCGTACTCGCTGTAAGTACCTTCAAAAAAGTACACCTGTGAGTCGCCTTCGAACGCGAGGATATGGGTACAAATTCTGTCCAGAAACCAGCGGTCGTGGGAGATGACCACCGCACAACCTGCAAAATTCATGATTCCCTCTTCCAATGCCCTTAGGGTGTTTACATCCAAGTCGTTGGTAGGCTCATCGAGCAGCAGCACATTCGCTTCTGTTTTGAGGGTCATGGCCAGGTGAAGCCTGTTGCGCTCACCACCTGATAGTATGCCCACTTTCTTATTTTGGTCGGGGCCGTTGAAGTTAAATTTAGAGACATATGCCCGGGAGTTGATCTTCTCCCCTCCAATTTCAATAAACTCGGTTCCACCTGATATTACTTCCCAAATTGTTTTGTTGGGATCCATGGCTTTGTGTCGCTGATCCACATAGCCAAGTTGCACGGTGTCACCAATTTTAATCTCTCCCTGATCGGCCTTTTCTTCTCCCAATATGATCCTGAAAAGTGTGGTTTTACCAGCGCCGTTGGGACCTATTATCCCAACAATTCCAGCAGGGGGAAGCTTGAAATTCAGGTTTTCATAGAGCAGCTTGTCATCGTATGAATTGGAGATACCCATTGCATCGATCACTTCATTGCCCAGTCGATGTCCGTTGGGAATAGGGAGCGCAAGGCGGGCTTCTTTCTCCCGCGATCCTTCAGAGAGCAGCTTGTCATAATTGCCGAGGCGGGCTTTGTTCTTCGCCTGCCTGCCTTTAGGGTTCATCTGCACCCACTCTAACTCTCGCTCCAGCTCCTTGCGGCGCTTGCTTTCTGTCTTCTCTTCCTGGGCCAGTCTCTTGCTTTTCTGGTCGAGCCAGGAGCTGTAATTTCCTTTCCAGGGAATGCCTTCTCCCCTGTCGAGTTCCAGGATCCAGCCAGCTACATTGTCAAGAAAATAGCGGTCGTGGGTTACAGCCAGCACAGTACCCTGATACTGCTGAAGGTGCTGTTCGAGCCACTGCACGGATTCAGCATCGAGGTGGTTGGTTGGTTCATCGAGCAGGAGCACATCGGGCTGCTGCAAAAGCAAGCGGCAAAGCGCTACGCGTCGTCGCTCACCACCGGAAAGATTCTTTACAGGTGTGTCGCCATCCGGAGTGCGAAGGGCGTCCATAGCAATCTCGAGCTTCGTGTCCAGTTCCCATGCGTTGGTAGCATCTATGCGGTCCTGCACTGCCGACTGCCTGTCAATAAGTTTCTGCATTTTATCGGGATCGTTCAGGATTTCTTCATCCATGAACTTGTTGTTGATCTCTTCATACTCAGCGAGTATATCCGTGATCTCCTTCACCCCTTCCATTACAATTTCTTTTACCGTTTTGGTTTCGTCCAGCTCTGGCTCTTGCGGCAAATAACCAACAGAAAAACCCGGAGCCCAAACCACGTCGCCCTGAAAGGACTTATCGAGACCAGCGATGATGCGCATCACGGTAGACTTACCTGACCCATTCAATCCAAGAATACCAATCTTGGCGCCGTAGAAAAAAGAAAGGTATATATCCTTCAGTATGTGTTTGCCTGTGGGTGTGGTCTTATTGACCTTCACCATAGAGAATATTACTTTTTTATCGTCGCTCATAGTGCAATAATTAACAGGGTGTTGGGAGTGCGAATATCGCTAAAAATACAATCCTATAAGAAGAAACACAACGCTTCCTGGCCTCAAAGGCTTAAGGACATTCTTTTCGAAAATGCAGTTTGGCAATGAGGTGCTTCAGTGCACCCCGTTAAGTGGCCAGCGGATGGTATCATCATCTATAAAGAGAGGACCCCACTGCACATCCATTACGATACCACCATCTATCCAGAATACCATTTCATTGTCATCGGAAGTGAGGGACACGTAGTCAGGGGTTTCATCGCTGCTCCAATCATCTTCAGAGAGGTTGGTCATTCCAAGTCCATCAAGCAGCTCTTCAAGCTCTGCTCTTGTAAGGCCTATTACTGATTTACCTTTGAGTGTGCACTCAGGGTCGCTTACTGCAATGGTGCAAAGTTTCCAGTCTTCAATTTTCTCAAAGCTGATGGAAATTTCAAGCTCATCATAGTGCCATGATTCGGTGATATCTTCACCCTGATCATCATGGGTGTAAGATTCTACTTCGTCAGGCTCACCGAGGAGGGCTTTAATTTTCTCACGGCTCATACCGAATTTTATATCTCCAAGGCCTTCACCTGGGATAATTTGCGACAGGTTGCTCTTCATTGCTGCGGATTTTGCGTGCAAAGATATCATTTGAGCCTAAAGTGTTAAAACAAAAGCTACAAATTGAAAACATAATGCTTTGAAAATACCAATGGGTGCTATTGACATTTTATTAGTTTTGTGCGCCGATTGCTTAGCTAACCATTTCTTGTAAAGGTCTGACCATAGAAAATATGTAATGACTGTATCTAAGAAGGACTAGCCTTCGTAACAGCCCATGACAAAGAGAACAAAATGTCCTGATTCCCCTCTAGACTATGCTTTTTAATTCGCTTCATTACATCATCTTTTTACCTATTGTCATCCTTCTTTACTTTGTAATGAAGAAGAATTGGCGTTGGGTGTTGCTTCTTGCAGGCAGCTACTATTTCTACATGTCGTGGAAGCCTGAGTATGCAGCAATACTTCTCGCCAGCACCGCGATAGACTTTTGGGCGGGTCTGAGAATGAGCAAGATAAAGGAAAAGAAAGGCAGGAAGCCTTATCTGATCATGAGCTTAATCACCAATCTTGGAATGCTTTTCTTCTTTAAGTATTTCAACTTTTTCAGCATCAATATTCAAGATGGCTTTGCACTTTTTGGCGCGGGCTATACGCCACCATTGTACAACATTTTGTTGCCGCTTGGTATCTCCTTTTACACATTTCAAACCCTCAGCTACTCTATTGACATTTACAATGGCAATATTAAGCCTGAAACCCATTTCGGTTACTTCGCGCTGTATGTATCCTTCTTCCCACAGCTTATAGCTGGACCTATCGAGCGTTCATCGCACCTTATTCCACAACTCAAGAAAAAGATAGACCTGAAGATGGAGGACATCCGTTACGGTCTGAATAAAATTGCGTTGGGCTTTTTCAAAAAGCTCGTGGTGGCCGACTCGGTGAGTGTATTTGTGGACTATGTATTTCTTGATCTCTCCGTATCAAACGGTGCGCAGGTCTGGGTTGCACTTATGTTTTTTGCCATTCAGTCATTTGCTGACTTCAGCGGATATACAGATATAGCTATGGGTTCAGCCCGGCTTATGGGTATTAAGCTCATCGATAACTTCAACAGGCCTTATTGGGTAAAGAATTTCCGAGACTTTTGGAGTAGGTGGCACATGTCGCTCACGCAATGGATCTTTATCTATCTGCAAACACCCATGCTCGGCAAAAGCCGAAGCCAGGCAAAACTCTTTTTTGTAAACACATTTGTGCTTATGGTCATTGGTTTTTGGCATGGAGCCACCTGGCCATTTATTCTTTTCGGTCTCGGTCATGGGCTTGTAATGGGCGTACAAACCATTATAGAATTTCATCCACGGATACCAGTAGTTCGCAATCAAATCTATCAGAAGGCCATAAGACCACTTTGGAATATCGTCCTAATGATCTTGTTGGTGCTTATGTACAGGTCGCAAACTGTAGAGGATATCATTAACGGGTACGACAAAATATTCTTTGATTTCAGATGGAACTATGATGTACTTCTTTCTGGTTTCCACTCCGGAACTGCGTTCCTGTCCATGGTTGCAGCGAGCTTTCTGCTGTTGCCAACAGTTTTGTTCAACAGGGAGTTAAAATTCAGAAGCAACCTGCTTTACCTGATGGTCATGTTTGTTATTATCATTTTATTTGGTCAAGATGCAAGACAGCAATTTTTATATTTCCAATTCTGACAGCACCCTTGCCACACCTAAGCTGGTGGCAAAAAAACTTTGGTTTATAACGGCATTTGCCATCATCTTTTTGCTGGCGACAGATTGGGTATATATTAATTACATCGTTTTCAGTAAGTCCTTCTCCAACCAGGGAAAGGTGAAGCGCCTGCTTGACAACCAAGATCCGGAAGAAATTCCAGTTTTCGGCTCCTCACTTGCGCGCAGCGCTTTTCTACCGGATTCCATAAGCCCACATTGCTATAACTATGGTATGGGAAAGGCGCTTTATGACGTGTCAAGGCTGCTGATTGAAATAGAATGCAGCAAGGATAAAAATGCCCCTATCATTTTGGAATTCAATCAGCGCACACTGCAGAAAAACCCACTTTCAAATATCAAGGTATCTACCTACGTACCACTTCTCGATTACCCGGTAATTGAAAAGTTCATGAAGGAGAGCAAGGGCAAAAATTCAAAAGGTGATGACTTAACTGTATACTCCAGACACTATGTGGTACCAGGTATTCGGTTCTATGGCAATTTTCTGGAATACACCACTTCACTTGTGCGCAGCAAGGTGGGTGAGAAAGAAAACAACCGCGGGGTAATGCTCGAGACGAAGACCCAGACTGAATATGATATTGAGATGTTCACAAAACGCATGAACAATGCGAACAATAGAAGACTTGCACTCGAAGCAAAAAAAATTGATCCAAATGATCTATTCACTCCTTTTGATGCCGCCATGCTGGAAGAGTATACCCGTGCTATTTTCTTTTCGTATGACGAAGGTTACTTGGCTGAAATAGAAAACACCTTCAAGAACAACCGCCACAGAAAATTTTTCCTTGTTGCAGTCCCCATGAATCCGGAATTCATAAATCAACTGCCAAACTATGATGAGTTTATAGCATTTTCGAATTCACTGGCTTCTCGTCATGAAAATGTATATTTCCTCAACTACACAGAATTACCAACGGAGATGGATTATTTTAAAGATCCTCTGCACTTTAGCACCAAAGGTGCTCAATACTTTTCAGGTATATTTAGCAAGGACCTTCAACGGATAATGCGTGGTGAAGGATCAGAGCAATAGTTTCTCTAGATGAACACTTATTGCCGGCTCCTCCTTTGCCGGAAAGGCAACTGCAGCTGCATACCTGGATGAAATATCCAAGGTGATTGCTCTCCATAATGCGCCTTCAGCTGTAACAGCAGCATCATGGGCATTGAAAGATTTAAAGCCCAAATATACTCCCCTACCACAGGCCTTTGAAATGCTCTCTTTCCTCGTCCAAATGTCAAAAAAGAGTGCATCTTTTTGCGTTGGATTGCGGTCTAACATGACGATCTCTTCCTTGCTCAACACTGAATTAAACTGAGCGAGGTCTACAGGATTTATCCTTTCAACATCAATACCTACTGCATTGCAATCGCTAATAGCGCATGCCACCATTTCTGATCCGTGGGCTATACTGACTCTGGCCATGCTCCCTCCAACCACTGGCATTCCATCGTCAAAAGTGACAATAGCGGCAGGGTGCTGCTTGCTGAGCTCACGTTGCAAAATCCATTTCGCTGCCGCACTTCGCATCTGATCTACGGGGCGGTTGTATTTTGCAATGGATGGATGCCATGACGCTGGGATATCATTCATGAGCAGGTGAAACCTGGCTTTGTCAAAGACCGTGGTAAGTTCGGCAAAGTACAGCCTGATGTTCATTCTCCTCCCTCTTGATGGTTCTGTTGGTGTATTTGTGAAATGTCATCCCATATCTCCTTTGCCTTTTCGAAAAGGTAAAAATGCCCACCGTGCATTTGATTGAGACTTACAACATTCAAGTCTGATCTCCATTGCTCAAACTTCTCCTGATGATGAGGCTCTCGGCTACCCCAGCGAATGTGTACAGCGGTATTTACTGGCATTGCAAGAGACTCATACCTGTATAATTCCAAGGCGCGAAAATCGTTCTTAAATATTGGTTCAAACATGTTGAGCAATTCAGGGTACGCGAAGAGCTGCTCTGGTGTACCACCAAGCTTTTTAATCTCCTGCCAAAACTCTTCTGCCGGAAGGTGTACAATTTTCCTGGCTTCAAATACGCAAGGTGCCTGGCAGCCAGATAAGTATGCAAAAGATGGCAATGGGTCACCTGCAAGCGACATTTTTCTTAGCATTTCGAATGCAGCCAAAGCGCCCATGCTATGCCCGAAAAGAATAAAAGCTTTGCTCAACTTCAAAGAGCGGAGCTGCTGGAGATAATCAGCAGCAATCTCGTCCATGGTACCGATTTGCGCTTCTTTGCGACGCATCCCTCTCCCAGGCAATTCCAACGATACAAACTCAATCCAATCAGGCTTTTCACGCTCAAGGCTTCGGTATGCATACTTGTCGCCCCCGGCGTATGGCAACGCGATGATTAGGAGTGGTTCTTTCAATGGTTCGTTACGTCTTTTTCTCCAGTAGCTCGGCGAGTTTTTCGAGTTGTTTGCGGATGTCTCTATTTGTTTCCACAGTATTGCTATCCTTTCCTTTCTCAGCCAACTTCAATGCAATCTCCTTCGAAAGCATTTCTTTCCAGGAAACTGCCTTAGCAGTGTGTTTTCCATTTTCTATTCCTCCCTGCTCAGCTTTAGTTGCTGGGGCTCCTCTTGGAGTCTCCATTGCAGGTTGTGCTTCTTCATCAGCGTCGGGTTCATCCTCATCAAGATTGAGCGTAACATCCAGTAAAAACTCAGAAAGGGTATTCACGGTGCGCTGATCGAAGATAATAGTTGGCGAAAGCTCTTGACGAAGCAATTTCGAAAGCCTGTTGACCAACTCAGTGGACATCAAAGAGTCCACACCAAGTGAGAATAGGTCACCATCCAAATCTATAGATTCGGGGTCATCTTGTTTGGTTACCAATGCAACCTGTTTCCTAATTGTATCGGCGAGTATTGCCTGCCTTTCATCAGGGTTGACATTCCTCAATTTTTTTCGGAGATCAAACTTTTGTTCTTCGATTGCTTTGGGCTGGGAACCGAACACGAGGGAATAAATGGGTTTGAGCGTTCCAGCAGCGGTCTCGAATGGTGCTGTATTGTCAAGATAAATGGGCATGACCACAACCTGTGCAGGAAACGAACTTTGCTTTAGAGAGAACCCAAACAAATCGAAGCCTGTCTTTTCGTCAATCAATCCTGATCCACGCGCCTTCATTTCCCTTTTCAAGTCGTTGTTAGATCTGTCCTTTAACATCCCTGTATTGGTCCATGCACTCCAGTTTATGGAAGATGCCTGAAGACCAGCGTTCACCCTGTATTGCGCCAGCACATCGAGGAATATATTGGCAGCTGCATAGTTTGCCAGACCTGACATCCCGGCCAAGGCGGAAAGTGATGAGAACATAGAAAATACCTCCAGTTGATGTGTAGTTGTGAGTGCATGCAAATTCCAAGTGCCACGCACTTTTGACTGCATCACCAATTCAAACCTATCCATACTCTGATCCTTGATCAGTGCCCCATCCTTCACCCCTGCCACATGAATAACTCCTTTGAGAGGGTACTCAACAGGAATTCTCTCTATCATTCCCTTCAGCCACGTGGCATCCGCTATATCTCCTAACTCCAGGGTGACTATGGTACCTGAGCTCCTCAAACTCTCAATCGCAGTTTTAGCCTCATCAGCAGGTTCTCGCCTTCCTATGAGAATCAAATGTGCGATTTTCAGATTTTCTGCTATCCACTTGGCTGACTTCAGTCCAAGGTCGCCAAATCCACCGGTGATAATGTAGGTACTTGATGTGGTAAATTCTCTTTTGGAAGCTACAGGTTTGTGAAACTCAAATCTCAACGCACGAAGCTCCCGACCTATAATGGCAACCTGGTTTTCCTGGGATTCGCAAAGAATTGCCTCAGCGAGTTTGTCTACTGATGCGCTTTTGGTTGCAAAATCTATTAACCTAAGTGGCACCTGAGGATACTCCTGAAAAAAGGTTCTACCGATACCCCATACGGAAGAGGATGACAGGATGGGCGAAGGAGCTGCAAAGCCTTCTGTAATAATGTTCAGGCTACGAAGTTTATTCAGGTGTCCATTCCCAACCAAATCAGCAATCCCCTTGTATACTTCCAGCGCTATTCTTGATGATTCATATACCGCATCTGGCAATGTTGCATTGCTTGTGTTGGTGCTGTCCAGGTACACTATAAGACCTTCGCACACTTCTGATGAAAGACTGGCATGGGCAGAAGGCCATGAATTATGCACGGCAACTGCCTGACCCCTGCTTTTAAGTGCGGCTTCAAGAGCGGCAGAACCAGCATCTTTTCCAGAAGGTGCTACCAGCAACCAATTTGGAATGTTTAGTTGTTTTGAACCTACGTCAATAGGAAGCCAGTTGTTTTCGAAAATCCATTCGGTGCGGAGTCTTTGAGAGCCCTCTGAAAGATCGGCAGCAGAGGATACTTTGAGGTCGGCAACCATGGATGCAACAAGCATTCCATCCGATCCTTTCATCTCTATCCGGGCTGCGCGTGCGCCAACAGTTGCACTATCCTCGGGTATAACCAAAACGGCTGATATTGATCCGGCTGGTTTATGCACTTGAAAATTACGCACTTTAGAAGGCCACAGAAGCGCATCTGATCGCTCATTCAAATTCATTGCAATCATTGCCAGCTCTGCAATTGCCGGATTGATCGTAAATGGCGTGTTTCCCTCAGCAGGATAATCTTCTACTTGCATGAGTATATCAGATCCATTGCTGTATATGGCTGTGATCGCTTCGAGTTGCGATACCTTTATTCCTCTGTTTATAAGCACTGAATTGAAAAATGCGGTGTCTTTCTTAAAACTTTCGTTTTTCAATGAATCAAACAGCGCGTTTGCTTCACGCTCACCTGCATTCAAGTGACCTGCAAAACGCCCGGAAGCCACCTTTTCCCATTGTGAATTTTCCTGCATTCCAACAAATAGTGCAAACGTATCGTCCTCAGCATCTATTGATATCTGCAATAATACACCATCGCTGTTACCGATAGCACAGGGGAAATGTAAATCAAGCTGCTGTATGGTGCGCATCTGATTCATAGCCTGCATTGCTTCGGCAATAATCTCCAGCAAAGCACCGGAATGGATACAGCGCACTTCGTCGAGCAGGTAGCTTGCTTGTTCGAGTCGGGCATGGCCTGAGAGCGTGGTCTCATACAGTCCGTTGAGGCTTGCTACATCCAGAGAGCGCTGTAAAAGAGCGGCATTCACCTTGGTGCCTGCCTTGGCAGAAGCTGCTGGTATTTCTGTAATCCAGTATCTGTTGCGCTGGAATGGATAAAGCGGAAGAGAAATTAACTTCTCCTTACGGCGATGATAATACTGGCTCCAATTGATTTCGCCACCCTCGGCATGGTATCTTCCCGCGCTATTGTGGGCAGTATTCATGAGTTTATCATCTTCCATAGCCGAGGCCATAAACAGAAGTGAAGCAGATTCAGCTATCTCAAAACCAGCGATGCCAAGCAATGTTGGGTTTGGCCCCATCTCTATGAAAATATCACAACCATTCTCCCGCAGGGTATTCAGACCATCGCTGAAGCGCACGGTCTTGCGCAGGTGGTCAACCCAGTATTGGGGTGTGCTGATCTCTGGTCCGGCTATTTTCCCAGTTACATTGCTTACCAATGGGGTATGAGGCTGTTCCATTTTGAAAGTCTCCAATACTTCGCGAAATGGTGTAACAATAGCATCCATCAGTGGTGAGTGTCCGGCGCGGGCTATTTTCAGCACTTTGGTTTTGGCTCCAGCGGCTGCAAAATGTTCTGCGATAGATTCCACCGCTTCCACCTCACCAGATACAACTGTTTGGTTGCGGCCATTTATAACGCCTATGGTAACTTTGTCTTCCTGTCCTTCAATTACCTGTAGCACTGCATCTTCTGATGCTTGTATAGATGCCATGGTGCCGGGAACCGGCATATTGTATATGAGTTGCCCTCGAAGTACAGTAAGGCGCATGGCTTCTGATAGGCTCATTACACCACTCACACATGCTGCAATTATTTCGCCGAGGCTATGGCCAATAACCATATCAGGAACTACACCAATTGATTCCCACCATTTGTACATGGCATATTCGTATGCAAATATGGCCGGTTGCATGATATCAATTCGATTGAGCAATTGCTCGTCTTCACTACCCACTTCACTGAACATGACCTTCTTAAGGTCTACATCCATATAGTTTCGCGCCAACCTGAAGCAATGGTCTATCGCTTCGGCAAATGCAGGTTCCGTGTCATAAAAATGCCGACCCATCCCAGCATATTGTGCCCCGGCTCCAGTAAATAAGAATGCTGCTTTTCGGGTATTGAGTTTAAGTTCTGAGCGGTATACCCTCGCATTTTCTTCCCCATCTATAAAATCTTGAAGGGCCTTCAGGGCCTGCTCTCTATTCTGTGCTGCCACTACAAAGCGCTTCGCGAAATGGTCTTTGTGCAAGGCCAGCATGGAAGCCACTCCACTTAGCGAAACGTTCTGATTTCCCATCAAGAAGCGAATCAACTCAGCCGCCCGCTGTTTCAGCGCCCCATTGTCTTTGGCCGAAAGGCAAAGCAATTGAGTATTTCGAGCCGGTAAGATGAGCGCGGTGTTATCTTCATGTTTTACTTCCGGCGCCATCCCCAAAATAATGTGGGCATTCGTTCCACCAAAACCAAAAGAACTCACTGCGCCATACACATCTTTTCCATCGAGGTTTGTGTTCTGAGCCACCACCTTAACGGGAA
Organism: Cryomorpha sp.; assembly: GCA_041749535.1. GTDB lineage: Bacteria > Bacteroidota > Bacteroidia > Flavobacteriales_D > Cryomorphaceae > JBBQZU01. The sequence goes on along the minus strand of JBGTBE010000010.1, from coordinate 13,487 downwards.
GTTTATCCCATTGAATCTGGGGATTTGGATTTACAAAATGAACCTGTCCCGGTGCAGTGCTGTTTTGCAAAAGCAATGCAGTTTTTATGATCCCTGCGATTCCAGCAGCTGCTTCAAGATGCCCTATGTTTGCCTTTACAGCACCAATCAGAAGTGGTGATTTACGGTCTTTTCCGTACACACTTCCGAGGGCGTTCACTTCTATAGGATCACCAAGGATCGTACCCGTACCATGGGCTTCTACGTACTGGACAAGCGATGGCTCTAATTGGGCATCGGCAAGGGCACTTTTAATTACCCTTTGCTGGGCGATGCCATTTGGCGCAGTGAGACCATTGCTCTTTCCATCCTGATTCACAGCCGATCCATGCACCAATGCCACAATCTGATCTCCATCTTCAATGGCTCTGCTCAGTGGCTTTAATAGTACAACACCACAGCCTTCGCTGCGGGCAATACCATCGGCGGCTGCATCAAAAGTCTTACAATGACCATCCGCAGCCATAAGTCCACTTTGTGAAAACGACATATTCACATCTGGGGTAAGAATGAGATTCACCCCTCCCGCCACAGCCATAGAGCACTCCCCATTTCTGATAGCTGCCACTGCCTGATGCAAAGCAACCAATGATGATGAACAAGCAGTATCAACCGAAATGCTCGGCCCTTGAAAATCGAATGCATACGAAACCCTGTTTGCTGCAATGCTCAATGCGCTGCCCGTGGCGCTGTATATGTTGCGCTCCGTGGTATTCCGGCTCATCAGCTCTGAGTAATTGCTGTGCGAAATCCCCAGGAATACACCTATATCCTTACCTTTCAATGATTCTGTTGCGTACCCTGCAGATTCAAAAAGCACATACGTTTGCTCAAGTACCAAGCGCTGTTGTGGATCCATTTGCTCAGCTTCACGTGGAGAAATGGCAAAAAAACCAGCATCAAACTGATCTACATTTTTCATGAATCCACCCCACTTGGTATTCATTTTATCGGGGGCCGGAGTTTCACTGTACACATCTTTATAATTCCATCTGTCGGCAGGTACAGTTTCTATACTATCAACCTGGTTGATAAGGTTTGACCAGAATTCGTCCACGTTCTCCGCACCAGGAAATTTGCATGCCATGCCTATGATGGCGATGGGTTCGTGTGATGCCTGAATATTTTCAGACTTAGCGATAGTTGCATCATCATCCACACCCAAAATGTGATTGGTAAGCGAATGGATGGTAAAATAATCATAGAGGGCAGAGGCTGGTATTTCGAAACCAACTTCTGCACTGAGTTTTTCTGCCAATTGTATTCCCTGAATGGAGCTAAGGCCCAAATTTGCGAATGATGTATTGTTATCGATATCTGCCGGATTCGATTCTATAGCTGCAGCAATGAGCTCCTTCATGGTTTTTTGAAGTGCAGAAATTTTCGGGTCTTTGGACTGAGAAGTACCTGTGAATCCAGCTGCTGTCTTTTTATTAGAGGAATGCTTGCGTGATTCTTTGGCATTCCAAAGGTGCATCAACCCATCAATTTCATTTGATTCAAAGAGTTTCTTGCAAAGGGTTCTTTGTATTTTTCCGCTCGTAGTTTTTGGTATTCTACCAGGGCTAATGAATACGATAGCACTAAGCGAGACTTCGTGTGTTTGGGATACGCTTTGATTTATGGCTTGCACCAATGCTTCAGCGTCAAAACTTGTAGTGCTCGTGCGGGCAATCTCCTGAAAAGCAACGAGTTGTTCATTTCCGTTTTCATCTTCTACAGAGAAAACGGCACCAGCATTCAATTGAAGGGCGGGGTCAGTTGCTTGTATGGTAGATTCAATATCATGGGGGTAGTAATTGGCCCCATTAATAATCATCATTTCCTTGAGCCTTCCTGATATGAAAAGTGCCTTGTTCCACATGAAGCCCATATCACCTGTTCTCAGAAATACACCCCTGCCTGCAAAAGGAACTCCTTTGGCATCTTTGATGAATGCGCCAAATACCTCGCTGTTCAAGTCTTTCCTTTCCCAATAGCCATGCGCAACACAAGGACCTTGCAACCAAATTTCACCAATCTCATCAGGGGCGCACTCTACATGGGTTTCCGGGTCTACGATTGCTATACGGTAGCCTGGCACCAAAGGTCCTGAGCTCACCAGTTCAATACTGCCTGAATCTGCAACTCGAGTTTTCACTTCTTTCACTTTTCGGGAAAGAAATGCCGCCCTATCCAGGTTTAGCATAAGCACAAAGGAGTAATCGCCACTCACCATTAAAGTGGTTTCGGCCATTCCATAGCAGGGCAGAAACTTGTTTATATCAAATCCAGCTTTGCCAAACCTTTCGGCAAATCGACGCAGTGTTTTGGCTTTTACAGGTTCCGCGCCATTCATTGCAAACTTGAGGTGCGAAAGATCTAATTGCTCTAGCTCTTCGTCTTTAATTTGGTCAATACAGAGATCGTAGGCAAAATTTGGAGCGGGTGTAGCTTCAGCTTTGTACTTAGAGAGTGCCTGCAGCCAGCGCAAAGGTTTCTTGATAAAATCAACTGGCGACATGAGGGTGGCGGTACCGCCTACATACACGGTATACAATATTTGACCAATTAGGCCCATATCGTGGTAGATGGGTAGCCAGCCTACCACCTCCTTTGCCCACTTGGTAGCCAATGCAGTAACATGGAGGTTGTGTACAATATTGGATTGGGTCACCTGAACCCCTTTTGGGCTGCCTGTGGAGCCTGACGTATATTGTAGAAAAACCAAATGTAAATCTGTAAGCTCAGGGAGTGTAACCTCTGTGGTTGGGGCAATGCTATCCGTTTCGAGCCATTGCACCTTGCTCAGACTTTCTAAATTATCGAACCAACCATCTGATGATAGTTTTATTGCTGTAGTAGTGAGCGCTATTTTGGGATCACAGTCCTTGGCTACATTCTCAAGCCGGCCCAGTCTCCTTCTTCCGGAAGGTGGGTACATTGGCACTGCCACAATACCTGACAATACACAAGCGTAAAAAGTACGAATGAACTCAATTCCAGTTGGATATATGAGCAATGCCCTGTCTCCAGGCTGGGCAATTTTCAAAAGCTCACCTGCTATGGCTACCGCATCATCGTATAGCTGCTTATAAGTAATTGTAGGTCCTTCATCTTCACCATTTTCAAGAAATCGGAAGGCGATTTGGTTTGGAATTCTGAGCGATTTGTCTTTGAGAACTTCCTTTACGGAGTTAAAAGGTAGCGTGTAATCTTGCATTAGTTTATTGAGGAGGTTAGAGACTTGAAGCTGCGAAGGTTTAGAGCCTACGAAACTATAAAAAATAAGGGTAACTTGCCCATCAGCACCTATCTATGCTAAGGTTCATTGGGCGCATTTCATTACACTTCATTGATCTTGAAAATCGGGAAGTATGAGAGTATGTTACGGTCATAGTCTTCCTTAAGCCTGGGTATATCATTGAATGAGTAAATCTCATTTGGAAGTATTTCCGGCAGCCATCCATTCTCTTCGGCGTAAGCAACTGCTTCTACACCTTCTTTATAATTGGCATAATGCGTGTGGACGTGTATGTGTCGGCTTATGCACTCAATGGCTCTATAATTGGTCAACACCATCCCTTCTTTCCAACCCGCTGTAGTTATTACCCCTTGCCTATCTAGGAGTTTGAGAGATGCACGGTATACGGGAAGCCCAATGTAATCAATAAGGATGGCGATGTCTTTACCGGCAGTTGCCTTATGCACGGTCTCGGTAAAATGACTTTCGGCTTGAAGGTATCGCCTCTTGAACTCTTTTTCAGAATTATACCTTATTGGATCAAAATGCAAATCAACAAAATCGCGGCGGTCAATGGCATGGATTCCGTGGCTTCTTATCTGTTCAAGTCGCTCATCGCCAGAGCTTACCATTACCACATTAAACCCCGACTTCTTAGCGAGGATAGACTGGGCAAGTGATACTCCACCTCCCCAAGCCAGAACCCACTGGTTTGAAATATCTGCAGACTCCATTTGACCTTTCCAGCAATGCAGTGCTACTTTCCAATTGGCCCATGCAGTGACATAGCGCAGGGAGAAGGCCGCCCATTGCTCCAGGGTGTGTTTGGTATTCTTTGGAATGGGGATGACTGAGTGGCCTGGCATCTTTGCCTTCCTGGACAATACACCCATGGTGCCTGGTGCATCATAGGCCATTATCCTAAGTGGGTAGCCCCATTCATCAGCTATTCCTACACAAAACACAATACATATATCACCTTTTTCGCACGTATTTACCTTACTTCCTTTCTCGAGAATACGCACTATACCGGCATTGCCTATCACTACTTTCTCCTCGCCCCGTTGGAGGGCAATATCTACAGGTTTTCGCTCTACTGCGTGGCTCATATTCCCTTCCCAACATCCGAAAAGTGGCTCCACAAGCACTTCATCTTCTGAAATATTGGGAAATGTAAAATCTTCGAAATGCAATTCTCCGGGCGTTCCATCGCCTTCACCTTTGTACAGCACCCAAGCTTTGCTGGTAATAGAGTGTTTCATGGTATACAATAATTTTAAGTTACTAATATGCACCAGGTGCATTGTGGCAAAGCTAATTGATTCATAATAAAATTCTCATCCGCTTTGTGCTGACATGTACGGCGGGTATAGGCGCTTGTTACAGCAATTTCTGTATTCCTAAAAAGAAGCAGAAGGTTTCACATAAATCAAAGAACTATCAATATACATTCCTCATAGAGCATCCTAATTTCTGTGTCAGCTCACAGTTAGTTGCAAAAAAAAAAGGCCGGAAGAAACTCCGGCCAATTTTCAAACTTTACTGCTCCATCAATAGATTTTTACTGAGCCATGTGATGCGTGGATATCGATTAATTTTTCACCGCCATTCTGCGATTGAATCTGATAAGATGCAGACGTGATTTCTTTTTCAGACTCGATAACTTTCATGTGGTCCGGCCACTTGAATGTTGAAAATGATCCTGAGAGGTCAATTCTATAACCTTGTTTGGGAACTTCACTAAGCTCTACTGCGCCAAATTGCGATTCGATGGTAAGGCGGGTGAGTGCTGGCAGCACGCGGTCTGACTTGAATGAGCCATGACTGGCATTTACCTTTATCACTCCTTGCAATTCACCAACTTTCATGTTGCCAAATTGTTGTCGTGCTTCAACGTTATTGAAGGAAGCAATGGTTGAGTTTCCATGCTGCACATCCACATCAGCATTGCTTATGGCCCCTCCATTTAAGCGACCAAACTGTACCTTGATTGTATTGTTAGCACCGATGGCTTCTCCCACATAGCAATCTCCGTGTTGCTGCCTTATTTCCAATGTACCTTTCACCCGGGCTACCGTAGTATTCCCAAAAGAGTTTTTCACGATAAGGTTTGTGTTCTCAGGCATTTTGACGGTATAATCAATCCTGAATTCACGTACTCCTTTCTGGTTGCTTATTTCATTTTTTGTCGAAACATCTACCCTGTTTCCGATTTCCTTCACTTCGATATTAATTTTATCCAGTTCCTTGGCGGGGCTTGACTTGCTGCTGCTTGTGACTGATATAACCACTGTCATTTCAATCTTGCTCCCGACATAAGTAGTTACATCCACATCTCCAAAACTATTGTTTATGGAGAGGGTGCTTGCTGCAAACGACTTCTGTACCGTCTTCTCTTCTTGTGCCCTCAGCTGCACCATGGATGCGAGGGCAAGCATTACAAGGGTGGCTATTTTAGTTTTCATATTGAGTCCTTATTGTTTGAGTTGTTTTTCTTTTGTTCCAGGGTTTCGATGAGCTCTAGTCTCATTCTAAAATTTTCTATCATCGCGGTAATCACGGCCTGATGGCTTCCACTCTCGTAGAGCTGTTTCTCAAGCTCCTTGTACACCACGCTGAGGCGGTCTAGTTCCTCAAGGGCCGATTTTACTTCGGGGTCGTTCTCAGAGAGCAGCAGGAGTGATTCATAGCCTCTTGCCAATTCTGAGTTATAATAAAATTCCACATCGCTCATTTCCTTTGAAATATCTCCGAGCGATAGGCTTCCGTACTGCACATCTGCAGGGCTGTTAAAATTTGGCATTAGAACTGATGCTGCCGCCACAATAATGAGGGCTACCGCTGCTGCAATTCTCCAGAAGATTTGTCTGGATTGGTTTTCCTTGTGTTCCATCCTCTCTAGCTTTCGCAGGAATCGCTCACTGTGCCCTTCAGGTGGGATAGCCCCGTCGAAGGCATCCCGGTTTTTCTTTATAAACTTTTCAAGGTCAGACATACATCTCGTTTACTAGTTCTTTAATACGGTTTTTGGCGCGGGCATACTGTGCTCTGGATGATGCCTCACGAATACCCAGTTGTTCGGCGATGGACTGGTGGTCCATTTCTTCAAACATATACAGGTTAAACACAATTCTACAGCCTTCCGGCAAATGCTCCATTGCTTTATATATGCGCTGCACATCATAGTCAGCTGAATCGTCATGAGGGTCGGTAGCACCGGCACCTCTCTGCTCCCATGTTTCATCATACTCTAATTTCACGCGGCGCTTTTTCAAATGGTCCAAACATTTATTGATGGCAATTCTGCAGATCCAGGTACTCAAGCTACTTTCTCCTCTGAAGCTGTCTATTTTAGCAAAAGCATGGATGAATGCTTCGTGCATCAAATCTTCCGCTTCGTGTGCATCGCCAAGTATGCGCAGGCAGGAATTGTACACCTTGCCGCAGCACTCCCCGTACACTTCTGTTTGTGTGCGCTGATCTGTTTTAAGCGATCGCTTCAATAAGGCGTAATCTTCAATTGCCATAGGTTCTCACCTGCTGTGTTTTGGGCATCTTCTGGAAGTTTGACGAAAGTATGACTCAATTTGCTGCACAGCTTCCCAACTTGATGGATAAAACACTGAATATCTGATAAATAAATTTAATAGTAGGGCGTGAAAAATTATTTAGATAGCCCAACACACTGCAAGTAAATATGCATACATTGTTGTGTAGTTACTCTCACTTACTCTAAAGCAAATCAAACCTATGCAAAAAACTGGTAATCTCCGTGAAAGTCTCGGTTCAGTAATGGGTGTTTCAGTAATCGTCATCTCACTCATAGTTTCGTATTTCATCTACTTTAAGATACTAGGCAATCCGGATAATTTTGAAAATGGTGACCCCTCTAATGATCCACTTGAAGGCAATATTCTGGGGATAATTTACAAGGGGAGCAGCCTAGTAATTCTTCAGATATCCTTTATTATCATATTGCTAACTTATACCATTGAGCGGGGCATTTCGCTCAGCAAAGCCGCTGGTAAGGGTCAGAACAAGGCTTTTGCAGCAAACATTAAAGTGCTGCTTGCGCGCGATGATTATGATGGTATTGAAGCTGCATGCGCTGAACAGCGAGGATCTCTAGGTAATGTAGTGCGCAAGGGTACATCTGCCTTCAGGCAAGTAGAAGGCTTGGAATCTCTTCGCACAGAGGAGAAAGCATACAGACTGAAGCGGGAGTTGGAGGAAGCCACACATCTTGAGTTACCCCAACTTGAACGAAATATGCCCATCATCTCTACCATCGCATCCATAGCAACACTTATAGGCCTCTTGGGTACAGTTACGGGGATGATACTTGCTTTCAGCTCACTGGCCAGGGCCGGATCGCCGGATGCTGTTGGGCTGGCTGGCGGAATTTCTCAGGCTTTGGTAACCACTGCAGTGGGCATTAGTACAGCGGCGGTAGCAATTGTAGTATACAATTTTTACTCCAGCACCATCGATCGAATTACGTATGCCACGGATGAGACGAACTATGCCTTGCTGAACAAATTCAAAGAATCTGCAGCACAATAAATTGTATGGCACTGCAAAGAGACATACGCAAAAAACCTGTGCTAGATATGAACCCAATGGTGGACATGGCATTTTTGCTGGTTTCCTTTTTCATGATGACCACCACTTTTAAAGCTGATTTGCCTGAAGAAATAGCCATACCATTTTCATCATCAGAAATAAAACTTCCCGAAACGAGTATGTGTACCATTACTGTGGGGGAATCAGGACAGATGTACTTCAGCGTTGACAACAAGAACAATCGCATAAAACTTCTGGAACGTATGGGAATTCAGTACAATATTTCCTTCACTGAACAGCAATTAAAAACCTTCTCATTACTCGATGTTTTTGGCGTACCTATCGCAGAATTGCCCAATTTTCTCGACGCCAAACACAACAACCTGGACTATGCTCAGACTGGAATACCTTCAAGTCCAGAAAGAAATGAATTGCGCAATTGGCTACTCACGGCCCGCATGGTGAATCCGGGTTTGAGATTTGCAGTACATGCAGACAAGGATTGCAGGTACCCTGTAATTCACCTCCTCTTCGAAATCCTCAGGGATTTGAACATTACAAGATTTAATTTGGTAACTGACACGAAGACTACTGATGCTACCCAAGCTCAATGACATAGAAATAGACCGTATACATGGCAAACAAGGTTCGGGTCGGAAGTCGGGTCGAAGCAATGTAGAAGTAGACATGAATCCAATGGTGGACTTGGCATTCCTGCTTCTCACATTTTTTATGCTGGCCACCACCTTCATCAAACCACAATCCATGGAAATTGTGGTACCTGCAAAACCAAAACTCGAGGATGTAGAAAAAGAAACACCCATCAAGGAATCAAAAACGTTAAATATCGTATTGCTAGAATCAAAATTGGCCTGGTACCGAGGTCTTACCGATCCTGAGCCCACTATGGTGCAGTATGATGAAAAGCTGCTCTTGCAGCTGGTCGAGACTGCAATGAAGGAGACCGTTGGACTTGTAATACTCATAAAGCCACTCGACGAGTCAAGGTATGAAAATCTGGTTCAGGTACTTGATGTTATGGCCATCTCAGGGGTAAGCAGGTACGCGCTTGATAGACCTAGCGAGTTTGATATTTCACTAAGTGAATGGAAAGAATGAAGGCGAGGACAGAACCATATGGAGCTGAAGCGCTTGAACATAAGTATCCTGTATACGTATTCGCTTCACTTTCCATTACGGTGGTGATGGTAGTGATGGTTTTTCTTTACCCAATCATTCGGGATGCGATGCGCAAACCTTCAGATGAGAAACTGCATGTTAAAGTTACAAGGGTGATAGATTACTCTGAACTGTCAGCTCCTCCCCCAATAGAACTAGAAAAGCTTGTGCCAGAGCCGCTCACAGCTCCTCCCGAGAGCAAGGTTGTAAAATTCCTTCCGCCGGTGGTCAAAAAAGATGAGGAAGTAAATGATGAAAACATGCTACCTACCCTGGATGAAATGCGCAACGCACAAGTGGGTACGGAGAACATAGAGGGCGTAGATAGTGTATTCATCTCCCAAAATGACAACCTACATGTGAAAACTGCTCCTGAACCCGAGAAGGCATACGAGCCTTTTACATTTGTAGAAGTGATGCCAGAGTTTCAGGGTGGACCAGATGCCCTGTACAGCTATTTGGCTGCTAACATGGCATACCCAACAGTGGCAAAGGAGGCTGGAATACAGGGCACCGTTTATATTTCATTCATTGTGGAGGTGGATGGCAGAATTACCCATTTAGAAGTTGTGAGGAGTGTGCACGCTCTTCTTGATGGGGAGGCGCTCAGGGTGGTGAAGGACATGCCCTCATGGAAGCCAGGAAAACAAAACCAAACCCCTGTACGTGTGCGCTTCACATTGCCCATCACCTTCAAGCTGAAATAGCTAACCGATACCCATTGCGTTTAATAATTGTACTGCACATCAGGGTCTTCAGAATTGTCATTGGGGTCGGTTGCATCAGCTCATGTCTGTTCCTAAGTTTCATAATATTCCAGATTCACTCTCCGCTTCATTATTTGGTCCAAGCTATTATTTATGGCAATTCTACAAATCCATGTGCGTGGTTTAGATTGGTTTAAAATTTAAGACTTTTCAAACCAGGACCATTTTGTTTTTAACTGCACTGGCCCAAAAGCATGTAGATGATTACAAATACGACAATCGTCCCTAAGCATCCACCCCCTAATTTTTTTGCACCATAACCTGCGATGAGTGCTTTAAAAATATTGTTCATATTACCAGAAGTTATACGTTTTCTTATGCGGCATAGACATACACCACCAAAGGTATTCCATTTTCATGCCAGGCTATACATTGCTTCAAGCGGGTAAAAAAACATAAGATTTAGTATACCTATGTGAAATATTTTCCCCAAAATTTGAAGGTACATTGTGGCAGGTGCGCCACAGAAATAAGCAACCCTTCTGCACTTTCAGTGAAAACATGCAATATTTAACCAACAATTGAGATTGTTACAATTGAAAGAGTTTTAAAAAAGCTCGAACCAAAATCGGGAACGAATATGAATCAGCATTGGTTGGCGGTTGACCTACAAAGTCAATAAGTACGGTTGCGCTGGGTCAAGTAGTATACAATTGCGGTGATAAAACTGAATGCCACGGCAGCAATGGTCCACACCAGTTTCTCAGTATCCGAAAATCGTTTGTTCTTTGACCAAACCTGGTATATAACCCAAACAGCGCAGGCAATTAAGAAAAGTGAAATTATAAATCTGGGCATAGCGTTTCTATTTATTCTGTAATTCCAAGTTGGGTATTCACAACATCATAAATCAAGATTTGCCGCTCCAAGGTAGCCATGTATTTCTTTAACTGATTTGTGTCATCCACCAATTTCGCTTTGAGCAACCATTCGCGTGCTTCCCTTGGGTTTCCCAGCATTTCTGCTGCCACTGCAAGGTTGTAAAGAGACCGGTATACCACCTTATCATCCACATCATCAGTCTGGTCTTTCCATTTCATTGAAGCAATTTCCCAGTTGCCATCGTACTCAAGGTTTTGGGCAATTCTGTACAGTTCGTCCGATCCAGTCTGATAATAGAGTCTGTAATCTTCTTTCCAATGGGGGGCTATTCTGGAAAGGTAGTCGGCACCAGCAAGATATGCGAGCTGAGACATACTCAGGTTTTCGAGTCCCTTCTCAAGTGCTTCCTTCTCAGTATAGGCGGCGGTGGTAAAAATGCGCTGGTAAGACTCCTGATACGTATCTGTTAATACTCCATACTTATTGTCATAGAAACGCCACGCAATGCTGAAGGTAATTTGGCTTTCATTGCTGAACTCGGGCACGCGCATCATAGAGCCAAAATCATCCGTCACTGTAACCACTTCTACAGAACCGTTGGTTTTTATACTCACTTCTGCACCTTCAATCGCTGCAAAACCATCTATGCCCAGGGTACGGCAAATGCTGTCAACCTGCATGGTGGAAAGTTCATCGGTCATAAAGCTACTTCCTCCCACAAACCTTGAAGGAACAGTAAAGGGCACCATTTCATACCGAGATAAGACCTCATTGTTTTTCATAAGCTCTTCAAGGGTTTTGTCCACCGCCTTCAGTGGCAAACCCCGAATGGCATCGAATGGTATTCCATTCGTAAATATTACGGCTTCGTCCATTGAATCGACCGAGCGGTTTACAATGCCAAGCCTGTATACATCTGAGGGTACATAAACCTTGGCAGGGTGTATAAATTCGGCATAATAGTATGATGTACCACACCTTGAAAGCAAGATAATGCAGAGGAGAACGTTAATGGTGAGCCACGCTTTGTATTTCATGAGGAAGTAAAATTAATAATTGGTCTATACCTAAACCCTCGAATCGTTACTTTTGTCCCGCATTTATGAAGAATTATATATCCATCATCTTTCTCCCGGTGTTCATTTTCCTCACAGCATGCGAAGAAGGGTGCGACGAGCCGGACGTACAGCGTATAAATGGACTCTATTTTGAGTTCGATCAAGAGGGCTCTGACGGCTTTACCGAAGAAGAGTTGAACAATGTATTCTTTGTGAGATATGTCCCGCTCTCTGAGCCACTTGTGGCTGACACGCTGTACATCAATGGAATATATCCTGAGGGTTTTGGTAAATTTATTATCAACGACAATTTTCCGTTTCAAAATTTTGGAGCCCCCTATTTCATTTCATACAGCTACCTCATCGTAGAGAACATTACAGGCTATGTTGGCAACGTGGAGAATATTGTACTAAAGGGCGAATACGATGGAGAGTGTGGGTATAATAATTTGCAGAAAAGTTTTTTCTTTAATGGGGACTCACTCGATATGGGAGGCGTTTCAACACCATTTATCATAAGCAGATAGAGGAGTACGCTCAAGGCAAGGCCACAGAAAGTGTTAACTTTGCCGCCAATTTGAACCATCTACTAACACCTTATTGAAATGAAAGAAGTGTATATCATTTCTGCTGTTCGCACTCCGATAGGCAGTTTTAACGGAATTTTATCCTCCCTTAGCGCAACCCAACTTGGGGCATTTGCCATTAAGGGAGCCATCAATAAAGCTGGAATAGATCCGGCTGTGGTTGACGAAGTATATATGGGTTGCGTTCTTCAGGCTGGGCTCGGTCAGGCACCAGCCAGGCAGGCGGCTATTCACGCTGGCTTGGGAAACAATGTACCCTGTACTACAGTGAATAAGGTCTGTGCGTCGGGCATGAAATCTATCATGCTTGCAGCCCAGGCCATTGCAAATGGAGACGCCGATGTGGTAGTAGCAGGTGGAATGGAAAGCATGAGCCGAACTCCCCATTACCTGCCCGGTAGCAGAATGGGAACCAAATTGGGAAATATCACCATGCTGGATGGGATGGTATACGATGGACTCACCGATGCGTATAACCAACAGCACATGGGCAATTGTGGAGACCTGTGCGCACGTGAATACAATATAAGCCGCGAAGAGCAGGATGCTTTCGCCATCCAATCATACACCCGGGCTGCAAACGCATGGAAAGAAGGGAAATTTAAAAACGAAGTAGTCCCTGTGGAAGTACCGCAGCGCAAAGGAGATCCACTTTCCGTGGTAGAAGATGAGGAGTATAAGAACGTATTTATTGATAAAATACCAGCCCTCAAGCCTGTATTTTCTAAGGAAGGAACCGTGACTGCGGCCAATGCCAGTACTTTGAATGATGGTGCTGCAGCCCTTGTTATGATGAGCAAGGAAAAGGCAGACTCGCTTGGTGTAAAGCCAATTGCGAAGGTCGTGAGCTTTGCTGACGCGGCTCAGGCACCCGAGTGGTTTACCACCGCACCTTCCAAAGCAATTCCTAAAGCACTCGATAAAGCCGGTATGAAGGTGAGTGATATCGATTATTGGGAACTCAATGAAGCCTTTGCTGTGGTTGGGCTTGCTAATATTAAAGAGCTTGGCCTGGACCCTTCCCGTGTAGACGTGAACGGAGGTGCAGTCGCTTTGGGTCATCCACTCGGATGCAGTGGTGCACGCATCATTGTAACCCTTATTAATGTGCTTTCACAAAACAATGCCCGATTTGGCGGAGCAGGTATTTGCAATGGGGGTGGTGGTGCCTCAGCAATGGTAATTGAAAAGTTATAATCCAGAAATCTATTTTCTGATAATAAGAAGGGCGGCCCAATGGGCCGCCCTT
>JBGTBE010000009.1:0-66689 GCA_041749535.1 Cryomorpha sp. | reverse complement strand
GGCTTTAATGAAGGTATGTATGATGATGCGCGGCAAGTGATCGATGGAAAGAGGCAACACGATGGCAGACATCGGGAACTGATGGTGCCGCTTAACTTATTATAAAGCAATTATACAACAATAATCACCCAAATGTAACAGCGCACAGCCTGCTTAAGGTGACCTTTGCAGACGCTCAGCGTGAAAGATGAGAAACCAATCAAATAGACACTGGTTCTACGCTTTCGATGGGCAAACACTTAACAACAACTCTTATGAAAATAACAACGATCAATTTGACCTTCATGCTTACTGCGGCAGTACTCTTTGGAGGATGTTCGTCCATGAACAAAACGCAGAAAGGTGCAGCTGCCGGCACAGTAGGTGGTGGTGCCATTGGTGCTGTAATTGGAAAAGCATCAGGCAATGTTGCCCTGGGTGCCATCATAGGTGCTGCCGTAGGCGGTGCTACCGGCGCAATTATAGGAAACCAGATGGACAAACAAGCCGAAGAAATTGAAAACACTGTGCCAGGCGTAAAAGTTGAAAGGGTGGGTGAAGGTATTGTTGTTGAATTTAGCAGCAATGTGCTCTTTGGGTTTGACCAATCAGATGTTTCACCTGAAGCCAAAAACAATCTTGATAAATTGGTAACAGTCCTTGAAGGGTATCCTGATACGAACATTGAAATTCAAGGCCATACGGATAGCAAGGGCAGCAAGGCTTACAACCAGTCTCTTTCTGAGAGAAGGGCATCTGCAGTTACATCTTACCTACAGTCTAAAGGATTAAATAAAAGCCGAATGACCATCGTAGGTTTTGGTGAAACGGCACCGAAGTACAGCAATGATACAGATTCAGGCCGCGACCAAAACAGGAGAGTGGAATTCCTCATTACGGCCAATCAAAAAATGATTGATGATGCAAAGGTTGCAGCTTCTAAATAAGTATCTGACACTCTAAAACAAACAGATGTGATGAGCCCATTGACTGGATTCACACAGTATCAGAAAAACAACACAAAAATGAAAAGTAAACTTCTTACAATGGCTTTCGCCATCGCATCAGTAACTGCGCTTCAGGCGCAGGAATCAAATGGGTCCGGAACATCCTTTTCCGTGTTGGGTGGTGTGAACTTCCAGAACCTTACAGGCACCGACTACGATGGCGACAAATTGGAAAACAGCCTCGTCACTGGTTTCCATTTAGGTGTGCAGGCGGAGATCCCCATAGCACCCGAATTCTATTTTCAGCCGGGGCTATTGTTCTCCACAAAAGGTGGTGAGAACACAGAAGGGCCGCTTACCAGCACTACGAAACTTTCCTATATAGAATTGCCCCTGAGCTTTAAGTACAAAGGCGCCCTTGGCAATGGACATGTAGTATTGGGACTGGGACCTTACCTGGGCTATGCCATTGGTGGCAATGTAACATTTGATGTAGACGGAGAGAGCAACACTGAAGACATAGAATTTGTAAATGAAGTGAATGAGGGTGATCCGCTCACAACGCCCTATATGAAAGCCCTCGACGTAGGTGCCAACTTCTTCACGGGGTATGTGCTGCAGAATGGATTGTTTATTCAACTCAATGCGCAACTGGGCCTTGTTGATATCAATCCCGATGACAAAAGGGTACCCGACAATGACTTCTCATTGAAGAATACCGGATTTGGAATTTCCCTGGGGTACTGGTTCTGAGACCCTACGATGGCTTGCTGAAGAAGAATAGACCCAGCACAAATCATTGGTTTATTCACTTGGGTGCATAATGGTACACATTGAACTGAACGGTTTTCCTGATGGAAGACCGTTCTTTTTTTGGCCAGCCACTGCGGGATGAGCGAAGCGTATCCCGTGGTTCTGGGAATGCAAGATTCAATGAAAACAAATTCAGCGACCGGAAACATGTTCAGAATTGAATTGTTTACACCCTCAAACATCAGAGATTGTTGCGTCATACCATCACCACATTATTGGTTTTCTGCACCGTGGCGGGTGTGCAAGCCCAGCCCGACAGATTTTGGTACTTTGGTGCCAATGGGGTGGGCATTGATTGGGGCGGCTGCGAACCAGAAATTGTGGAAGGGGGTATCCTGGGCGATGAAGGAACCATCACCGTCAGCAGCCCTGAAGGAGCACTTCTTTTCTACTCCAACAGTGATTTCGTGTGGGACAGCACAGACAACCTGATGCAAAATGGGGAAATCAGCAACGCCTTCTTTGACCCTGTATTCTATACCCCCGAAGTTTCCACCCTTACGCAATTGGCAGCAGCAAAGAAGCCTGGAGTTGGCAATGTCTACTACCTTTTCTCGTCAGATATCCAAAATATTGGTGCCTACAATCTGCGGTACGTGACCATTGATATGGATTTGAATGGAGGCTTGGGCAGCGTAACGGGCATCACCACCTTGGGCACCAACCCTATGACGGAGAAGCTCTGCACGGTTCCAAAGTCGGCGGGCGAGGGTTTCTGGTTCATCGCGCATGAGTATCTGAACAACCGTTTTTTGGTGTTTGATATAAATGCGGGAGGTGTGAATCCCGTGCCCCAGATTTTCGACCTGGGCCTGCCCCACCTGGCTTCGAATAACAGCCTGAACACCCGGGGTGAGCTGAAGGCAAACATTGCCGGCAACAGGCTTGCGATGGTGCAGGACCAACTCAATGGTGCTGTAGAAATCTTCGATTTTAACCCGGCCACAGGAGCCATCAGCAACCCGATGGCCATCGATGAAATTAACCACGGTTATGGGGTATCGTTCTCACCGAACGGTGCGCTGCTATACGTTTCCACCTGTTCATCCACGGCTTCTGCACCCAACTTCGTTTACCAATACAACCTGAACGCTGGCGATGCAACACAAATAGGCGCTTCGCGGGTTACCCTGCAAACGGCGCCTGTGGCCAATCCTTTTGGCTCCATTAAACTTGCGCCGGATGGAAACCTGTACGTCACAAAGCCGGGAACTGCCCTCGACAGAATCAATGCAGCTGATGTGCAGGGATTGGCTTGCGACTATCAGAGCAATGCCCTGAACCTGGGCTTTGGGATATCCAGGTTTGGGCTCAACAACATTTGGGAAATCCAGCCCCAGGGGTCTCAGCTGGGCATCCCCAATTTGACCACTTCAGTTACGTCTTGCGGTCCGGTGAGCATTGGTGTGGAAGCGCTGCCCGGAGTGACTTATCTCTGGAGTACGGGGGCCACCACTGCCACCATCACGGTATCCGAGTCGGGGGTGTACGGGCTGGAAGTCACTGAGGCCGGGTGTGTGCGCTCAGGTGAAGTGAATGTGGAAATTGGTGCGCTTGACCTCGATCTGGGTCCTGATATTGAAGTGTGTGCGGGAACCCCCGTCATCCTGGAATCCAATGCCCTGACCGGCTTATTTGAATGGAGCACCGGTGCCTCCACAAGCACGCTGACCGTAAGCGAACCGGGTGTCTATACCCTGGTGGTCACCCAGGGTGGATGTGTGGCATCCGATGCCGTCGCGGTTTCCTTCGTCGATGTGCCCGAAATTAACTTCGAAGACGGCATCGTCCTTTGCCCGGGTGAAACGATCACGCTCGCCCCTGGCAGTCCTTCACTCAGTTACCTCTGGTCAGATGGCTCCACAGCGCCTACCTATACCAGCAGTGGAAATGAAACGGTGTCGGTAACCGTATCCAATGGGAACTGCTCAGCTACAGCATCGGTTCAAGTGGTGGCACTCGACACTGATGAAAACACCTTAGGCGATATTTCCGTCGCAGTGTGCGAAGGTGAGTCATTCACCATCTTAAAACCAGCCGGCTGGGAAGTGTGGACCATTGATGCGGATACCATCGCAACAGATGCTGTGACATTGCCGCCCGGCGAATACACCTCAGCGGTGAGCAATGCGTGCGGTACCCGCAGTTTTCTGGCAGAAATTCTCAGCGAAGATTGCTCTTGCCCCGTATACCTGCCCAATTCCTTTACACCAAATGGCGACGGAATCAACGAACTGTTTCGCCCCTCGCTGGAATGCGAACGCGGATACATTCTGCGCATCTACGACCGGTGGGGAAGTCTCATTTTTGACAGCGAAACCACCGGGCTGCCGGGCTGGAATGGAAGTGGCATACATAGTGACTACTTCGCTGAAAGCGGATGGTATGTGTGGACACTCAATCTGGATGAATTTAACGGAAGGCTCTTTCCGGAAGTGCTTATCGGATCGGTGATGCTCCTGCGGTGATGCCCGTGGAGTATGCCTTGTAAGTGCCGGACGATGGGCAGATACTGAGTGCCCTGCTGAGTACCCGAAACAAAGCCTTGCACCCACGGGTGCTAAGGGATCAATTACAAACTTTCAGTTACCACCTTTCCCTTGATTTCTAAGATTTCATCAGGCGGAGCTTGATAGCATCTAAAGCGGGATCCGTAACCCGAAAAATCAAAGAATATAGTCCGTACTCACGAAATTGGAGCCCCGCTTGCGGAGGAGTTCCCGCAGTATTTCGTTGTTGTAGTCATTGTCCTTCGATGCCACAAAAGTGCGTATGGAGAAGGAGCGCAGCGCGTCGTATACGCTCAGGGTGGCCACGGCAGAGTCCTTCCTTCCGGTAAAGGGGTACACATCGGGACCGCGCTGGCAGGAGCTGTTCAGGTTTACCCTGCACACGAGGTTCACCAGGGTGTCGATGAGCGGAGCCAGGGTGTCGGCGCTTTGCCCGAACAGGCTCACCTGCTGCCCGTAGTTGCTGTCGGCCATATCGTCGAGGGGTTCCTGTATGTCCGTGAAGGACAGTATGGGGATCACCGGGCCAAACTGTTCTTCGTGGTACACGCGCATCTCCTTATTTACGGGATACAGCACAGCGGGGAAGATGTAATTGCTGCGCGTTTCTCCGCCCCTGTCGTTGAGCACTTTGGCGCCGTGCTGCACGGCATCGTCAATCAGTTCCCGGATATAGGCCGGCTTCCCGGGCTCAGGCAGTGGAGTCAGCATGGCGCCCTCGTCCCAGGGATTGCCAAACTTCAGCGCATCTACCGCTGCCGCGAATCGCTCGTTGAATACCCGGGCGATGCTCTCGTGCACATAAATGATTTTCAGCGCCGTACAGCGCTGCCCATTGAAGGAAAGGGTGCCGGAGATGCACTCTTTGATGGTGAGGTCGAGGTCGGCGTCGGGCAGTACAATGGCGGGATTTTTGGCTTCCAGGCCCATGACCTGCCGCAGCCGGTTGGGGTGTGGGTGCGCATCCTGCAAGGCCACCGCCGATTTGCTGTTGCCGATGAGGGCCAGCACATCTACTTTGCCGGTTTTCATGATGGGCGCAGCCACCTCGCGTCCGCGGCCGTACATCACGTTTACCACCCCTTTCGGGAAACAGGTTTGAAAAGCTTCAAGCAATGGACTGATCAGGAGCACGCCGTGCTTGGCGGGTTTAAACACCGTGGTATTGCCCATGATGATGGCGGGAATGAGGAGCGCAAACGTTTCGTTCAGGGGGTAGTTGTACGGGCCGAGGCAGAGCACCACCCCCAATGGGCCCCGGCGAATGTGGGCGTAAATGCCTTCGTGCCGCGTAAACTTGGCGCTGCTGCGGTCCAGGTTTTTGTACTCTTCGATGGTATCGTCGATGTAGGCCGTGGTGCGGTCAAATTCTTTCTGCGAATCGGCGAAGGACTTCCCTATCTCCCACATTAAGAGCTGCACCACTTCCTCTCGCCTGGTGCGCATCTGCACCACAAATTTTTCCATGCAGGCAATGCGCTCGCGCACCTTCATGGTGGGCCATTCACCTTGCCCGCGGGAATAGGCTGCTACGGCGGCATCAAGGCATTCCAAAGCAGCAGCTTCATCCATGCGCGGTATGCTACCCAGGAGCGTGGGTGCCAGGGTTCCATCCGCACCGGGACTTTCTATGGTGGAGTGCACATCGGTAAACGCCCCCTTCCAGGGTTTTAAGGTGCCGTTTACGAGGTAGGTGTCCTGCTTAAGGGTGGCCTTGAGCTTAACTTTTTCAGGAATGGGGGGAAGGGTCTGCATGGGCCGTGAGATTTATAAGATGTGAATGTAAGAAGATTGGGGACACCCGGTTTTCAGAAAGCCAATCGGGTTTTAAACTTCCGCTGCCGCGAGACTCCCGCCGCGTGGTTTCGTTATTAACTAAATCTTCTAACAACAATGACCTTATCTAAACATCCTCCGCTGCCGCGGGGGGAACTTGTAGTTGCGGTTGATAAGCTAAATTTAAATAATGTCAAATTACCACGGACGGGAGTCGCGCGGTAGCGGGGGCGGCAGCGGGGTTATACAAACCACATGGTGAAGTAGAACAGGCCTGCCCTGTAGAAATAGACATAATAGAACATCAAAAAGTAAATAAGGACGGTACGGAGTACGGACCAGTACCACTTTTGACCATAAAAAACCATCTGACCACGAAAAAGAAAATAGCAAATGTTGCACAGCGCTATTGCAGAAAAAACCTGTTCGGAAAGCAAAAAGCCCCAATCAAACCCGAAGTAACGCGCCCCTTTGATCGCAACAAGGCATCCGTTGGCCAATACCACAAGATTGATGAGCAAATGAAAACTGTAGTATTCCATGGAGAAGAGCAAGTGGTCGAAAAAGTAGGTTGATCTTGAGAAGTTCACAATGGCCAATACTCCGGAAAGCATTAGGACCAGCAACACAATCAGCAACTTTGATAGGTTTGTGGACGTCGCGCGGTAAATGGGTTCAAATTCTTGCAAGGTGAGCTTCTGCGCTGCAATATGGTTTTGCACAATGGCTTCAGCGCGGATGCTGTGGTTTCCTAAAGCGTTCATTTGGGTGTAGAGGCTGGAATTAAACGTGTCCCAAACGGGAAATAGATAGTATAAAAAATTGGCCAGGAAAAAGAGGGAGATCATTTTCATATAGGGCACCCGCACCCCGTCGGCGATGTTTCTGGACAGTTGCCCCGGTCGGGCAAGCAGCAGCTTCAGGGTTCTCATAAACTTGCCATCGAAAAAAGTAAAGGCGTTCAGAGAATCGTACAAAAAGGTGAGAAAAGAACGCTCGTATGGTTCTATGACCTTCTCGCCACACACATTGCAATACCGGCCCTGAAAGGCATTGCTGCACACCTTACAAGTACGGTGCAGATTGTAGTCAAAGGTGTCTTGCTTTTTCCTGAAAAGGTGAGACTTCACAGGGGAAATTTACTCTAAAATTTCGAGCGGTCTCTTGTTTTCATTCCTTGTTGTGCGCTCCACAGAATAATAGTAAGTGGTGTTACAATCAATGTTTCGGGCAGTACAAAAATGCCTGCGCTCATTGTTTTACAAATTTAGCCCTGCAGGCTTCAATACAAGGGTAGTCAATAATCACTTCATAGCCGTTGAAGAGATAAGGCAGGTCACTGCAATCGGATGTAGAAATGGTGCCCTCAGTCAGGGAATATGTTCCTGTGCTTGATACATCCGATTCTACGCCCATACTGCAGATGTCGCCATTGGATGTGATGCTTCCATCGCTGTGAAACACAATGGTTTTATCGCTGCTCACCGGCTCGAAGGTTCCACTGCCATCTCCTGGATCTGCCAACACTTCTACCAACAGGTATTGACCCACCAATCCACATGCTACTTCGTCATCACCATCGTCATCATCATTGCACGCTACAAGCGCACCAATCATTAACGTGTACAAAATGGCTATTTTAAAAAGTTGTAGGGTTTTCATATAGCAATAAGTGCATGAAAAGCGTGAATGGTTACAGGCAGTCGAATAAATGCACAAGCATTAACGCGGTTTTAATATGTCAGTGCCTGGGCCAATAAGATAGGTTGATGCAGCTCAACCGCATGGCGATTACACATATGACTTCTTTGGTGAAGCATGCCCATTTGCGGAAATTGAAGTAAGCAGGAAGGATTTTAAAGCAGATGTGTTGTGGCCAAATTATCCCCTGAATCAGCTCCAAAAACAACACCTTGAAAAGCCCCTTCACCGCAGCTTCACCAAAGTACTTCGAAAAAGACGCTCCGGCTCCTTACCCACCCAATTCAGACCGGGAATATTCCAAACCGTGCGGGCTGTGGGCCGTCGGGAATGCATTCACAGGTTGATGGAAAGTTGCTTGAATTCCTATGCTGACAGCGCCTTCTTCTCGTCCACCACCTGCGTACCAGACCATCGGTCGTGCCAGCCGGTATGCTCCGAAAAGAGAAATGAAAACGCTTCGAAAGGAACAAGACGGGCAAACGACCTGCCCAGGATATTCTTCGCTTGTATGGGCTGTCCATCTTCCATCACCACGCGGGTAGAAGTGATGTATTTGCCAATGGTCTTTCCATTTGCATACATTTCGAAAACGAAGTAGGTACCCACATAAAATAAATAGAATAAGAGATTGAAGAGCAAGTAGTAGGTCTCAATTAAATAATCTACCCCACCGAGACCCATAAATACGCCCAGCAAAATCACCAGAATGTAAAAAATGAAGGTATCGATAAAAAAATTGATAAATCGCTTTGTTTTAGATGCATGCGCAAATGATTGCCTGCCTTTTGACTCAACGTCTAGTATTTCTGTTTCCATATTTATATGCTGGTTCAATTATGCAAATAAACACTTTTGTCCCGAATTGAATTTACCAGGATGAGCAGGCATACCTGCACAGGTTTCCTTTGATTCAATATCGTTGCGAAAAAAAATTGGGATCTTGGCAGTTATTGGGTAGCTTTGGTTTGTGTAAACAAAAATAAGCCACATGCAATTGGTGTTCATTTAGATACGAGAAATTTGTACTCAACCATGAAGCATCCTATCTGCATGGAATTCTAAAAAAACCAAAATGATATGAATATGAAATCAATCATTGCCACCCTGGCATTTATCGCAATGCTGGGCGTACAATCAAAAGCCCAAACGGATTCCAAAAATGTAGAGATAGGCTTTCACATAAGCCAATTCCAAAATGATTTTGGACTTGGTCTGCATGTAATAAGTCCGTATTTTTTACGATCAATGGTAGCTATAAAAGCCGGAGCCAATGTACAATGGCTCGAACATTTGGACGGGGATGAAATCACGTGGACGACTTACCAAAATATTCAACTGGGAGTGCGAAGCAGAAGTGTGATCGTAACGGATCAAATATTCATTTATGGTGAAGGTGGGATCTTGACCATCCTTCCAAACAGCGATTTCTCTTCGGAGAGTGCGGTTTTTGGAGGGTACGGCGTGTTTGGTTTTGAGTTGAAACCCGCCCAAAAATTTGGGTATTTTATAGAGTTGGGTGGTGTGGGCACCGGGGCCAGGGCCGATGAAGTTGCAGGTAAACCAATTTACTCCAATGGATTCCTGATCAATGTGGGCTTTAACGTGGGCTTCTAAAAGCAAGCAGGGTACTGATTGCCTGCCTCTTTATTTGGCTCCAACTCTTTGGGTACTACACCTGTTCTCTCCTGCTCAACAAATTCTTTACCTTACCCACAAGCCAGGTTGACACTGCTGTTTTTGCCAGTGCGCCGAGGATAGATGAATTTCTTCTAAAGAGGAGCATTGCGCCAATTTTTGGCAATAGTTTCAGAGAGAGCTTGAGTGCGGGATTGTTTGCAACGGAAGTTTTGAATTCTTCAGCAATGATTTGTCGCCTAATCTTATGCGATTGTATGGCGGCCTCAAGTTGACTGTATGTTCTTATATCCTTATTGGCTATCATCTTCATAGATTTCTTTGATTACCCTTCTTGCCAACATATCGCGCACCAAAAAAATGGCCAGCAGTTTCCACAAAACAATGGCGAGCACTACTGCACCTGCTCCTGCCAAAAATCCGAGTGGGTAATTGTCCCACAGCGCTCCGAGATACAGGGAGAGTGAAACGCTGAGCAATGCAGACGCGACAAGAGAAAGCCCCAAGAACACCAGCCATTTCATCGCAGATGTTCCAATTCTGGTGGCATGGCGGGCTGTAATCAGCTTTGCATTGTCCACCTCATTCTCAACGAACATCCGCGCTGCCGCGGTCTGTTCGCCGAAAATGCTTTGTATGAAATTGAGTGTGTTCATAGTGTGTAGCTTTCTGAATACCAAGTGGCAGATTATACTGCCGACACTTTGTCGTTCACCTTGCTTTTGATGGATTCGTAGGCCGACTTCACTTTCTCTTCCACTTTGCTTTCGAGATCGCTGGCTTTGTTTGCAACATTTTTGCGAAATTCTTTTCCTTTCTTACTGTTGAGGTAAAGGCCTGCACTCACTCCGATAGCTGTACCGGCCAGGAAGAACAATAAACTTGATTTGTTGGATGACATGATTTTAGTTTTTAAAAGTTAGTAATATGGCCGGAGTGTTTCGACTTTCGAAACCCCCGGCCTTTATATAATGACGGGCTTACTTCCCGGAATTTTCCTTCATTTTCTCGCGCATATCATTGTACTTGCGCTGGGTATTTTCTTCGAGTCTCTCGTAGTTTTTCTCGAGCCAGTCCATGCTATTCTTCCAGCCTTCTTCTACAGCGTCGCCAGTATCGTCTGCTGCGTCGGCTATGTTGTCACCAGCTCTCTCGAACCAATTTTCTACATTCTTCAATTCGCGCTCGGCCTGGGCATCAAACTCCTTAAGATATTCCTTATTGGTGCGCTCGGCATTTTCAAACCTATCTTCTACTGCTTCAAATTTGTCTTCCATCTCCTCAGAAAGATTTGACTCCGATCGGTCAATTTTCTTTTCTAGCTGGTCGTAGCGCTGTTTCACCTGGTCCCATTTCATTCGTGTTTCTTTCTCTGCAACCATTTCAACACTGTCCACAAAGGCAGTGAGATTTTGAATGGCTGTATCATTATCAGCCTCATTGCTATTGGGCGTGCAACTCATCGCTGCCAATCCTATTATACTTAGTCCTATCGTTAATTGGGGTTTCATGGTAGTATTGTCATTTTAAGGTTTGGTGAAGTATATTCAAAGGTCGAACCATGTGTTGTGCAATTTTACTTTATTGGACATATCATCTCACTATCAATGATTTAAAAACATATTTGAGATAATCCAAATTGCGTACAAATTCACCTACTGTGTAATTGGCTCCACAATGGTGTAGAACTGAATCAAGCATCATGTAGATATTGAATCATCAATATCCCTGCAATTAGCAATGGGAAAAAGATATTCTGATTAGTCGGTACATTCAGATTCCGGCAAAATAATAGGTGAATACGTTGAGCAAGCGCATCTATAGGTGTGAGAACCTACATATCTAGGAATTCTGGCTTGTAGGAAGCGAAATGGTAAAAGTGGAACCCACACCCACCGCGCTTTCCACTTCTATTTGACCGTTGTGTTCGGCGATGATGGTTTGGGTGCTGGTGAGCCCCAGTCCTACCCCGTTGGATTTCCTGGTAAAAAAAGGATCGAACAACCTCTCCTGCACTTCTTCATCCATACCATGTCCATTGTCTTCCACATAAATACAGTAGAAAGTATCGTCGACATAGGTGCCTACTATCACCGCACCTTTTCCTTTTTCAGTAGACTCTATGGCATTGGCAATTAGATTGGTGATGGCTATTTTGAGACGCTCAGGCTGGCAGAAATTGCACTGTGCATCGCTGCCTATATCCAGGATGAGTTTCGCCCCATGGAGGTGCGCCCGGTCCTGTTCAATTTTTACAACAGCTTCTACCAGATCGTTAAAGTTGGTTTCCACAGCCTGGAATTCGAGTCGCTCGGATGAGTGAAGCAACTTGGTGAGCAACTCATTGATCCTTTTGGTGCAGCGCTCAGCTATCTCGATATAATTCAGGTTGTCTTCACCAAGTACTACAGTATCCTTTAGTTGCTCCAGGCTGAGGCCAATGTTGGTCAGGGGGTTTCGAATCTCGTGTGCAAGGGTGCGGGCCAACCGATAGGTATTTTCTACCCGCTCTACTTCCCTTTGTATTTGCACCATTTTCTTTTTGTACGATACATTCGAGAGGGTTCCCTGAAACCCATTGAAGCGATAATCTATGCGCCCATTCACCAGCGTAGCCTCCACGATGGAAGAAATAACCAACTTGCCCAGAAATTGGGATTGCGTACCGATTCGCCTGAAGCGAAATTGCGACTCTGTGGTAAAATACTGGGTATTGCTCGGCAGGCTTTTCTTCAGGTTTTCAAAGTCAGATTCCTTAGTAACAAGGGTGGCAAAATTCACCACGTGCTTGTCTATATCGTCCAATTTGAAAAGTTCGAAGAATGCCCTATTGGCATTTACTATATTCCACCGTGCATCCAGAAAGAAAGCCGGCTCTACTGCATTGTCAAACAGCGATTGATACCGCCTCTTTTCATTCGCCAGGTTCACCTTTAGCTTGGCGAGTTTAATGGCGTACCGAATGCCATTATTGAGTCCGGCAGGGGCAAGAAGTTTTCTCCGGAGGAAATCGCTCTTCTTGCTTTTTAAGAAAACGACAAACTGCACCGGAATGGGTTCATCTACGAGGTAAATCACCGGGCGAGGGTGGAGCATAGCGGAGGCAGTCTCCAGTATATTCAGGTATTCCGGTTTTGAATATTCTTCATGCACAATAGCTACGTCGCTATCTGTATAGGGAAATTCATTGAGGGGGCACCAAAACAGGCTGTACTTGCCCGGTTGAATCCTGCTAAGCATCTCAGCACATTCTTCACAAAGTGCGGAGTCCGGGGCGAGCACCAATACATTCGTATGCGACACGGTTAGATATTATAGGTTTTCAACTTGTTGTAGAGGGTTTTTCTGTCGATGTCGAGAATCCTGGCGGCAAGGGATTTGTTGTTGCCGGTCTTGGCAAGTACATCGATAATTCTTTCCTTTTCTGCTTCCAGGGCCACATACTTTAATGATCCTGGTGCGGCGAGTTGCGCTTTATTTTCCATAGTTTGCCCAAAAATTATTTCCTCAGGCAAATCTTGTACGTCTATTTTCGCAGATGTAGAGAGCAGCACTGCCCGTTTTATCACATTTCTCAATTCGCGCAAATTTCCCGGCCAGCTGTACAATTTCATTTTGGCAAAAGCTTCAGCTGTGAATGCCTTGGGCTCCTTCCCTAACTGGGCTGATGCATATTGCATAAAGCGGTCAGCAAAAGTTTCTATGTCTTCCGGGCGGTTGCGTATGGGGAGTATGTTCACCTGGAACTCATTCAACCTGTAGTATAAATCTTCGCGAAAGTTTCCGCCCGCAATCCCCATTTTCAGGTTTTCATTGGTGGCGGTGAGTATTCTCACATCTACTTTAAATTCTTTGGTACCTCCTACACGGGTGATGACTTGCTCCTGCAATACCCTGAGCAGCTTGAGCTGAACCTCGTAACTAAGATTGCCAATTTCATCCAAAAAGAGCGTACCGCCATCGGCCAGTTTAAACTTGCCATCCCGGGATTGCACCGCACCTGTATAAGCTCCTTTCTCGTGACCGAAAAATTCGCTTGCTGCAATGTCCTTGGGCAAGGCACCACAATCTACCGCAATAAAAGGCCTGTCCTTTCTAGAACTTTGGCGGTGTATTTCCTTGGCCACATATTCTTTGCCCGTGCCTGTTTCACCAAAAATCATTACCGACATATTGGTAGGTGCCACAATAGATATGTTGCGGTAAATTTCCTTGCTATTGGTACTTGTGCCTATCAGGTAATCCTGCACCATTTTTACAGGAGGTACATTTGTACTGCCGGATGTTGATTTATGGTCGATCGGTTTTACCCCTGACTGTTCTTTATCGTCCAGCGCTTCCTGAATGAGGTTGAGCAGCTCTTCAGGAAAGAGGGGTTTGGTAACATAATCGTATGCCCCATATTTTATAACCTCCACGGCCATTCTTATATCGGAATACCCCGTCATGATGATCACTTTGGTCTCCCGAAATTCCGCACGAATTTGCTTGAGGAGCTCAAGTCCATCGATGTCCGGGAGCCTAAAGTCGCTGATCACCAGGTGTGGTTCAAAGCTCCTCAGGGTCTTCATCCCTTGATTTCCAGAACTTGCAGTTTGCACTGTGTGCCCCTTCCGGGAAAGGAAGCGATCCAGAAGTTGGCAAATGTCCAGTTCGTCATCAATAATTAATATTTTGGCCATAGTTTAAGGTGGGGAATTTTTTCTACACTCGGTGTTTTATACTGTGGAATATATTACTCAGCGGCGCGGGAGCAAACTGAGTATATCCTGTCGGGAAAATGGTTTTTCAACCAGATTCCTGATACCACTGGCATCGATTTGATCGCGCACAGTTACTTCTTTCTGGGCTGTAATTATCACTACCCTCGCTTTCGGATTCAACGCTTTAATACTAGGTACCAGATGCAGTCCATATTCACCATTTAGGTTGAGATCTAAAAATATCGTGTGATACTGGTGTTCAGTCAGTAATTCCTTTGCGGTGGTGAGATTTGGAGCATAATACATATTAAATCCTGCAGAGCGTAGCATTACACGCATCAAAGTCCCAATATCTGCTTCATCGTCTACCACAAGGACTTTGAGCTCATCGTTCAGTTTCTCCATATTCCTACTTCACATTATTTAATTTTGGCTTATATCTTATCAGCCGAAGTGTTGCAATTATTGTCCCAATATACAATTGCCTCCGCAATAATTTGATACCATAAGCATATAAATGTGTAATAATGTACCCGGGCGAATGCGATGGCACAAATATAGCCTGTACAGCCCCGATGAAGAAAAGAAACAAGTGGCTCCTCGGCATTCTAATTTTTATAATTGGGGTGCGCATCGCATTGCCCTATCTGGTGGAGAATAGAATCAACAAGGCACTCAGCAATATTGATGGCTATTCGGGGAAGGTGGATGATGTGGACCTTCACTTGTACAGAGGTGCTATGAAGGTGAAGGAATTGGTGATTTACGAAGAGGCCTCTCTCGATCCTGATATCCCCATCGTAGATTTGGGTGTTTTCGACTTTTCAATTGAGTGGAAAGCATTGTTCAAAGGAAGGTTTGTAGGAGAATGCTACATGGACCGCCTTACAGTTAATTTCACCAAGAGGGAGGCATCGGCAGAGACAGATTCGACCGGGGGCCGGGCCTATCTTCTGGAAGAAATTCAGAAGTTGAATCCTATTACGCTGAACATTTTAGAGATCACCAATGGAAATATAGCATTGAAGGATCCCTCCAGCACTCCACCAGTGGATATTCATTTCAATGAATTCTACCTGCTGGCAAAAAACCTGGCCAATGTGGACGACCCCAACAATAAGCTTCCTGCTTACCTGGAAGTCAATGCTGCCTCAGAGAGCAGTGGAGCCATTCTCTTAAAGGCAGACCTGAATTATTTCAAAGAGATTCCCGACTTTGATCTCGACCTTGAAATCACAGCCCTTCCTCTGGTGGAGTACAATGATTTTGTGGCATCAAGGTCCAATGTAGAACTGGAAGCGGGCACCTTTAGTTTATTCGCGGAAATACAGGCATTCGACGGGAAAATTACGGGCTATGCCAAGCCCATCATCAACGGGCTGGAAGTTGCACCTGCAGAGAAAGATGATGGACTCCTAAAAAAGATCTACGAAGAAGTACTCGAACTGGGAACGGAAATAATTGAGAACAGAAAGGAAGACCAGATTGCCACTAAAGTGGAGCTCAATGGTGACCTGAACGATGTAAAAGTGAAACCATTGCCCGCAATACTCAATATATTGAGAAACGCATTTATCGAAGCCTACACCAGGCAACTGGACTATACTTTGGGCTTTAAATCCAAAGATGTTGCAGATAAATAAATAGGGAATCCCTTCGCACTTTCATCATCAATCCTTCACACGTTTGATTTTCATATTGGTTTGCCTAGATTTCACAAGGTTTATTCGCAGTAAACGAACGGGCCAAAAATCAATTCAAAAAAAAAGACCGGCTGGGTGAATTGCCCAACCGGTCTCTATGCATATCAATGTCTCTTTAATCTACAATAGTTGAGATATAAGTGAGAATACAAGTAGCACAATAAGGATATAGAATAGAATTTTTGCAATGCTGGCGAAGCCTTGTGAAATTCCACTAAATCCTAAAATACCGAAAAGTACGGCGAGTACAGCACAAACAATTATCCAGGTTATCATAATAGTGAGTTTTTTGGTTTAGGTAGAAGAAAAACAAGTTTGATACCATTTCATCAAATTCCCGGGATAAGTGTAGTATGCATCTCACATTCTATGCCCGATGGCACATCAACAGGGGCTTGGTTGCGACAAGAGCTGCAATAAATTATGCAGAGAGGGAATGCGTGCAGTCCAATCTGTGTAGAATTATCGCCCCGGTTTCTACACCTTTGCCTCTTCCATGCCCACTGCATCATCCGTATGTTTTGATGCGGAGTCGCAAAAAAAAAAAAGGTGGAATGATTGGTGCAAGTGAATGGTTACCAAAAAAATTAAAAATGAGAACCACCTTCAAGGGCACTGTAAATCTGACCAGGAACACGCTTAGAATTTGGAATGAGAGCGACCCCTGGCGATTGAGTGCCGTAGTCGCTTATTATTCCTTGCTTTCATTGCCGGGGCTCATCGTTATCACCGTGCAGTTGGTAGGTACATTCTGGGGTGGGGACATTGAAGGAAAATTGTCAGGAGAATTTGCTGCTACCATTGGCGCTGATACGGCTGCAACAATTGAAGCTGTACTCGAAAACTCACATTATGGAGACAAGCATTGGTTTGCGGCAGCCCTTGGTATTGCCACATTGATATTTGGTGCAACGGGGGTGTTCTACCACCTTCAATATGCCATCAATAAAATATGGGGAATGGATACGCTCTCCTCATCAGGATTCAAGGCAGTGGTTATTGACAGGCTCATCAGTTTTGGATTTGTACTTGCGCTGGGCTTCCTGCTTTTGGTTAGCTTTTTCCTTACCGCCCTGCTCAGTGTGTTCAGCGCCAGGCTGAAACTCATATTTCCAGAAGCCATTGTAGTACTTGCCCAGGTACTTGATTTTGTGTTGGGAATCCTTTTTATAGGTGGATTGTTCGCCCTAATGTTTAAATACCTGCCCTACGCACGTCTGCCATGGAAGGCCATTCAGAGAGGCGCCCTCCTTACAGCGCTGCTCTTTGCTGTCGGCAAATCGCTGATTGGAATTTATTTTGGAACCGCAGAGCCAGGCTCTACCTATGGAGCGGCAGGTTCGGTGGTATTGATTCTTCTTTGGGTATCGTATGCCAGTCTCATATTATTCATTGGTGCTGCTTACATTCGGGCCTACTGTGAGCGACACAATATAGAGATCGAGCAAAAGGATTGATTCTATACGTTGCCAATTGCCAAATTCAGCTCCGGACCACGCAAATAAAGAAATGTAGATTGCAAAAAAAAACACCCTCATTCTGAGGGTGTTTCTTAAACGCTGATGTTGGGGAATCAGATTTTGTCAATCCAATTTTTCAGGTTCTCCTTTGTCTCACCGGTACGCTTTTGAATTCGGCCAAGAAGTTCATCTTCTTTACCTTCTACATAGGTGAGATCATTGTCGGTCAAATCGCCGTATTTCTGCTTCATCTTCCCTTTAATCACATTCCAATTTCCTTTGATCTTTTCTGCTGTGGCACTCATGGTTCTATATTTTTAAGGTTCATAACACTCCTATACATAGCATAACCGTACCAGTATATTAAATACCACTCAAATAACTGATTTACTACACGTTCTGTCGCACTTACTCAATTTGAAGCAGGCTTGCATGGGGCATGAATTTCACAATCTGGAATGCAAATTCCCCAGTTTGATGTGCTGTTTCATCCCCTTATAATAAAACGATTCACAAAGAAGTTCCCTTCAGAATCTGCCAGGTCCATTCCCGGAACGATATCAGCGTTCCGTTTTTCCCGGGGAGTCAATTCGTCTCAAAACAGGTCAAATTTGACTCAGATTATCAAATAGTTACCTATTATTTGTATATTTCCCATCCTAACCAAAACACCCCACACCATGAAACTTCTCCAAAGCCTTCTCGTGCTAAGTGTTCTTAGCTTTCAACCTTTAAGTGCTCAATCGCCGGTATTGCTACCAGAGGATATGCTCGCAGTAGGTCCTATTGATGATTTAACTAAATTATTTGTTCAAGTTTTCCTGGGTGCAGATGTCTTTGCCACAGTAGGAGACGCGGTAAGTGCAGAAGAGCAGCAATGGGAGCTCACAGGGTTGGAAAACGTGCCAGCCACCACAGAGATCTCGAAAACCCTGGTCACCTGCAATGGAGTCCCTCAGGCGGAACTTTTTGAAGATTGCACAAGTGTGTACCACCTTTCCGTCGGGTCGATTGCAGACTCCTATGAATTCACCTCTTTTTCCGCACCAGATTTGTACAGTTTGGGAACCCATTCCACCGATCCCGGTGGTACGCAAACCACCATTTGTGATGAAGATAAGCTCATATACCGCTTTCCTGTAGAATTTGGCAGTAATATTTCAACCAACTATTCCTGCAGCCCGGATGAGCTTGGGGTGGGTTTTCAGGAAGAGGAATTTGGAACCCGTACTTCCACTTGCAATGGTTGGGGTACTGTGATATTGCCCGATGCCACCCTCACGGAGTGCCTGCGCATGCAGCACATTGAAGTGGCTACCAGAAACACCTATTTTGATGGCACCTTATTTCAAGTAAGCAACGTGACCCGCACCACCATCGAATACTTAAAGGCCAACTATCCCTTTCCGATTGCAACATTTACAAAAACCGATATTGATAAAAACCCTTCTTTCTATGAAGGAGAGTATATGATTAAAGGATTTCTCAACAGCACCCAGGGATATGGGCAGGTGATAACCGGTATGAGCGTTTATCCAAATCCCGCAACATCGGGCCGCGTGATTCTGGATGTTGGCCATTCGGAATACAGGGATATTCAATACAATTTGTACACACTTGACGGTAAATCCTTGTATTCGCAAGATCAGAGAATAGGAGCGGCCATTGGCCAAACAGAAGTGCGTCTTCCTGATGTGGCGCCGGGAATGTATGTGTTTACAGTGAGGTCCGGCGGGCTCACCCAGAATTTCAAGTTGGGCATTGATTGATGGATCCCAGGGGCTCAGATGTCTTTTACTGTTAGCGCATAGGTTTAACAATACGCATCCGGCTTTTCAATGCATCAGGAAGGCTGGGCTTCTATCCGAATGAAATACCGGCACAGTGGGAAATCTAGTTGGAGAGGATACTACAAGGTATCTTACATCTTTCCAGTGCCCGCCATTCTTCCACCAAGGTATGCCATGGGGATATAGGCCAGGGCCAGGTCAGTAATATTGAACCACATCGGTGCCGGGAGCAAAAATACATTTGCGGTACCGCCAATCAGGAAAAATACACCGACAATAAGCGCACATGCCATTCTCCGGCTCACGGCAATCTTCGCTGCAATAAAAGCACCCACCAAAGTGCCAAGTGCATGCGCCAGGAAAGGCATAATGAAATGCCTGGGCTCCATCAAAGGCATTGCGGCAATGAGTCCTTCCATCGTGCTGGTATCAGCTCCTTCCGGAAGGGCTATTACAGAAGCTGATGCGAATGATACCCATATTGACAATGCTGCCCACTACCAGTCCGAGAATAACGGCGAGGATGTTTCTAAGTATTGGATTCATTTTGAAAGATTTTTAGACGGGCAATGTACTTTAAATCAACACAATTTTCTTGGCACCAATATCTGAAAAAATTTAAGCATCGCCCTTGTCATTGAGCAGAGGGGTGCTAAGCTGATCGAGCCGTGTACCGCCTTTGATTCCAAAATCGAGTGTGCGTATGGGGAAAGGAATGGTAATTCCCTCCTTATCGAAAGCCGCCTTGATGGCCAACATGGCATCGCTGCGCAAGCGGTTCTGATTGTATTCGCTCACATCGTCTGTCCACAGCCGGAGTGTAAAATTGATTGAGCTATCGGCAAATGCTGAATAGAATAGTTCCGGAGGTCGCTCCTCGAGCATTCCTTGAAGCGAACCAACAGCCTCGAGAACGGTGGCTTTAACCATGGGTAAATCTTCACCGTATGAAACCCCTACTTCCAGGTCCAGGCGCCGCATGCCGTAAGTAGAATAGTTGATGATGGGGGTATAAAACACCGATTTGTTGGGCACAATCACATATTGTCCTTTGGGCGTTTCGAGTACAGTAGCACGGAGGTTCAGGTCTATAACTTTTCCCAATATGCCATTGGTCTCTATAATGTCCCCAAGGCTGATCGGTTTCCTGAAAGTCATGAACACCCCTGAGAGAAAGTTGGCTGCAGTTTCCTGAAAGGCGAAACCCAAAGCCAAACCCAAAATTCCCGCTCCAGCCAATAGGGATGTAACGGTCTTGTCGAGGTGCAAAATGCTCAGGGCAGCAAATATTCCGGCGGCTACTACTGCAAAGAATACCACGTTGCCGAGAAGCACTACAATACCACTATCGGCAGGAATGCGGGAGTTTATTCTATGTATACCACCCTTCAGCAGCCGGCCTGTAATGATGAAGACAGCAAGGAGGAGAACAGCCAGAATCAGGTTGGGCGTCATTTCAATAAAACGCTCCATCCAACCTTCTATCTTGTTGTATATTAGCTTGCTTGCTTTTTCGATTTCAAATACTATACCTAGGGTGGGCTCGATCATGTAGAAATTTATAATATGGATGCGAAATGTTTACTTCGGTCAACTGCGAATATACACTTTACCAATTTGAAGCCCGTGTTTACGGAAGTCAATTTAACCATAAAAGCTGCAATGGCAATATGGAAGTGAATACTAAATCATCACAAACAAATCAGGAAGGAGCGAATTGACTTCAGCTTGCTTTCCTGTTGAATGGGGACTGTATATTTTTCTGAACTGCAATTGATTTCTTTCGCTAAACATTAGTTTTGAGGAATGAAGCGCAGGTGGAAAGTACTTCTTATTACGATGGGTGTCATGTTTTGTGGAGCAGCACTCCTTATGCTTCTCGCGCCTACCTATATTAAAGATTACATCGAAGAAAATGACATGGAATTGGTGGGCCGAAAAATCACGCTTGAGGAAGTGCATATAGGTTGGTTCACTGGAAAGTTGGGATTAAACAATCTGCTGATGTACGAAAAGGATACCTCGCATGCCTTTATAAGAATGCACAAGGTGGACACAAAAATTGCTTTGGGGCAGCTCTTCAAATCCCACATTCATATACCCTACTTCACCATCACAGGTCTGGAAGTACTGGTGCAACAACAAGGCAATCATTTCAACTTTGATGACCTTGCAGAAGCAGATACCGACAGCAGCAGCGCCACTCCCGATGAAGAAAACGAGTGGAGGATTACCATGGAAAATATTCTGGTACATCAGAGCAATATAAACTACCACAGCGATATAGCGCCAGAAATAAACGCCGACTCCTTGCGCCTTTTCATACCCCTCCTCACGCACGATATGCAATACATGGATGTTGCTCTTGAATTTCTTCTAGGCTCAGGTGGTAGGATTTCAACCAATACACATCTCGATCTGGGCAGTGAAACCTACAAGGTTAATTTTGTTTCAAATGACGTGAGCCTGTCTCTTGTGGAACCTTATTTTGTGGAAGCCATAAAATTAAGTGAAGTAAAAGGAAGCCTTCATTCCGATTTCAATGTATTTGGCTCCTGGAACGACACCGACATACTCAACCTTTCTGGAAATATTGATCTGTACAATTTCGCAATGGTAGATCCCCGGGGCAATAACCTGGTGGCTTGTGAAGAGCTTGACATTTTAGTAGACTCCATAAGAATGAAGGATGCGGTGTACAACATCGGCCACATAAAGGCAGCGGGACTGTATGCCATTTACGAAATGTACGATGAGAGCGACAACTTCAGCAGGCTACTTGTACCAGATACTACGGCGGTGACCAGCAGTGCAGGCGAAGTGGAGCTTGATTATTCCAATCCCTTTCTGGTGCTCGCGCATTATATTCAAGAACTTGCCAAATCGTACAATGAATCAATATACCGTATTGGCACATTTGATATTGAAAAGTCGGAAGTACATTTTAACGACTACACACTTACCGATCCATTTCGCTACAGCCTAACGGCACTGCGTGTACATGCCGATTCCCTTGCATCGACCCGAAAAACCATTGAAGTAGCCATGGGTGCAGTGCTTAACAATGCCGGAATTTTTGATGGCACTGTAGTAGCCTCTACAGCAAATCCTGAAAATATGGACATCGATTACACCATCAGAGGCACCGGACTCACACCCTTTGCGCCCTATACGAGCCAATACGTTTCGTACCCCATCACAAGGGGTGAGCTGCTGTATGAGTGCCATACGAAAATACGCGATGGTAAAATTGTGAGCAGCAATAATATGGTGATCAAGGATTTCACCTTCGGCTCTAAGGCAGACTACCAGGCTTTCTACAACCTGCCGGTAAAATTGGCTGTGAGCATACTCAAAGACACCAATGGAGAGATTCATATTGACATACCCATAGAAGGTGATCTTAAAGACCCGAATTACAAGCTGAGCAAATTCATCTGGAGCACGCTCAAAAATATATTGCTCAAGGCAGCCACAGCCCCCTACCGGATTTTAGCCAACACATTTAAAGTAGATGAGGACAATTTGAAGCAACTCCACTTCAACCTGCTGGAGCGAGAGCTGAACAAAGAACATCAACGACAGCTGGGCGACCTATATAAAGTGCTCAAAGAGAAAGGCGAGCTCAACGTGGAGTTCAAACGTGTAACCACCAAATACGAAGAAGCTGAAAGGTATGCCATCACCGAATCAAAGCGGCGATTCCTTTTCGGTGAAGATGTACCCGAGGCGCTCACTACTGAAGAGCAAGCCAAACTGAGTGATTACAATATTAAGGACTCCCTGTTTGTGCAGTGGGTAGATTCCCGCGTTCCTGAATTGGATCGGGACCTGCCCATTCAGAAGAAGTGTATGCTGTACATTGGTGAGCAAAATGCGGTAGATGCAGTGGACAGAATTGGTGCCCGCCGCACTGAATCTATTGTACAATTCCTTAGCACTGAGAAACAATTGGGCGAAGACCGATTGCGCTTCATGGTACTCCCGGATGATTCGTTGGTGAGCAGCCGAAGCACTGCCATCTACAATATAGGGTTCTGGGTAAACGAAAATTGAATTGCCTTCACCTCATGCCCTGCACATCAGGGTATGATGTTCACCTGCTTGATAATATATGTGCAGGTGTGGTTGTATTCAGGGGGCATATTCCTCACTTGCTCTGTCTCCACAGTCCAATACTTTTCCTGGGCAATGTTGTTGGAGAGGGTACCGCCCCCTTCTATGGATACTGCTGCTGAATCAATAAATTCAGCACAAGGAGGCGCAATCTCCTCCCCTTTGTCTCTGGTGCTTTGAGATATTCTCTTGCGCGAGCCAGCCTGCACAGTAAGGGTGTCGCCTTGGGCGTAGCCATACCTGTAAAACACGAAACCGATATCTCTGTCGGTCTGGTTGTCAATGTATTTGCTGGTCACCGTCTCACCACTGCAAGAAGGCAAAATGGTGGCAACTAGAAAACTTAAAACGATCAAAAAGGTTGGTCTGCGCATACAAGTACAAAATAAATGTTTTTCTTATCAATACCCACTTGCACAAGCATAAATCTTTATTAACTTTGCGCTCCTTTTCGGGGTGTAGCGCAGTTGGTAGCGCATCTGGTTTGGGACCAGAGGGTCGCTAGTTCGAGTCTAGTCACCCCGACAACAAGGTAAAGCTGCTTCGCATTCGCGGGGCAGCTTTTTTATTTTCGTGCTTCTTCAACCTTCTGCGCATGCAACGCCCAAAACCTGTCTGCATTCTTTCTCCTGGCTAGGCGAACCCCATCAGAACACCTGGACAGGTTTCGATGAACTGCTGAATTTTCCCTTCGAATATTAATAAAATCCCAGCATCATTGATTCAATGCTAAAACCCATCTTAGAATAGATGATTAAGAGATTGGCCAGGGATCAGCTGCATATGAATCAGCCAAACCGAAGTACATCCATCTCAATATCAAAATCATAATTGAAATTATAGCTATTGTCCTCGTGGAAAATAAATTAACATTCACTTAACATCTTCGTCGATGCTAAAAATTCAATTAACATATCTCTCAGGTTTGGTAACACAGGCTTCATCTTGAAAACATGACATCTTAACCAAAACATAGCATTCAGGTAACCGGTTTTGGCCTGCATTTGTCTCAAATTTGTTCCGCGTCAAAGCGACGATTTTTCAACCCAATCTTTAACCTTTTAATTTTTATTTAGAATGAAAAATTTACAAAGCTTGCTTCTTACAACTGCCCTTACAGGGGTTGTTGCGTTATCAGCCAATGCTCAGTACGTAGGTGCTGCGTGTGGTTGTCCACCACTGGGATCACGTCAGGAAGTGCTTCTTTCTTCTGTAGTAGATGCCAATAACAATCTTCCTGCCAGCTCTAACTGGGACTGCTCGAAGTTATATGTACACGATGTACCAGGACCCATTTATGTAAATAATGGTTCTACCCTGACCATCGGTGCAGGTACTGTAATCAAATCAGAAGATGGTACCGGTGCAAATGCATCTTCACTGGTAGTATCACGTGGCGGAAAAATTTTCGCCAATGGTTCTGCTGAGTGTAAAATCGTTTTCACAACAGTGAATGATGTGAATGTGGATGGCAGCTACGCAGTTACCAACACTGCCCAGTGGGGTGGTGTAATCGTTCTCGGAAGAGCACAAAACAACCTTACTGCATCAAACACACTTTCTTCAGGACAACTTGGCGAAGGCCGTATTGAAGGTCTTGTGGGTACAGATGCACGCAACCTTTACGGAGTTGCAGGTGGTGCCTTCATCAACAATGACAATTCAGGTGTGATTCGTTACGTCTCTATTCGTCATGGTGGTGCGGTAATCGGAGCCAACAACGAAGTAAACGGTCTTACTTGCGGTAGCGTTGGAAGCGGTACGGTAATCGAGAATGTGGAAATTGTAGCCAACGAAGATGACCCAATTGAAATGTTCGGCGGTACAGCCAATCTGCGCTACATATCTGCATTCTTCTGCAAGGATGATGGTTTCGACACTGACCAGGCGTATACTGGAAATGTTCAGTTCCTGTGCATTGTTCAGACCGGACCTTCACAAGGCGACAAACTCATGGAACTCGATGGTGAAGATGATGGTGTACACAATGCTGCAGTAGGTCTGGGCTTCCAGAATATTTTCAACGTAACCGCTGTTGGATACCAATCACCAGGTGACTTCGTCAGCCTGAAAGAAAACTTTAGAGGTACGATTGCAAACTCAATTTTTGTAAACAGTGTGGTTGGTTTCAACCTTGCTGCAAACGTTGAAGCTGCATTTCTTGCTGAAAATGGTGTAAACCTTTACAGCAACACCTTCGATGCTGTTGGTGACATTTCTGCTCCAAATACAATTGACGCATTGATCAATGGTTCAGCCAACATTACCGAAGCCGGAGTTCTTCCTGATTTCACATTCGATGTGAATAACCCCAGCTCTACTGTTGGTCTGGTTCCAGCTGTTGGTTTTGCCGGTAACCCATCATTTGTGGTTCCTGCAGGTATAGAAGCTACTTCTTACCGCGGTGCTTTCGCTCCTGGTCAAACACCCTGGATCGCAGGTTCATACCTTGACCTGGCACTCGATGCACTCGGAAATCTTCCAAACAATTGCCGTTCAGACCTCAATGGTGATGGTCTGATCAATGGTGCCGACTTCGGTCTTTTCGGTGGTGACTACGCTGTAGGTAGCTGCGACTAATCTTTAAAAATTCATTGGTTAAATAGGGAAATTCCGGAAGCTGTATACCGCGCCCCAGCGGTGCGGTATCAGCTTCAGAATTCCCTGAACCAATACCCAAGAAAACTTATTATGAAAAAAATTATCAACCAATTTATTGGTCTGATGGTGGCTTGTTGCGCCCTATTTTTAGGACAAACAGCAGCCGCTCAGGGCCTCGAAGGTGTGATTGTAGAGGAGTACTACGTGTCTGACGCTGCGGATGCAGCCGGGGCATTTGGTGGTGCTATCCCCGGTCCTGTAGTAGGATCAACAACTTACCGTATCTATGTAGATCTCGCTGACGGTTACAAACTTCAGCAAATCAGCGCTCTATCGGGAAATCCGCTTGAGTTTTCAACAACCACCGGATTTTACAATCCTACCGGTGCAAGTGTTAGTTTTGGAAACCAATTGGGAGGATTTACATTCTCTCAGGGACCAGTACCACTTGACTCCTATATGAGTTTTGGACACGCTGCTGATATATACGCCGGCGTACCCAAAACAAATGATACTAACGGTTCCATTTTCTCAGGCCGTTTGCAAAACACAGTTCAACCAGTAAACGTTCAGGATGGCTATTTGCCTTTATCAGGTACGCAGTTGCCGGTGCAAACGCTGGGGGTTCCTGCTGCCTCTTTGAATTTTGTGAACAACAACAACGCTCCTTCTGTTCAATTAACAACAGGTTCGTTCTTCAACCTTGATGGTTCGCAGGGTATCCAGCCTGGCAACAGGATTCTGGTTGCACAACTCACCACCAATGGAGAACTGGCCTTCAAGCTGAACGTTCAGATCTTTAACGCTACTACGCTTCAAACTGAGCGTTATACCCATACAAGCGTGGTCGACTTCTCCGGCAATGGACAGGAAGTTTCTGTTGTTTTCCCGGGCCTGATCTACCCGCAGGCTGCTTCGCCAGAGGGTTGTACCAACGCTCTTGCTTGCAACTTCGATGCTTCAGCTACCATCGACGATGGCACTTGTATCGTTCCAACCCCGGGTTGTGAAGCATGCAACGCCACCAATGATGGACTTGTACTTATTGACACTGACGGTGACGGAAGCTGTGATGCAGTGGACGGATGTCCTGCTGACCCAAACAAAACTGCTGCA
This sequence comes from Cryomorpha sp., assembly GCA_041749535.1. Lineage (GTDB taxonomy): Bacteria > Bacteroidota > Bacteroidia > Flavobacteriales_D > Cryomorphaceae > JBBQZU01. Next base: position 39,836 of record JBGTBE010000009.1, on the reverse strand, counting down.
GGTATCTGTGGTTGTGGCGTTGCTGACGCAGACACGGATGCAGACGGAACAGCAGACTGCAACGATGGTTGTCCTGCTGATCCTGCCAAAGTCGCTCCCGGCACATGTGGTTGCGGTGTAGCTGATGCAGACACCGATGCAGATGGCATTGCAGATTGCAACGATGGCTGCCCTTCAGACCCGCTCAAAACAGCTCCGGGTTTTTGTGGTTGTGGTACATCTGATGCAGACACCAATGGAAATGGAGTTGCTGATTGCAATGACGTACCTGGCTGCACCAATGAATTTGCAACCAACTACAACCCTGGCGCAAACCTGGACGATGGCTCATGCATTGTTCCTGTCAATATCGCCTGCGATGGTCTCGAAGGCGGACTTGAAGGCATCATCATTGAAGAATACTATGTAGCCGATGCCACAGACGCACAAGGTGCATTCGGTGGTGCCATTCCTGGTCCTTCTGCTGGTGCAAAAACCTACCGCATCTATCTGGACCTTGCTCCGGATTACAAACTTCAGATCATTCAGGGATACCCCACAGATCCAATCAGTTTTGCCACTACCACCGGATTTTACAATGCCACCGGTGCAGGAGTGTCCTTTGCTGATAATTTTTCTGCCTTTTCATTTGGACAAGGTCCGGTGCCTCTCGATTCTTACCTGTCGCTGGGTCTTGCAGGTCCATCATTGGCAGGTGTGCTGAAAACGGATGATACAGATGGTTCAATTTTCACAAACCGTTTGCAGAACAATGTACTTCCTGTAAACATCGTTGACGGTTTGGTACCTGCCGATGGAGGTCAGAATTCCCTCCAAACGATTGGTGCTTTCAACCTGGATGCGGTGAATGTAAATGGAGCAAACTCACTTGTGAGCACTTCTTCAGCTTACTTCAACCTTGATGGTACAAGGGGAATCCTTCCTGAGAACAAAATCCTTGTTGCTCAATTTACCACGGATGGTGAACTTTCTGTGAGCCTGAATGCCCAGATATTCAATGTGAACACACTTGCTACCGAAAGGTATACCCACACCACTGTAATAGACCTGTCCGGAAACGGAACAGAGGTTACTAGGGTGTGTCCGGAACTCAGGTTCCCAGGTGTGCCAGGTTGTACCAACGCCCTTGCCTGTAACTTTGACAGTCAGGCCACTTTTGATGACGGATCCTGCGTAGTTCCTGTGGCGAACTGCTCTGAGTGCGACGGAATGGGCGGATTGGCTATCATCGATGCAGATGGCGATGGTGTATGCAACGCTGATGAAATGATGGGTTGCACCAACGTACTTGCCTGCAACTACGATGCTTCTGTTGACCCCGGAAATGACAATGGTTCATGTATCGTGCCTCAGGCAAATTGCACCCAGTGTAATGCCAGCAATACAGCATTGATCCCGGTTGATACTGACGGTGATGGTACTTGCAATCTCCTTGACGGATGTCCAAACGATCCTGCCAAAACAGCTCCCGGAATATGCGGTTGTGGTGTTTCTGATGCAGATTCAGATCTTGATGGAACGGCTGACTGCAATGACGGCTGTCCTACAGATCCTTTGAAAGTTGCTCCTGGTGTTTGCGGTTGCAACGTAGCTGATACAGATTCTGACAGCGATGGTGTTGCCAACTGCAACGACCTTTGCCCAATGGATCCAAACAAAACAGCTCCAGGCACTTGCGGCTGTGGTGTTGCTGATGTAGATACTGATGCAGATGGTTTGGCTGATTGTGTTGACCCATGCCCGCTATTGGCTGATCTGATACCAGGTGACGAGTGCACAGTAAGTGGCACTGGTGAGTCTGGTTTCGTAGGTCCAAATTGTGCTTGCAACCCAGGTCCAAAACCACAGTGTATTTCACCGGTTGCTTGTAACTATTTCAACCCAGCAGGTCTGGTAGACGGAGTAGATTACATCAATGCCCCTGAACTGTGTGATGAGCCAATTGGTTGCAAAACCTGTGATGCTACAGTTGATGCCGGCGATGTGGATGCACAAGGAAACCCTTCACCTGATGGTGATGGAATCGGCGCTGCTATCTTCCCGGCAGGTTCTGATACCAACGGAAACATGATTTGCGACAGCGAAGAGCCTTCAGGATGTACCAGCATGACTGCTTGTAACTACAATCCTAATGCAGTAAACAATGATGGTTCATGTATTGAGCCCGCTCTTAACTGTATTATCTGTATTCAGTCATTCCCCTACTTTGTATTCATCGATAGCGATGGCGACGGAGTATGTAATGCTCAGGAAATTCCTGGCTGTACCAACCCATGGGCCTGCAACTACAACCCTGCTGCTACTCAAAACAACGGCTCATGCCTTGTTGCTGAGCCAGGCTGCAGCGTTTGTGATGGCACCAGCCTTGTATTGATTGATACAGATGGCGATGGAACAGCAAATTGCGAAGAGCTTTTCGGTTGTACCAACCCAGTTGCTTGCAACTATGATGCAGATGCTACCGAAGAGAACGGAAGCTGCTTGATTGCTGAAGCCAACTGCACCCGTTGCCGCAACGTATTCGGTCAGTGGGTGCTTCTTCCAATTGACAACGATGGTGATGGTATCTGCAATGCGGATGAAGTTCCTGGTTGTACCAATGTACTGGCCTGTAACTATAACCCACTTGCCACTGACAACAATGGAACATGTATCATCCCAACACCAAACTGCAACGTTTGTAATGAAGATGGAACAGGTCTCTTGATTCAAGACAGTGACTTTGATGGTATTTGCGACGCCAATGAAGTAAATGGCTGCACAAACCCAGCTGCTTGTAACTACAACCCTTCTTCTACACAAGACAACGGTACTTGCTTGATTCCGGTTGCCGGTTGTACTACCTGTTTCGAAGGGGCGCTTGTACTTCAGGACAACGACAATGACGGAATTTGCAACAGCCAGGATCCAGACGACGACAACGACGGCTGTCCTGATACTGTAGATGCCAATCCATTTGTAGCCGATGCCGATAGCGATGGCGATGGTTCAGGTGATTCATGCGATCTTTGCACAGGTAACGATGCCAGCGGTGATACCGATGGTGATGGAATCTGCAATGACAGTGAAATACCTGGTTGTACCAATGCACTCGCCTGCAACTACAACGCAGCTGCAACGGATGAAGACGGTACATGTATCGTTCCAACTCCAAACTGTACATTCTGCAACGCACAAGGTGGTTTGACCTTGGTTGATGCCGACGGCGACAAAGTTTGTGATGCCAATGAAGTTCCAGGTTGTACCAACCCAACAGCATGTAACTACAACCCACTTGCCACTGACGAAGATGGCTCGTGCGATTTTGCTGTTGCCAATTGTACTTTCTGTAAAGATGGTGGCGTGATGATTATAGACACGGATGGTGACGGAATTTGCGATGCAAATGAAATCCCTGGTTGTACCAATCCAGTGGCTTGTAACTACAACCCTGCGGCTACAAACGACAATGGTTCATGTAACTTGCCAGTGGCCAACTGCCTCGCTTGCGGAAGCAACGGACAATTGATTCTGATCGATGCTGATGGTGATGGTGTATGTAACGCGCTGGAAATTCCAGGCTGTACAAATATCCTTGCCTGTAACTACAATGCCAACGCTACGGACGACAATGGTTCATGCTTACTGCCTGTGGAAGACTGCACCAAGTGTGCTGTTGTAAACGGACAGATAACCCTTGTTCCTGTTGACGCTGATGGCGATGGTGTATGTGATGCGGATGAGGTACCTGGTTGTCAAAACCCGGTTGCTTGTAACTACAACCCGGCAGCTACTGATGATACCAATTGTATCATTCCTACGCCAGGCTGTACTGCTTGTGGTGTAATTACCTTGCCAAATGGCAGCACTGTAATCGGTCTTGTAATCGTTGACGCCGACGGCGACAAAGTGTGCGATGCTGAAGAAGTTCCTGGTTGCGACAACCCTGCTGCGATCAACTTCGACCCGATCGCTACTGAAGATGACGGCTCATGTGTGTTCAGCTGTGTAGCCCTTGACAACTGCGAAAGCTTTGAAGATGGCTTCGGTGCTTGGACCAACCGTACCAACGACAACATCGACTGGACCATTATATCTGGTGCTACACCAACCAATGGAACAGGGCCTGATGCTGCTTACCAGGGTACTGACTATATCTACGTAGAAGCTTCTTTCCCTAACTTCCCGAACAAAGCTGCTGTACTACAGTCGCCTTGCTACGAGATCAACGGAGCATCTGTGATCAGCTTCGCTTATCACATGAAAGGTCAGGGTGCTTCTGTAGGTCAACTCAAACTCGAAGCTTCGGTAACTACCTCAGGTGGCAACACCACTACTTTCGCTCCTATATGGTCTGTAAGTGGAAATCAAGGTAGCAACTGGAATGTTGCTCAGGTAAATGTTCCGGCGCTGGCTGTTGGAGGTTCAATTCAGTTCAGACTGACTGGTACCACTGCCAGCTCGTTCCTTGGCGACATCGCTGTTGATCAGTTCTGCGTGAAAGCAGTTGTGATGGGTTGTACAGATCCTCTGGCCAACAACTACAACGCTGCTGCTACTGTAAGCAACGGTTCCTGCACTTACCTTTCTTGTGCCAACACAAGAACGCTGCCTTACTGCGCAGAGTTTAACAATGGAAATCTCTCAGGTTTTAGCAACGTCGCTTCACCAGCTGACAACTTCAACTGGTTGGTGAACACTGGTCCTACCGTTTCCATGTTTACAGGTCCTGATGCAGGCAATGGTGGTTCAGGTGGATACATCTACGTGGAAGCTTCTGCCCCAAACAATCCATTCAAGACTGCCAAGATCAATACACCATGTATTGACCTGGGCACCAACTTGAATCCTGCGGTATCCTTTGCATACCACATGTATGGTTCATACGTAGGCCAGTTGTTCCTGGAAATCACCATCGACGGTGTAAACTGGGATGTTATCTGGCTTCAGCAAGGCAATCAGGGCAACCAGTGGTTGACTGAAACCCTTTCGCTTGAAGACTACGCAGGACAAACTGTGCGCATGAGATTTACCGGTCTTACCTTCAACGGATGGCAAGGTGACATGGCAATCGATGATTTCTGTGTAGCAAACAACGCAACTGCCAGCCCGATCATGCCAATAGACAGAGACATCATGGATGTCGCAAACCTCAGCAAGGAGCTCACAGTAGCTCAAGGTCCTGAGTATGGCGATGTAAGTGCTGATCTCCAGGTAAAACTCTATCCAAACCCGATGAATGCAAACGCTCCGCTCAACATTGAACTTACCAACATCGCCAGCGATGTGCAGGATGTTCAGGTGAGAATCATGGACGTAACAGGAAGAATGATTTGGAATGAGCAGTTTGGAACATATGGATCTACCATGTACCAACAGATTAAACTGAATGCAGAATTGGCCGGTGGTACTTACATCGTGTCAGTGGTTGCAGGTGAAACAGTGATCACCCAGAGACTGATTATCACCAAATAATCCCTTTGTTTTGATTACAACCCCCCATGGGAAACCATGGGGGGTTTTTTATTTAAGCATCTGTAAAACAACAATACGTTTGGATGGGTACCTTCCACCTTCGTTTTGAACAAACACACAAGTGTGACGTGCAATTGATTATCCTTTGAATTCAATTTTCGTTGAAGAGCACCACACATTTTCGTCCAGGGAAGTCTGAAAATTAATAAATACTTAATATTCCTCTCATGCATCACTCATTTCAATGGTCTATCTTGCCTGATTGTTCAAGTCATAGTAACACTCTCCATGAATCTTTTGTCCATACATCCGAAAGACTCCGAAACCTGCGATAGTCCGGGTTCATTCTTACGCGTGCTCATCGCGATGCCTTTGTTTTTACTGGCCCCAATATTTATCGCTTTTGGGGTAGATGCTCCGCCGGATGCCACAAGTATTTCACCAGCATCTGATATACACCGTTTTCGGGTTACAGAAATGGTTCAAATGATGGTTCACAGTAAAATAAACACACCCCCAACTCACTTGGTGGCCCCATTTTCTAATGAATTCCAGCTGTTCCTTTGCCCTGAAAACATCAAGGTAGCCTGCAGCAGCAGCTTGGATCCACAAGTAACCGGTACTCCCCAATTTTCCGGCTTTTGTGCTGATGTATCGTTAGCATATACCGATACAGTAATTTCAACTACCTGTCCCACAATTATTTCTAGAAACTGGACCCTGGGAGATGCCTGCGGAAACGAATCACAATGCGCTCAGCTCATCACCATCCTGGACAACACGCCTCCAGTGCTCATCATGCCTGAAACCATCTCTGGGCAGGTAAGTTGCGAATTGATAAACATTGAATCTGCCATCGAATTCAGTCAAGGAAATCAAAACAATGGATTTCTTCAGGAGGCATCAACCCTCTTTCAGTCATTAAATCTGATCCCCGAAGGTTCAACTGACGATTGTGGTGACAGCTTCTGGGCCGAAAGCGGTATTGAAGTACTCGTAGGTGATTGCGCCTACCAGTTGACCCTTGTTTGCTATTTTGTGGCTACGGACGAGTGCGGCAATACCAGTCCGGCACTCTTCACCAGTATTACCATTGCGGACGATACTGCACCTGTGATGATTCAATCAGTACAGGAATTCGAAGCTGTGAACTGTGATGCGGTGCCAGTGCCCATTGCTCCTGCTTACACCGACAACTGTGATCCTGCTCCCACCGTTGCCCTATTAGAGGAAATTATTCCAGGCGATTGCCCCCAATCCTACACCATTCAACGGGTATGGCTTGCTTCTGATGCCTGCGGAAATACAGCATCAGACACCCTCTACATCACCGTTTCAGACAATACCCCACCCAGCCTGTTGAACCTTCCTGCAGATACCATCATCGCCTGTGGTGAAAGTACCAACCAACCCCTTGTTTCTGTACTTGATAATTGCGATCCTACAGCTTCTCTGGAATTTTACGAAAGCGTGATACCTGGGATATGCGAAAACAACTATACCATTATCCGCACCTGGAAATCTAAAGATGCCTGCGGCAATGAAAGCAAGCACCAACAAACTGTTCAGGTGATTGACGATGTGGCGCCGAATATCTTGTCGGCCCCGGTAGATCTTTTGGTAACATGCGCGGAAGAGGTACCGGCACCTTTGGTGGCAATCGCTTACGACGAATGTTCAGGCCTGATGCGATCTGCAGGCATTAGTACCACGCAACCCGGTGCATGCCCAAATCAGTTTGTGATTGAAAGAACATGGACTTTTGAAGATGCCTGCAGCAATGTGAGCAGCATCAGCCAAATAATTACTGTCAGTGACACCATCGCACCTGAGCTTACAGTGCCTGCTCAGGTTGAATTCACATGTACGCTGGGCGAATTGGCCGAAGCCACTGCAGTGGACAATTGCCTTGAAACACCAGTCATCACCTTTGAAGACATCCCTGCACTGGATTCCAATGGCTACGGACTTGTTCAACGCATTTGGACGGCGACAGATGCCTGTGGAAACGTTTCAAGCGAAAGTCAACAAATATCAATTGTAGATGATGAAGCCCCCGTTGTAATCTGCATGGATCATTCCATTTATCTCGACATGAATGGCACAGCAGAAATTGGTCTGGAGCAATTTGAACCCGGAGTATCTGACAATTGTGGTATTGCATCGCTCTCTCTGAGCAAGCAGGAATTTGATTGCACCGATATTGGTGAAAATGTTGTGACTCTAACGGCAGTAGACCATGCAGGAAATTACGGAAACTGCACTGCTGTGATCACGGTACAGGACACCATTTCGCCGGTGGCACTGTGTAAGAATGTAGCAGTATTTTTGAATTCAGCAGGAGAAGCTTCGGTCACTTCCGCTCATGTTGATGATGGCAGTTTCGACAATTGTGGTGTTTCAGAACTGATGATTATTGCAGGCAAGTCAACCTATTCTTGCAGTGATGAACTGATGAATTTTGTCCTGACCCTATCGGTTTCCGATGAATCAGGAAACATGTCCACTTGTACTTCTTCTGTGCAAGTAGCAATCTCCACAGACGAAGACGGCGATAATGTGGGTGACAACTGTGATCTGTGTTATGGAGATGATGCTACCGGCGATTCTGATTCAGATGGAATTTGCAATGATGCAGACCTCTGCCCATTCTATCCCGATTTAATTGATGGCGACTCCTGCACTGACCTGAACGGAAACGAAGGCGTATTGCAGGATTGTGAATGCCATCCTGGTCCTTTGATGGTATGCACTTCTCCGGATGCCTGTAATTATTGGGATCCGGAAAATTTTCCGGGACTCACCGAAGGGATAGATTACATCATAAGTCCGGAAATTTGCACGGAACCATTTGCTTGTTACACCTGCCAAGGTACCGAAGGATATGGCAATGGAACACTGGAAATAAATCCTGAAGACGATACGAACAACAATGGTATCTGCGATAACGAAGAGCCCTCGGGGTGCACGAGCAGCAGTGCCTGCAACTACAGTCCCGCCGCTGCGGTTGACAATGGTTCCTGCATTGAGCCGGAAGCCAATTGCATACTTTGCATCTCTTCCTTTCCCTATTTCATATTCATAGACAGTGATGGCGACGGCGTATGTAATGCACAGGAAATACCCGGATGTACCAATGTATGGGCCTGCAATTTCAACCCTGAAGCTACTCAAAACAATGGCTCCTGCACTTTTGCGGAAGCCGGGTGCAGTGCGTGTATGAATGGTCAGTCTGTCCCTACCGACACGGACAATGACGGGGTGCCCGATTGTGAAGAATTGTTCGGCTGTACCAACCCTTTGGCATGCAACTTCAATACGGATGCTTCCGAAGACAATGGATCATGTATCACACCGGAACCAAATTGCTCAGCTTGTGCCCAGGTGCTGGGCCAGTGGTTACTAATTCCGATCGATTCCGACAACGACGGAATTTGCAATGCTGATGAGCTTTCTGGATGCACGGTAATCTTTGCCTGTAACTACAATCCCGAAGCTACCAACAACGACAATTCTTGTATTGTTCCGGTTGCCAACTGCACTGTGTGTGCAGATGACGGACTCAGTTTACTTATTGTAGACAGTGACTTTGACGGAATCTGCAATGCACAGGAATTGCCTGGCTGCACAAATCCTGTTGCATGCAATTACAACCCTTTGGCTACAGACAACAATGGGTCCTGCCTTGTTCCGGTTCAGGGATGTACGCTTTGCATTGGCAACTTTCTGGTACTCCAGGATGCTGACAATGACGGAATCTGCAATGCTTCTGAAATACCCGGCTGCACCGACCCGGAAGCAGTAAACTATGATCCGGCTGCTACGGACGAAAATGGATCTTGTATGTACGTAATCAGCGGATGTACGGATCCTGCTGCATCCAATTTCAATCCCTCCGCTACAGAAAATGATGGAAATTGTGTGTATATCATTGCCGGATGCACTGATCCGAATGCAAACAACTTTTCTGCTGTTGCACAAACCGACGATGGAAGCTGCAATTACCTTAATTGCCCCAATCCACGGACTCTCCCTTACTGTGCGAGGTTTAATGCAAACAATCTCTCCGGATTCAGCCAGGCCCAGTCACCCGCAGATCATTTTGACTGGCTGATCCAAACGGGTTCAACCCCTTCAGAAGGTACAGGTCCGGAATCGGGGCAAGGAATGTACGGGGGTTACCTCTATATGGAAGCCTCTGAGCCTAACAACCCTTTTAAGAAAGCCATTGTCAAATCTCCTTGTATCGATTTGGGTGAAAGTGCGTCTCCGGCATTATCTTTTTCTTACCATATGTGGGGAAGCTATGTAGGGAAACTCTTTGTTGAAATAACAACCAACGGAATAACATGGGAGATCATCTGGATGAAACAAGGGGACCAGGGCAATCAGTGGATTACAGAAGAAGTATCGCTTAATGATTACGCTGGTCAGTTTATACGAATCAGGTTTAGAGGTGTCACCAGTCATGGATGGCAAGGTGATATTGCCATTGACGAAATATGCATAGGAACCAGCCCTGAAACTGCAGCAATCGGAGGCTACGAAGCTTCCACACAGTTGCTGTATGAATCCTTGGACGAATTGACCATAAATGAAAAGCAGGCACCTGAAATGGATGCGTATCAATCAAAAGACCCATATATGCAGGTATACCCAAATCCATCTGGCAGCCTGAATAACATAACCATGAGGGTGAGTGGCCTTCAAATTTTTGAACCCCTTCTTTATATAACGGTGCAGGATCTTTCAGGGAGGGTGCTCATGCAACAATCTCTGAAAAATGATAGGAGCGCAGAAGAATTGCTGATCATACCAGAATTTGATCGTGCACTTCCCAGCGGACTTTACCTGCTCTCTGTTACAGACGGTGTGCTAAGCATAACTGAAAAGATCGTACTTAGTGATTGATCCCTGCAATCCTCACACGTATGATGGTATGCTCAAAAAGCCAAGCCATTCAGGACCTGGCTGAGTTCGTTCACAGTCTTTGGTTTGGCCACAATTTCACGTTTCTCGTTAAGCAAAAACATCACCGGCGTGCTGGTTACCCTGTAGTCCATGGCAACTTCGCCTCTCCATCCTTTAAGTTCCGCTCCATTGTTCCAGGTAGTACCGGTAGCAGCAATGCCTGCCCTGAAATCCTTTTCATTGGTATCTACTGAAACTGCCAGAACATCAAAACCGTTGCTTTTTTTCTGGTTGTAGAGCGCCTTTAGTTCTGGAATTTCCCGCTCACAACGGTGACAAAATGATGCCCAGAAAAAGACAAGGGTGAAGTTGTTTTTTGCTACAAGCTCACTGAGGTGCGCAACCTGTCCTGATGATGTTTTAATTGAAAAATCCGGTGCAGTGCTGCCCACCTTCAGGTGCTGTATTCCGGACGCTTTCATCCTGAACAACTCGCTGATCTCCTGGTCGCCGCAGGCATCGCCGTAAAAGTAGTTGTCGATTACGTACAGGCTGAGTGGTTCCATCCCGCTTGAATAAAAGCCTTCTGACATGGTGTACAGGACAAACTCCAGAACCCGACTGTCTCCTTTGGCGATGATGGTGTTTGCAATAAAATCTACTGCATTATAGAATCCTTTCGTAGGGTTATTCGGGTCAGGAGACTTACTTCCATGCAAGCGCATGTAATCCTCAATTCTGTCAGGATATACCGTACTGTGAATCAGGGTCGGGTCCTTGAAGTCCAGATCAGACCAAAATTTTGAAGCGTCGAAGCGGAAGTCGCTCTGTGCATGACGCATCACCTTGCTAAAAAATGTATCTGCATGCCTGGAAGCCAATGACTGCTGCTCATTTTTCAACTCTGCTTCTTTGGCGTAGATGGCCTTTCGTTTCTCATCGGCTGTGTTGTTGCTTCTTTTGATGGATTCGATAAACTGATCGTGCTGACCCTTTAATTTTATGTATTCCAGCCAGGCATTCGTTTCAAGCGAATTGGTACTTTTCAAAGACCTCCGAAAATCTTTATCTGAAAAAACAAATGTTACAGAATCTTCAGATGGCGTAAGGATAATATCCAGCTGATCTGAAGGACTTTCCGTGAATCCCATCTTATATATTCCTGATTCAACCCGCAGATTCCTAAACTGAAAACTATTTTCATTTAATGCTGCACTGTCAACCAGAAAATAATCACGGCCTTCCGTTTCAAAGAGATACACGAAAGCCTTGGGACCAATTCCCTTTGCGGATTGAACGACTCCATATAGATGAATGGAATCAATCATCAATTCAGGAACGCTCTCCTTTGCTTGCGCATCGGTCAGCTTTGCAATTTCTGAAGGGTGAAGGGTTTCCGATACATCTGCACGCTTGTCGCCTTCAGACTGTACAGCGCATGCAGATGAGAATATTAAGGAGAAAAACAACCATGTTTTCGAGCACGAAAGGATCATAAAAGGACGTGAAATATTTACTGAGACAAAAGTACAGAATCAACACTCATATCACCTGTCAGGAGAAATGCTGCCCAGCGCTATATTAAGAATAGTTTTTACATTATGCGGAAACCTCACACGCTGAGCATATAAGATTATACATCGTGTAGGTGCTGATAATAAGCAAGAAGAGCATTTCAGGGGAAGCCCGGTTAGTTATCCTTAATTTAATAAGATGATATAATAATTAACACCAATGACCCATAGAGTTAACGATTTATTAATCTGCGTTAAGGGCAATCAGCCATACTTTAGCGACCCGAAAAAGCACCATTTTGAAAAATGCAGTATCCATATTAATTACATGCTTTGCAGTCATCTTGTGCCACCTCTCGTTCGCCCAGGGAACCATTAGAGGCAAAGTGACGGATGATTTGGGGGAAACCGTGATCGGAGCCACCATAGTCTTCAAGAATGATCCTTCCGTGGGGGTGATTACCGATTTCAATGGTGAATTTTCTCTGGCCATTCCAACTTCTGACCCTACATTGCTTTTAATTTCTTTCATTGGATATGAAAAAATTGAAAGAACAGTAACCTTGAAGAACAATGAAATCGTTGTGTTGAACATTGACTTAAAGCCTGTTGATTTTCAGATTGGAGAAGTTGTTATCGAGGCCAAAGCCAACAAGGCCGGCGATTACTACATGGAAAAAATAAAGAAGAATGCAGCTACGAGCATTGACTATATTTCGAGTGAAACCATGCGCAAGATTGGGGACAACCAGGTTTCTGCAGCCATACAGCGAATTCCCGGCGTATCCACTGTTGGAAATACTGTAACCGTGCGGGGTCTTGCTGACAGATACATTCTTACTTCTGTAAACAGCATGCTCATCCCAACCCTGGATCCATTTACGAACAACATCAATCTCGATATTTTCCCTTCCGGTTTGGTAGACAACATCGTGATTACCAAAACGGGAAGCCCGGACCTTCCAGGCGATTGGTCGGGCGCCTTCATCTCATTGGAAACCAAAGATTTTCCTGACAAGTTTTTCCTGGAATTTGAAGCTTCTGTAGGATTCAATAGCCAGGCCACATTCAACGATATCACTTCTTCCAATGGAAGCAGTACCGACTGGCTGGGTTGGGACAACGGCTATCGGGATGTGCCTGATGGCGTGCCTGTTGAGCAGGCAAATTTTCCGGATCCTGTAAACACCCCTTTTAATGTCTATGACCAATATACACAGCTGGGGTTGCAGTCATTTTTGAATTCTTACGGCATTACCCAGAACACACCGATAAACCCGGGAGATGCATACAGCCAGCTCGGACTGGTTCAACTTGGGTTTCTTCCACCCGCCCTGTTTGGAAATCAGGCCGCTGTGCAGGACGCTTTGGGTCAGTACGATCAGGTGTATGGAGCTGAGTACTTCTTCCCCATTTTCAATGCAGATTTGTCGAGAATGGGTCAAAGCTTTAACAATGATTGGTTCACCGTGCAGAAGAGTGCGCCCATGAACTCCAGGTATTCCATGACCATTGGGAACCAAACCAAACTCTTCGGAAAAACTTTCGGCTTCGTGGCAGGTTTCAGGTATAACCGGGTGATCCAGGCATCTTCTGAAGGTCAGATAAACAGGACCGTGCAACCGCCCAATTACGACCCAACTAAAAATCCCCAAACTGAAATCGCCACCATAGATCTGGATGTTGACGCAAGCCAGGAGACTTCCAATTTAAGTGCCCTCTTCAGCGGTTCGCTTAAGCTTAATACCAACAATCAGGTAAATGTGATTTTCATGCCCAACTGGCTTGGAGAAAACAATGCCCGGTTCAGTCTGGGTTTTGACCAGAGCAACCCCGAAACCATTGCGCGCGATGACCAATTCTATCAGGAGCGCAAACACCTTATATATCAGTTGCACTCGGATCATTACCTGCCGGGTATTGCTTCCAAACTCAATTTCGACGTCAGCTACACAGATGGGCAGCGTAACGAGCCCGATTTTAAACTACTTCAATACAACTACATCGGTGATAGTTTATTCGCATTTGAGAACACGCTGCGCCCCACGAGGTCGTACAGAAGCATGGACGATGATCTGCTCCATGCAAAGACTGCCATAGAAATTCCATTTAACAAGGAAATGCGTTCACTGGGCAAGATGACCTTTGGTGGAAGCTACTTAAACAACAGAAGAGAGAATGTACAAACACAGTTTGTGGTGAATGGTGTGGGTGGTACTGTGATCGTAGATAAACCTACGGCCCTTGATCCTTCGCGTTATTCTGCAGAGGGCAGGTCCAGTTTTGACCTTTTCTATGAGAACAATGCCACAGAATTGGACCGGGATATTGGCATAAAGAAGGTATATGCGGCTTTTGCAATGGCAGATTATAATGTAAGCACCCGATTGAGGGTGGTTGGTGGCATCAGGCTGGAATACACCGATTTGATAGCCGACATCTATGACTACTGGGACAGAGATCTTCCCAACGACAGTCCTGAAAGAAGAAACATTGGAGGTGTGAAAGCCGTGCAAGCCAGCATACAGCAACTGGACTACCTGCCCAGCATCAGCTTCATTTACAAATTAAAAGAGAAGGAACAATTTCCTGTTAACCTCCGACTCAACTATTTCAAAACGCTTGCGAGGCCAGGTTTCAGAGAGCTTTCGCCAATCGCCCTGGATGATTATATTCTGCAGGGTACAGTGCAGGGGAATTCTTCACTCAGTACGGTAGATGTAAACAACTTTGACGTAAGGCTGGAGTCCTATTTTCCGGGCAACCACAATATTTCCGTCAGTGCCTTCTACAAATCCTTTGACAACCACATTGAGCTGATTGAGCAGATCCCTAACCTTTACAGTTGGGCAAATGCCGATGAATCGTATGCGCTGGGATTTGAAGTGGAAGGACAGTACAGCATCCTCAAGAACCTTGTGGCACGGGCAAACATTTCCATCATACGTTCGCAAACGACGATCACCGTGCCCGTGGAAGTGGAGCGTCCGATGTTCGGTCAGGCGCCCTACATCCTCAATGGGTCCTTGAGCCACACACTCGAAAAACTTGAACTGAATACCACCCTTTCTTACAACATTCAAGGCCCCAAAATTGCCCTCGTATCCAATGAAAATATCACTCCGAATATTTATGAAATCCCACGTCATCAGATAGATTTCAAAATGAGTAAGAAATTCGGGGATCACTTCGGGGCCAGCATTAGCATAAGAGATTTGCTCAACACAGCTGTGAGAAGGTCCTATGAGTTTGACAGCGGATTTGATACGCTGTACTTTGACAACTACCGTTGGGGGACCACCTACAGTGCGTCATTAACCTATACCTTATGAGAAATATGCTATTTAATCCTTCAAAGACAGCAGGCTTGGTCTCTAAGGAATCGAAGCGTTCTTTACACCTTTTTGTATATGTGTTCCTCGGCTTCTGCTCTATATTTACCGGAAGTAAAGGCTCAGCGCAGGTGCTGGAGAATGTAGAAGTCGAGACCTATTATATCATCAATGAAAACGATGCAGCTTCAACGGGGCTGGCTGAATATCCGGTTGGCACTGTCGTTTACAGGGTTTTTGCCGATTTATGTGAGGGCTGCAAACTCAAAAGCATCTATGGTGATGCGAACCATGTGCTTAGAATAGAATCTGCTGCACCCATATTAAACAGCCAGTTCGGGTCGAGCTTTGCACACAACATCTCCGGAAGTTTGTTCACCATTGTTGAAAATTCCGCGCTGGATTCCTATTTCTCGCTCGGAGCTGCCAGCAACAACACTTTCGGAGTTCCCAAACAGGACGACCCGGACGGTTCGATCTGGTCGGCACGCGTTGCACCACAACCCCTTACCAATGATGACCCCGCCCTGGGAATCACATTGCCCACAAGTGATGGATTGATCTCTTCTCAGGGAGCATCTACGGTTCCTACAGGCTGGATTGTACCTGACAATGTGAATGAGATCAACGAGGTGTTTGGAAATGTAAACAACGGTCTGACCTCCTTTCTTTCAAACAACACGTTTATTCAGTCGCTCACCGGGGTTCAAGGCAATGAAAACTCCAATAAGCTTCTGATAGCTCAGATTACCACATCAGGAGAACTGGCTTTCAACCTGAATTTGGAAATATTCAATCCGGCCGGCACGGTTGTAAAGGTAGTAGGCACTGAACCTGTGGTTGGCGGAGAAGTCTTTAGCCCCCTGCTCTTCTACCCGCCGGTATGTGGTTGCACAGATCCTAATTTTCTCGAGTTTGATCCCGGATCCACCTGCGATGACGGGTCGTGCCTGACAGAGATCATCTTTGGATGCCTGAATCAGGAAGCATGCAACTTCGATCCTGCTGCCAATTTCAATGTTCCCGAATTGTGCTGTTTTCCGGATTCTTGTCAGGGCCTCGATATTTCAATCCTGTGTCCATTTCTCTCAGCGCCAGGCATAGATGCTGCTGAAGATATTGTCCTTTACCCAAACCCCACTTCTGGCAATCTTTCTATTCGGTTTTCTCAAAGCAATTTCAATGAACTGCTTATATCGATATACGATCTTACCGGAAGAACCATCTGGAATGAAGCGTACACCGAAACGCAATCGGGCATGGTCCAACTGGATTTGAGCCCTTTTCCTCCTGGTATTTATGCTGTGAAAATTTCAGGAAGTAGAAGTGAGGTGGTGAGGCTTATACAGAAAATCAACTGACCACAAAACCGCCACATTAATGATAAGGTTAACCTTGACTTAATATTGGCGAAATACTCGAATATTTCCTTTGTAAGGCTATTAAATTGAAACAACATCCCCAGACTATGAAGAATCTATTTACCCTTTTGACCCTTGGTGCTGCATGCTCACTATCAGCCCAGACCCTGCCAGATGAAGATGCCCTAGAAAATGTGATTGTTGAAAAGTACTATGTAGCCGGCGAAGGCGATGTACAGAGCAGCCTTCCTGCAGGAGCTACTACCTATCGTGTGTACCTGGATTTGAAACCCGGGTATGAAGTGCAGCAGGTGATCGGAACCATCCCCCACCCCCTAACCATTGGCGCTCCGGGAGGTGGTTTTTACAATAGCGAGTTCGGCTCTACTTTCGGAAGCGATTTTTTGCCGCTTCTGCTCAATTTCGGCACGGCGTCACTGGATTCATATGTAACGATAAAGGCATCCACTCAGACCAGTGCAGCTATTATAAAAACGTTAGATACCGATGGCTCTGTGCTTACCGGTGCAGACGGATACTTGCAGAATGTAGATCCAACGGCGGGAATTTCGGTGTTGGAATCGGATGGATTCATTCCCATCTCCGGCAATGTGCAATCGGTATCACAACTGGGTATTGGTGATGCCCTAAATCAATACTTCAGTTCGTACAACAGTGTGGGTCCGGAATTTACAACCGAAAACGGAGCCTGGTTTAATCTTGACGGCATTCAGGCTGATACAGAAGAGAACCTGGTGTTGCTGGGCCAATTCACCACCCTGACCTGCGAATTCAATTTTAAATTGAACATACAGGTCATTATCCCGCAAGAATTGCAAACAGGAGGATACGCTGTAATAAGGTTTGTCGCCGAAACCCACCCCGAAGATGAAGAGTTGAATGCATCAAACGACAACTTCTACATCTACCAGAAAGACTTCCTGAATTATAATTTAGGTGATGAGTGCCTTGTTTCAGCCGGAGATATAGATGAAATTCGAAATGCCTGGGCCATTGTGCCAAACCCGGCTTCTGATATACTCAACCTCTCGTTCACCAAAGATTTGCAAGATGTAAGCTATGCAATCTATGATTTAAGCGGAAAGCTTCTGAGCAATTCAAATCGCGGAAATACAGGAAGCAACAGCATGGTAGAAGTAAATACCCAACACCTTGAGTCCGGTATTTATCTTCTACAACTGAGATCGGCAGAAGCGGTCTCTGTAAAAAAATTCGTAATAGCACGCTAATCCCATGTTGAAGTCAAACGTCTTTCTGTTTTTAAAGTGAACACCTTCGGTATTTGCATTTCGTTTATTCTTGGAGTACTTACCTGCACTGAAGGTTTGGCGCAGACCGTCGTTTACAACAAGCACGGGCTGGACAGTGTCTTTGTAGAAGTGTACTATAGGGCAGCTCCTGATGATATAGCTGACGATGCAAGTGGAGATCGACTTGATACAAATGCAGTGACATACCGCATTTATGTGGACATGAAGGAAGGCTACAAAATGCAGATGCTCTATGGATTGGACAACCACCCGCTGGAGATCAGAAGCACTAAAAAATTTCACAACAGCCAATTTGCCGGAAGGACGCTTGGTTCGGATATGCCCGCGGCAAATCTGAAGCGGAACATAATGGCGCTTGATTCGTGGATCACCATAGGTTCTGCTTCCAACGAGCATGTTGGTGTATTGAAATCCCTTGATACGGATGGCTCAGTGCTCGGTGGTAAAAGAAATGACGGAGGTACACGAAAGGTTGCTTCCGGCCTTCTGGCCAATGAACATCCAGATGCCGGCATTCCGCTCACCCTTGCTGACGGCTTGCTTCGCAGCGATACCCTGCCATCTGTAAGACCCGTATTTTTTCAGTTGCACAACCTCGATATTTTTAACGATAAAGAAAACGATGGAGTGTTCTTACTAAACGACGCAGCATGGGCGGTTTTAGATGGAGTGGCTGGCTCCACAGTAGAGAATCAGGTACTCGTGGCACAAATTACTACTTCAGGAGAACTGTCTTACAAATTGAATTTCCAACTCATTGCCCCCTATGGAGGTGTAGAAAGATTTTTTGCGGAGCATCCCGACGAAATTGATTTTACACATCCAAGTCTCATACGATCCCCAAACGCTGAATAAAATTTGCATCCAATGAAAATGAAGCACCTGAACGCCACGTATTCCCTTCCCGGATTTGTAATATCATACATCATACCGGCATTGTTCACTATCCTGATTTCATCGGGAACGTCCTTCGGTCAGGGGCTGCAAGGCATCATTGTTGAAGAATACTACGTTTCCAATTCGGCCGACGCTGCGGCGGTGCTCGGTATTCCCGGTCCAGTGGCCGGTTCAAAAACATACAGGATTTTTGTTGATCTTCTACCGGAATACAAACTTCAACAAGTACCCGGATTTGATTCTAACCCTTTGCAGTTTTCTACTACTACCGGATTCTATAATGCCACAGGCGCAAGTGTAGCCTTCGCCGACAACTTTCTTCCCTTTACCTTCGGTTTGGGAGCTGTTCCCCTGGACTCGTATATCAGTTTGGGTAAGGCTGGCCCGAATTACGCAGGCGTGCCAAAGACAGATGATACAAATGGTTCCATTTTTCCGGGTTCACCGCCCCGTCTGCAAAACACTGTAATACCGATCACCACTGTCGACGGGCTTGTCCCCTCCACACCCGGCCAGTTGCCTGTTCAGACCATAGGGGTGCTTCCGCTTGAATTTGTGAATGTAAACGGAGCTGCGTCTTCCGTTTCAACGAACGGAGTATTTTTTAATCTCGACGGTACCCAGGGTATACTTCCTGAAAACAAGATACTCATTGCACAGCTGACCACCGACGGTGAGTTGTCCTTCAAAATAAACCTGCAAATATTCAGTTCTGTGACCCTTCAAACTGAGCGTTACACACATACGAGTGTAATTGACTTCTCCGGCAATGGAGAAGAAGTATCCGTAGTGTACCCTGACCTGTGTTATCCTCCTGTTGTTATCATTCCCGGATGTACCTCACCCACAGCTTGTAATTACGCTGTTGAAGCTACTGATGATGACGGCAGTTGCATAGAACCTACTGCGAATTGTGAAGAATGCAATGCAGACAATACTGGTCTGGTGCTGGTAGATAGTGACAACGACAACCTTTGCGATGCAAATGATACCTGTCCCTTCCTTGCCGATCTGGTTAATGGTGATCCCTGCACTACCTCACAAAATGAGCAGGGAATTGTAGCTGACTGCAATTGCGTACTGGTAGTGATTCCCGGATGTACAAGTGCAACCGCCTGTAATTTCAGTCCGGATGCAAACCAAAATGACGGGTCTTGCATTGAACCGGTTGAAGACTGTCAGGCATGCAATTCAGACAACACCGGCCTCGAAATTATCGATACTGATGGTGATGGCGTTTGCGATGCTGAAGAAGTTGCCGGCTGCACCAGCAGCAGCGCATGCAATTACAACGCGGAAGCAACCGATGAAGACGGTACATGTATAGAACCTGTAGAAAACTGCCTTGTTTGCAATGCAACCAACACAGGGCTGATCATTGTTGATTCAGACGGTGACGGAGTCTGTGATGCTGAAGAAATTTTCGGCTGTACCGATCCTGTAGCGGTAAACTACGACATGGAAGCCACAGAAGACGACGGAAGCTGCCTCTACCCTGCGGAAGTGAGCCTTGGCACCATTAACTGTGCGGATGGTGCAGCCGTCATCCTGCAGATCACAGGTGCTGCGACAGCATCAACCGACGGAGGAATACCTGTATCAGAAACGAGAACCATTTATGCCTACGCGCCCGACAATGCCGGAGGTACTTCTACCTACACCGGTTCATCCTGGCCCTACGTAGTTGTACCCAACGGGTTTGTGCTTACAGACCCTGAAATTACTGCACTTGTCGAGACCAATTCACAAAACGTTCTCACCATTAATGGCTGGCCCGCCTACCAATACGTAGCCGATACTGACGAGACACAGGCCAATGGATTGTTTGGACCATGGAGCTATTTTGAGCCCAATGGTACTTTAAGTCAGGATGCCTGTGTTGTGGGCATCAACCAAGTGGTTTTGGAAACTGGAATCAGCATTTACCCAAACCCTACCCAAGGGGAGCTGATTGTGAAAAATATCTCCAAAGGTCAGCTTACTGACAACGCTTTCATAGCCATTTACAATGCATTGGGACAGGAGGTATATCAGGACAGGATCCATTTCTCAGCAATTGGAGAGATGGTTTCCCTGAATCTCAGCAACCTCGAAAACGGCGTTTATTTCATGAACATCTCCGATTCTTCAGGTACACGAAGTGCAGTTAAATTCATCATAGCCAGGTAGCACTTATACAGGACCCCATGTCCGGGCCTATGATTGTATATTAAATCATCGCACGCCTCTTTTGCAAAAGGCTGAGGTTTATTTTATCCTTTTCACTGCGAAGCAGGCAGTATTACCTTTCTGTGAATAAGAACTCCAATGTTAAAAAATATACCGATTCCTTAACGCAATCTTAAAGTAACATTAGCATTCTCTGATTGTACCAAGGCTTGTGATTGTTGGATATTTGCAAAAGAATCTTATTTCAGAAACACAAAATCAACCCATATGAAAACTCCATTACTCGCAGGATGTCTTCTTTTCGGAGCATCATTTCTAATTACCCCTGACGTCCGCTCTCAAGGCGTTGGACTTGAAGGCGTCATCGTAGAAGAATACTACACTTCTAATGCGGCAGATGCCCAGGAAGTATTTGGTATTCCAGGACCAGTTGCAGGATCCAAAACCTACAGAATTTATGTGGATCTCGCTCCGGGCTGGAATCTTCAGCAGGTTGCGGGTTATATCGAAAATCCTTTGCAATTTTCCACGACAACAGGCTTTTATAACGCTACCGGTGCAGGCACCCAGTTTGGAGACCTTTTCAGCCCCTTTACATTTGGTTTGGGTGCAGTTCCGCTCGATTCTTATCTCTCCTTCGGATTTGCAGGTCCAGGCTACGCCGGTGTGGCAAAAGCTGATGATACGGATGGATCCATCTACACTGACCGACTTCAGGGAACTTTGAATCCCATCAATGTTGCGGACGGATTGGCACCCACCGACGGAGAACAAAGTGCTGTAAGCATACTTGGCAACGACAACCTGGACTTTGTGAGTACCAACGGAGCTTCTTCCTTTTTCAACGACAATTTCGTGTACTTTGACCTGAACAGCAGCAATGGTATTCTACCTGCAAACAAAGTGCTCATCGCACAACTCACTACCACGGGCGAATTGTCATTCAAAATAAACCTGGTAATCAATGACGGAACAGGAATTGGTACCATCACTGAATACTACACCCACACGGAAGTTATGGATTTTGACGGACCTTCAATCGTTCGCCCTGATTTGAGCTATCCTCCTGTAGTAACATGCAACGTAGACGGCGGAACCGTATCTACATCGAGCAATCTATCAGGCATCTGCGCAGGTGATGATATTGCAAACCAAATTGTTCTCACTGTAACCGGAAACGTTGGGGTAGGTCGCTTTGGTCTTGTTTCTCTTCCTTCGCAGGATGTAATTGCACAAAACTCCAGTGGTATTTTTAACCTGAACAACTTCCCGGCTGGAAATTATGCCCTTGGCTATGTTTCAGTAGAGTCCCTGCAACAACTTTCAGGTGTAAACAATGTGAATGACCTGGAGGGATGTTTTGACCTTGCCAATTTCATAAATGTGAACACCAATCCTGTAAACGGGGGTGTGCTCACTGCCAATGGTCCAACCACAGTGTGCAATGAATCATTGAGTTTCAGCGTAACCGGCCAGGTAGGAAATACCTTCCGCTTTGCACTTCTGAACCTTGCGGGAACCGAAGTATTTCAACAAAACTCTACCGGTGTTTTTAACTTCAGCGCGCTTCCAAATGCTACTTACAGGGTTGTTCACGTAGCTTCCCGAGGTGTTAATCTGGGTACGATCGTTCCACCATTCCTTCCAGAGTGCGTTGAAGCTTCGAACCAAATCCTGGTAGTAAAATCCTGTCCTGCTTCGCTAACATCTTCTCCCAACCCTACAAGCGGCAACTCATTTGCTGAATTCAGTGTAGCTGAAGAACAAATGACTACACTTGAAGTGTACGACATGAGCGGTAGAAAAGTAGCTGAACTCTTCCGTCAGGTTGCCCAGGCAAATGCTGAATACAGGGTTGCATTCGATGGCGCAAACCTACCCAATGGCGTGTATGTGTACCGATTGACTACTTCGAATGAAGTGATCATTGATAAGTTTATGATTGCTAAATAACTTTGGCTAAATAGTATGTAGGAAACCACCGTGCAAACGTGCACGGTGGTTTTTCTTTTTATTCAGTCATACCCAGATAATTTGTTCTCTCA
The DNA here is from genome assembly GCA_041749535.1 of Cryomorpha sp. Taxonomy (GTDB): domain Bacteria; phylum Bacteroidota; class Bacteroidia; order Flavobacteriales_D; family Cryomorphaceae; genus JBBQZU01. Next base: position 16,861 of record JBGTBE010000009.1, on the reverse strand, counting down.
TTTCAAGCTGAGCGAAATACAGATGCAATATTGCCAAGGTTTACCAGGAAGTGATTCAAATTGATCACGCGGATTGTCATGAAACCATTACAGCCCTGATTTGATGAATATTTAAAAAGTAAAACCGAAAGTCTTTCAGCGAAATCACCTCCTCAATACTCACCTCCTGCTCGAGGCCCTGTTCAATCTGTCGTTGATCGCCCTTCCAAGCCCTTCATTGGGCACTTTTTCCGCAAGGATGATGCTGCAATCGCTGGCATCGAGTTCACGAAGCATTGAGAACAGGTTTCTCGCAGCTTCATTCATATTTCCGGACGCTGAGAGCACCTTGCCCGGCTGACCATGTAAATCGCGAAACACCAGAAGCTGAAAATTCTTCCCGACATGCTCTGAGAGAAGAGAATCAATCTCGCCGAAGAGCAATGGTTTTCCGGGCGCGTAGTGGCTGCTGAGCATACCGGGGGCTGTGGGATTGCTCGTGCTGCTATTTGCCACCGAAACCGGGCCTGCTACTGCTTCTATCTCCTCTACTGAAAGGCCACCCAATCTCAACACCTGCACGCCACCATTTTCAAATCCCACTATGGTACTCTCAAGGCCTACCTCGCATGCACCCCCATCGAGTATGTAATCTAACTTATCTCCAAGTTGGGCCTGCACATGGGCTACCGTGGTAGGACTTATGTACCCGAAAGGGTTTGCACTGGGAGCTGCAAGGGGAAAAGGCAAAGATTGAAGCAACTGAAGCGTGAGTGAATGTCGGGGCATACGCACCCCAACGGTAGGCAGGCCTGAGGTTACCAAATCAGAAATTGAATCCTGCTTCGGCAAAATAAAGGTCAGTGGACCGGGCCAATACGCTTGCGCAAGGAGGCGCGCCTTTTCGGGAAATGAAGAAACTACGGTGTGCAGTTGCTCCAGGCTTCCAATGTGTACGATGAGGGGGTCGAAGGCAGGACGTCCCTTGGCTTCGAATATCCGGAGCACTGCATCATCGTCGGTGGCATTGGCCCCAAGGCCGTAAACGGTTTCGGTGGGAATGGCTACCAGCCCGCCCTTACGAAGCGACTCAGCTGCTCTTTGCACATCGGATCCAAATGCTTCAGTATGTGCCATTCTAAAAAGGAAATTTGGCCGTAGCCAAACGTTCTAGTGCCTGTTGAATTCGAAATCGTAAATTTCCGAAGTGTGTACCTGTGGGTCCATATTGCACAACTCTGAGATCCTTCCATTGTCAAGTCCATATACCCATCCATGCAGGTGCGGGTAGTTTCTCTCTTGCCAATTTCTTTGTATTACTGATATTTTTGAGAGGTTAAATACCTGTTGCCGAACCGATAGCTCCACCATGCGATCGAATTTGGCTTTATCATCCTTGAGCGCGGTGATCTCCGCATACTTTTCGTGGTACACGTCCTTGATATTTCTGAGCCAGTGGTTCAGCAACCCAAAGTCGCTATTGGTCATGGCCGCTTGCACGCCACCACAGCCGTAATGCCCGCATACAATAATGTGGTCCACTTTCAGCACATCTACGGCATAGTAAAGTACTGAAAGCATATTCAGATCGGTGTGCACCACCAAATTGGCAATGTTGCGGTGCACGAATATTTCGCCGGGCGCTGTTCCTGTAATTTCATTGGCAGGCACCCTGCTGTCACTGCATCCAATCCAAAGAAATTTGGGTTTCTGCTGCTTGCTGAGTTTGGTGAAATAGTCGGGATCCACACCCAATTTCTGTGCAGCCCACTCCTTATTGTCCTCTAAAAGCTTTAAGTACTTATTCATGTATCCTAGAAATTAATGTTAGCGTTTATGGATGTGCGTTCGTTCCATTCTGTCGAGGCCGGTAACGGTAATCGATATATCGCGTTTTGGTGCGTTGTCAACAAAATCATAAATAGCCTGCCGAATATCGAGGTCCACAAAAGTAGCCTTGTGAACATCGATGTGCAAAGAGGCACCTTCCGGCACTTCGGAGAGAATGTTAAAAAAGGAAGCCTTGTTGAGAAAAGAAACATCCTTTCTTAAAGCGATCACATAATTGTTTTTTTCCTTATGAAGGGTGATAGATTTGTGAAAGTTGGATTTGAGAACGAAGATCAGACCCACAATTGTACCTACAGCTATACCAATAAGCAGGTCGGTGAAGAGGATGACCAAAATGGTAACCGCGAAAGGAATAAACTGATCCCAACCCTTTCTCCATTCAGCCATTATAATGGATGGTTTAGCAAGCTTATAGCCCAAAAGAAGAAGCACTGCAGCCAAGGCAGCAAGGGGTATAAACTTGAGATAGGCAGCAAAAAATGCGACGCTCAGTGCTAGTAAAATACCGTGTACAATGGTGCTTATTTTGGTTCGACCTCCTGCAGAGATATTTGCAGAGGAGCGCACAATTACTGCAGTAATTGGCAGCCCACCGATGAGGCCCGAGATCATATTGCCTATGCCCTGTGCACCCAATTCTCTGTTTACTGGCGTAATACGCTTCAGTGGATCCAACTTATCCGTAGCTTCTATGCTCAGCAATGTCTCAATGCTTGCAACAAGCGCAATGGTCACTGCCACCGGGTATATCCTGTAATCAGCCAAAGCACTAAAATCTGGAAAAACAACGCTGTCAAAGAAATCATTGGCCGAATTAAAAACAGGCATGTCTACGAGGTGGCTGGGCTCTATGAGCAAGGCGGGAAAGTAAGCCGCATAGATGGCATTCATCACCACCCCGGAAAGTACAGCAAACAATGCCCCGGGAACAATTTTAAAAAGGGCAATGGCTTTCATAAAGGGTCTTTCAAAAAGCACCATGATACCAAGTGCCACCATGGTGATGAGCACCGCGCCATAGTGGGGGTTCAGAAAGGCTTTGTAAATTTCGGAGAATGTATTTTCCTTGTCTTCCTGCTCAAATTCCATACTTCCCTCATACACCGCGTCATAACCTAAGCCGTGGGGAATCTGTTTCAAGATGAGAATAAGCCCTATGGCCGCGAGCATGCCCTTAATCACTGAATTTGGGAAAAAATAACCCACTACCCCGGCCTTCAGCGAACCCATTATTATTTGAATTATACCGGCTACTACGATGGCAAGCAGGAACATTTGATAGCTGTCCAAAGACTCTAACGCCGAGAGGACCACCGCTGTGAGCCCTGCAGCCGGTCCGCTGACACTTAGCGGAGAACCGCTGAAAAAACCGACAACGATACCACCTACAATTCCCGAAATCATCCCTGCAAGCGGGGGTGCACCACTTGCCACTGCAATGCCCAAACAAAGTGGCAAGGCAACCAGAAAAACCACAAGTGAAGCGGGTAAATCTTCTTTGATATACTTAAATCTCATGTGGCGAAAATAATCTTAAAAAATTTTAAAAAGTAGATATTCTATACCACTGCTGCCAAAAAATCAAAAATTCAAAATTCAGACCATGTATGGTAAACTTTAATCACAACACAAGTCAACGCAGAACGACCAAACATTGTTTAGCCATTCAAAAAACAATCCGTGTCTTGACTTTAACGATAATTGATTAATTTCGCGCTCTCAAAACGCAATAGGTCCCGTAGCTCAGTTGGATAGAGCAACTGCCTTCTAAGCAGTAGGTCTTTGGTTCGAATCCAAACGGGATCACCACAATGCTAAGGCCGCACTTCTGCGGCCTTTTTTTAAACATACTCTATCGGGCACACCGCCGCAGGTGTAGCAATGAAAGGTTCCGTGTTTTTCACAATGTTTGTGTCCACTATTTTTTCAAGCTGCGGGTATTGCTGCCAATGCTGTAATTTTAGCACCCAGCAATGAAGCAATCACCTGAAAAATATTCCAACCATATACGCAGATTGTGGGTCGTATTGAAATGGGTGGTTGGCATACCCATCCTTTTGTTTCTTCTCATCTCAGTGTTGCTGGCGCTGCCACCCGTGCAAAAACAAATCATCAAGCGGGGAGTCACCTGGTTCAACTCCAAAACGGGAGGGCAGCTCACTGTGGATGGAATAGACCTGCGGTTGCCCTGGTATCTCGCATTGGAAAATGTTGCCCTTTATGATGATAAAAGCCAATTGGTGGTGAAATTTGATGAACTCAAAACTTCCATCGGATGGCGAGCGATCTTATCGAATACCATAAGGATAGACAAACTGGAGCTTTATGGCCTTTCGGCAAACATCTACTGCGAAAGCAGCAATGGAAAGTGGAACTACGACTTTATTACAGATGCATTTGCCAGCAATGCTGAAGTAGACACCACGATTACTGCTTCAACCTGGGACTTCAGTGTGGGCAAAGTAAGAATCGGGGAGAGCGAAATTCACTATTACGACTGTGTGAGCAGGGATTCCATCGCATTGAAGATTGGATCTTTCGATACTTATTTGAATGAGTTCTCCATAAGCAACATGACATTTGATGCGGAACACCTGGCTTTGAAAGATGCAGCCTGTTTTGTACAAATGCCTACGCAAGCTGAGCAGGATATCAAAGTGCCTTCAAGTGCGGATGATGAATCTTCACCCATGCCCCAAATCGGACTTGGGAATTTGAACCTGGAACAAATTGCATTTGCATTTTCAGATCCAAATGCAGGTATTCAATTTGATTTAAAATTGCAACAGTTCTCTGCCCAACCTGAAGAGTTAAACCTGAATGAAGACAGATATTTTGTAAAGCAAATACTTCTGGATGGCGGCAGTATATCGGTATCCACAACAGGCCCAAACAAAGATGAAGAACCAGCAACTGACCTGGATCTGTTCCTACCCGTAATAGCTGGAATAGAAATTTTTAAAATTCAAGAATTTGATGTGAGCATCTCCCAGATTGATGCACAGTTGAACACATCCCGGACCATTATCGAACATATCAATATAGATGCGCGCGACATAGCTGCAAATCCTGAAAAATATAGCTTCACCCTTGCAAGTGCTGCACTGGACTTTCAGGGATTGCCTGCGCTTTCGAATCTATCCTGCGCCCTGAGTCTTGATGATGAATCATTGTCTCTCAAAGAAATTGACCTCAGCCTGGGTAGCTCAGCACTCATGGGAAGCATACACGTTGCTTACGCAAATATTGACACCTTCCTTTCTACCTACGCGATTAAAAATGCTATTGCAGAACTGCCTCTGATTTTGGTTGATCCCGCAGACCTGTCCATGCTGTACCACTACATTGAAATGGATGAAGAAGCCCGGATGCTTCCACTTCACCCACTCTCTGCATCGCTGTCACTCACGGGAAATGCAGGAAAACTTAATGTGAACAGCTTTAAAGCATCAACTGGCCAAACATCTTTGTCGCTTACGGGTGTATCCACAGGGAAGGAATGGTCAGAGCAGCGCATTCAATTGTCCACATTGGATTTGAGTATTTCCCGCACTGACCTGCTGCCATTTTTGCCTGCAGGCACCGACACTGAAGTATACCCGGAACAAGTGAAATTCAAAGGCCACGCGTTTGCATCGGGTAAGAATAGCGCCCTCACCGGCAGCCTTCAATCTGAATACGGTGCGCTTCATGTGCAGGCCAGTGCGGGTGGTTGGAACAGTGATACGATAAATGCCACTGCGCACATCTACAGTGACGAGCTCAACCTGAGCAAATACGCAGGAGGTGAGAACTTGCGCCTGTGTTTCAGCGCTGACTTCAAAGGCAAAGACCTCACAGGCGATTCACTTGAGTTTAGCGCAGTTGTTGAAGCGCAAGAGCTCTATTATCAGGAGGCATTGATCACTGGAATCTACGCAGAGATGGAGGCCAAAAACAACCGCTACGACTTCCTGCTGGAAATTACAGACCCAAATGCAGTTGTTGCCCTGAAAGGTGATCTGATTGTTGAAGATTCACTCATTAATTTGCATACGGAGGGATTGGTAAGTGGCTTCGATTTTCAATCCTTGAAATTCACTGATTATGACCTGCGGTTGAAGACACATTTCGACCTGGACTATACATCTGCCCCCCACCTGCAAAGCGGAACTATGCTTATAGACGGCACCACAGCTGTAAAAAACGGAGAGCGATTTGATATTACCCCTATCGAGGCAAGTTTAAGTCTTGGCCTTGATTCTACACTTATCAAAATAAATTCCGAATATGTAAACTTAAACCTGGAGTCGAACATGGCCCTGGACAGCATAACCGGAGCGTTTACTGATCTCACCGAAAGGGAAAAGGCTCGTACAAAAAATGCCGCTGATTATTTGGAATTGGATTTCACGATGAACAACAGCGAAATATTGAGAAAACTAATCCTTGAAGACCTTGAAACTTTCGAGCCTTCCTTCGCCAAAGCGAGCTACAGCGCAATAGATCGAAAATTGACTGCAAGCGCAAGCTTTCCACAGATTGACTATAGCGGTATTTCCGTGCATAACCTTGAATTGGAGATCGATGGTAGCAATGGCATTTTGGTGGGTCAGCTTAGCGCAGGGCGGATTGGACTTGACAGCATGTATATTTCTTCACCCGCCCTCCATCTTGCCTATAACAATCCGGGCAGTTTATATACCCTTAGCATTGGCAACCCAGACAGTTTGCTATATAAAATTGGCGCAGAGGTGAACTACCAGCAGGATTCACAAAGCTGGCTTGTCACCCCTATTGACACCTTCACGCTCAACACCGAGACTTGGAAAACGGACCCAGAAGCTGAAATAGAAATCTCCAAAACAGACGTCAGCATACATTCTTTTGCTGTTCTGCAAGGTGAAAAGTGGATTAGCATCAACAAGGCCCCGGGGGATGGTACCCTGGAAGTGGGAGCCAAGAATTTTGAATTGCAGCAGATCTCTGCATTGATTAGCGGTGGTGAAGACTTGCTCGGCGGGTTACTAAGTGGTACCGTTGTAGTGCAAGAGGATGGAACTTTCACCGGCAACGGTTCTGTGAAAGAGTTGATAATACGTGGTACAGAATTCGGAAATCTCAATTGGGATGCGGTAACAAATAAAGAAAATTATACCGTGAAGGCCATTTTGACTGGAGGAGCACTTGAAGCAAAGGTAAATGGTGTACTCTTGCCAGTGAAAGAAGGCAGTACCGGGCTAGATTTACAGGTAGATATGACTGAAATGGATGTGTCATTGCTCAGCAGTCTCGCGCCCTCTCTTATTGCAAAATCTTCCGGCGATTTACAGGCAAGCCTGCACATTGGCGGCACTACCGCTGAACCATCCCTTGTGGGCAATGCTTCATTTAGCAACATCCTCCTGGAACTTGAAGGCAATAGTGCATACTACTCTATTCCGAAAGGTACCGTAAAGCTGGAACCCGAAACCATCATGTTTCCATCATTGACTGTAGTGGACAGCATTGGCAATAAACTCACTGCAGATGGCAGCATCACCCACAGCTATTTTCAGGATATGGTGTACGATATCACCGTGAAGAGCGACAATTTTACACTTATGGACCTCCGACCTGGTGATGATCCCAACTTGCAAGGCAAACTGATTGTGAGCAGTGATATAAGCATCAAAGGACCCCAGTTGAACCCCGCAATTGTAAGCTCCATAACGCTCCAAAATGGATCGGATATTACCTATGTAATACCTGAAAGCGAATACGCTGACTTCCAGTCAGACGACCTTGTGGAATGGGTGGAATTCAACCCCATAGCAGGCACAGGAATATTAAGCCGCGAAAAGTCTGAAGAAGAGATTGCTGCAACTGCCTCAACAAAACTGGATCTCCGCGGATTTGTAAATATAGATCCCGCAACCAACTTTAAAATTGTAATAGACCCACTGGCGGGTGATTACCTTAAAGTGAAAGGCGGAGGCAAATTGGCCCTCTCTTACGATCCTTCGGGGAGGGTGAATATAGGCGGTACTTATGAAATTGTATCGGGTGAATACCTCATGACCTTTTATAACCTGGCAAGTAGAAAATTTACCTTGGTAGAGGGGAGTAAGATTACCTGGAATGGCGACCCTTATAGTGCCGACCTTGACATCAAAGCAAGATACAGCACCAAAGCAACCTTAAGCAGCATGATGGGCACGCAGGCTGCTGGCAATGATGCAATGCGGCAGCAGGTAAGCTGGGACATCATCATGAACCTATCAGGTGGAATAGATGCCCCGGAAATTAGTTTTGAAATAGCCATAGATCCAGACCAAAGAGGCATCATGGGCGGGGTGGTAGATTCTAAACTTGCCCAAATAAATGCGAACGAAAATGAACTGAACAAGCAAGTTTTTGCCCTCCTCATATTCAATACATTCATCAATGAAAGCAGTGGGCAGGAAAGTGCCTACCTCGTGGCAAATCAGGCCAGAAACAGCGCCAGTCAGATACTCACCCAACAACTCAACCAAATAGGCGATGGACTTATTGGCGGTGTAGAACTCAATTTCGACCTTCAATCCTACTCAGCGCAAACAGGTGGTGGTGAAACCGATCTCAGCGTAGATCTCTCCAAATCCCTCTTTGACGACCGTGTGGTTGTGACCGTGGGCAGCACAATGGTGCTTGAGAGCAGCAGTGCGGCTTCGGCCAATGAGAACCAACAATTTATGACCAACGTGGTGGTGGAATACAAAATCACTCCCGACGGCAGATATAGATTTAAGGCATACAGCAAAACAGATCTCGAAGATATTGTGGTAGGCCGCATAAACCGTACAGGGGTTGGAGTGCTGTTCAGAAGGGAATTTGACACAGGCGATGAAATATTCCAGAAACCAGAAAAAACTGAAGGCGAGAAATAGATGAACTTAAGGCACTTATCCTTTCTTCTTCTCATGTCATTGCTGATGTCTTGCTCGGCAAAACGCTATTTGCCGGAAGGCGACCTATACTTTGCAGGGCATAAATTGGAGTATGACGCTGCTGCAGAGAAAGTACCCAAGCCCCTACAGATAGAAATTCAAGATGAACTAAAGCCTGCAGAGGTGAGCAAAATACTTGGATCCAGGCCCAATGTGTGGCTCCACTTCGCTGCAGGCAATACTGAAAAAGAGAAAGGATTCAAGCACTGGCTTAAGTACAAAATCGGTGATGAACCTGTATATCTGAATGATGTGCGGCTCAACAGAAATGTAAATTACATAGAGGGATTTTTGCGCAGTGAAGGATTTCTTCGCGCTGAAGTGACCTACCGCATTGATTCATCGAAATACGAAGCTGCGGTGGTGTACGTAATTCGGCAGGGCACCCCCTACCGCATCAGTGAAGTGGAAAAGTGCGCTGCTCAGTTACCCATATGTACTCCTATAGACAGCCTGCTGCAATCGGGGCCTCTCAAGGCAGGAGTACTTTTCAGCAAATCAGCATTGCAGAGAGAACGCACACGTATAGGCAATCATTTCAGGTCTGATGGGTATTATTTTTTTTCACCCAAGTTGCTGAAATTTCAAGCGGACAGTACAATTGGAAATAACCTCATTAAAGTTCGCACATCCATCACATCACCACTGCCGCCAGGTGCCACAGAGATATTCACTGTAGAAACTGTGGAGGCTGATTTTGCGATGGGCGCCGATACAATACGCACATACCGAGGCAATGTCACCATACTCGTAGATTCATTAAACCCATATGTGAAACCCGAGAAAATTGCGCCTTTCATTACCCTGAAACCCGGCCAACCCTACTCGCTTGAACAGCAGCGCATCACCATTCGTCAACTGAACAGACTCGACATATTTAGCTATGTGAATCTCAATTACAGGACTGACACAACCGATGGCAAAAACCTGCTCTTTGCCGATCTGATTGCCACGCCACTCAAGCGACAAAGCATTAGCACAGAAATAAATTTGAGCACCACTTCCAACAATTTTACAGGACCAGGAGTCAAATTGGAGTACACCAACAGAAACATATTTCGCGGAGGCGAAAAACTAAGACTCTCAGGTGTAGGTAGGTATGAAACCCAACTCAGCGGCGACAGGAAAGGGCTTAGTTCATTCGAAATTGACATTCAGGCCAGCTTGCTTTTGCCGAGAGCCACAGGATTCTTTTTGATGAAAAATTCAAATGGAAATGTACCCAGAGCGCGCTATATGGCCCAGTATCGTCTGTACCAACAGGCTGACTTCTACGCTCAAAGCGCAGTGGGTTTGAGCTTCGGATATGAGTGGCTGGGTGGTGAAGAGCACTTTCATGATTTGAAGCTTATCGCCTTTGATTATCTCAGGCTTTTGCAAACATCCCAGGACCTTGAAGAGTTGCTGGAAGAAAATCCACTGCTGCGTGAGAGTTTTGAAAATCAGGTAATCCTGGGGCCTAGCTATCAATACTCCTATGCCCCGGGTTGGAAAACAGGAAAGAGTGTAAAATGGTTCTTTCGTGGTGCCATCGACTTTGCGGGTAATATACTTTACTATGGGTCACGGGCCATGGAAATCGAGCCAGATTCAACCGGTCAATACACGGTTGGTTCTGTGCCATTCTCTCAATTTGCCAGGATACAGATAGACCCCAGGGTAACATTTAAATTGGGAAACCACAGTGAATTTATTCTCAGGCAAAATGTTGGCATCGGCATACCCTATTTGAATAGCAACACACTGCCCTTCTCTCGTCAGTTCTTTGTAGGTGGCGCCCAAAGTATGCGCGGATTTCAGCCTCGGGGACTTGGCCCGGGAACTTATGTGAACCCCGACCAGGAATTTGACAGCTACTTCGATCAGACGGGTGATATTCTTATAGAGTGGAATGCCGAGTATCGCTTTGGGATGCAAGGGTATATGCAAGGTGCCCTATTTACTGATATTGGAAATGTCTGGCTTGCAAACCCAAACCCGGAGCGACCAGGTGGTGAATTTGACTTCAGCACCTTTGCCAATCAACTCGCGGTTTGTGTCGGTGCAGGACTTAGGATAGATCTGAGTGCAATTCTCATACGTTTTGATCTGGCCACACCAGTGCGCAAACCATACCTGCCTGACGGCGAGAAATGGGTAGTTGATGAGATGAACTTGTCCAAAGATTGGAGAAGGCAGAATCTGATTCTAAACATTGCAATAGGCTATCCTTTCTGATTCACGGCTCCAATCACACCGCGGCTTGTGCGGGGTATGTTGTCTGACCTAACTACTGGACGTGCAGCAGCATGATGGTGCAGCATCCACAATCAAAAAAACCCACCCTGAAATCATTTTCAAGGTGGGTTTTTTGATACTTATAACCAAGCTTACTTGCTGATGACAAATTTGGCAATGAACACTTCTTTCGGTGTAGTGAGTCTGTAAATGTACACTCCGTTTGGAAGATGTGTGCCATCAAAGTTGAGAAGATAAGGTTGCTCCTTAGATGCTACCTGCCTGAAAAGCTCTGCTACTTTGCGTCCACTCATATCATATACCTCCAATGTGGTAAGCCCATCGTCAGGTACGGTGAAGTTCACCACAGATCGCCCTGGGGTCGGATTTGGAGAAGCTTCGAAAACCACTGTCGCACATGCCACTTTTTGTATGAGCAATTGATTGGATGCTGCAACACAAGGTGGAAGATTGGGCGGTGTAATGGCCTGAAGATTCACCGAGCCAGTGTATGCGATGTGCACTATTCTATAGAGGCCCACCGACAGGTTTGTGAAATTGAAAACACCCGTAGTATTTTGGGCTATGACCAAAGTTCCCGCAGCATTGAGCAGGATAAACCTTGAAAGTGGACCCTGATTGCCAGCTACCGTAGCAGTTACACTTCCTCCGCAAACACTGTTTGGTGAAGTGGTAGAAACGGTTCCACCAGAAAGTTGAATGGAACTGACGTTTAACTGATTGCTCAGGCTATAACAGCCGCTTAGCTGGTTGAGATTTGTAACTCCAGCGAGGGTGCTGAGATTGTCTACTGAAACGTGGCCTGCAAAATATTGATTGGCTGGCAGGTTTTCGAAGTTGAACAGTCCGGTAGTGTTTGATGCCACAATCTGAAGGTCGTTTTGTCTCACCACACCAAACACGCCAATGCCAACATTTCCACTCACACTAAGTTGTACAATGTTGGAATATCCATCGCCCTTGCACAGGTTGCTCACAGGACTGCTTGTGGTTACTACCCCTCCTTCTACTGCGCAGGCAGGCTCACACTCTCCTTGTGTCCAGGTGGAAACACCTCCAAAGTAATAGGCAAAACATTCGTTGCTGTAAGTATTTCCATCGCAACCGCATACCGGTGCATAAATAGCCAGGCACATCGTGTTCGGGTCTATTTGTGCTACGTTGATACAAGGGCATGCTTCGCAACCACTCGGATCGGGGCTCAGTGCTGCTGAGTAGTCGACCCCATTTACAACAGGTGAGCAACCAGATACCGATGTGCATTGGCCATTCACAATAGCATATCCCAGGACTGCGTCGCAATCTCCAAAATCAATACCTGACAGGCTGGTACAGGCTGGAACTGATGTGGGACATTCACCTTGGGTGAAGCTCGTAACTCCACCGTAATAAGTAGCATAGCACTCATTGCTGTACGTATTGCCATCGCAACCGCACACAGGAATGTACACATCCAGGCAGAGAACTGTTGGGTCTATTTGCTCAGGGTCTACGCACTCTGTCTGACATGGGCCCGGTGTAAAGCTGGTTACGCCACCGTAATAAGTAGCATAGCACTCATTGCTGTACGTATTGCCATCGCAACCGCACACTGGAATGTACACATCCAGGCAGAGCACATTAGGGTCTATTTGCCCAGGGTCCACGCATCCGGTGTCGGGGCATTCACCCGCAGTCCAGCTCGTAACACCACCTGCATAAAATGCTACACAATCATTGCTGTATGTGATCCCATCACAACCACAAACCGGAATGTATACGGCTGTGCAGTTTACGCTTGGGTCAATTTGATCAGGGTCAATACAGTTGTCAACTGGTTCGCATTCACCATCGGTCCAACTGGTTACTCCGGCATTTATAGCAAAGCAGCTGTTGCTATAAGTCACTCCGTCGCAACCACATACGGGTGCATAGATTAGAGGGCAAAATGCATTTGGATCTATCAAATCCGGGTCTATACATTCTGACGCTTGGGCAGAAATTTGCGTGGATGGCAAGATGTTGGCAATAATCGCCACAGCAATGAGGCAGAGGAATCTGAGGTGGGTAAAAATGAATTTCATGGCGCTCGGTTTAAATGGTTAGCTGGTGTATATTGAATCAGAAATATGCTTTGCAATTGCAGGGGCTCATGTCTGAATTCTAATTAAAAGTAAGCATTTCTCCGTACGTTTTACCGAACCATTAAAATTTTGGTAAAGATGCAAACACGATCAGATGTAAAAAAAAACCACGACCAAAGCCGTGGTTCTGAAAAGACAAAATTCATTGTTTCATTTCTTGCCCATAATGCCATCAACTATTCCGTAAGCCACGCTTTCTTCTGCGCTCATCCAATAGTCGCGGTTGAAGTCTTTCATGACCCTTTCATAGGTTTGGCCGCAATTCTCAGCAAGCAAACGGGCACCTAAATCCTTGGTTTTAATGATCTCATTGGCCTGAATTTCTATATCGGCCGAAACCCCTCTGGCACCTCCACTTGGCTGGTGTATCATCACCTTGGCCAAGGGATAAATAAACCGGTGACCTTTGGCGCCTGCAGAGAGCAATATACTACCCATAGACGCTGCGAGGCCCATGCACACCGTGCTCACCGGGCTCGAGATACTTTGCATCACATCGTATATTGCGAAGCCTGCTGTAACATAGCCACCTGGGCTATTCACGATCAAGGTGATCTCCTTGCCGGGGTCTCGGGCCTCGAGCATCATCAGCCGGTCTATTACATAGCGGGCAGAGTCATCGTCCACCATGCCCCACATAAATACCTTGCGCTCCTTGAGATACTGTCGCTCTATTTGCTGGGCAATTCCGGGTTCCTTATCCTTTTTTGCTTCTTCTTTTTCGTTTTCTTCTTCTTCGTTCATGTTTATTACTTGTTTCGCTTTGATTCTAAAAATTGCTGCAAGATAAGGGTTGCACTTATCTTGTCAATATTTCCTTTTTCACGACGGGTTTTTCTCGTAGTCCCAGCCTGTATCATCGTTTGCATTGCCTTCTGGGAGGTAAATGCTTCATTCTCCCGGTACACTGCCACAAGTGGAAAGTTTTTCTGAAAGGCAGAAATGAACTTTTGTATGTCCTTCTCAATGTCGCTCACCTCACCTCCCAACCTGAACGCCTGTCCTACAACCAGCGTCTCCACTGGGTAGCGGGATATGTAGCGCTTGAGATACTCCATTAATTCTCCGCTCGACACCGTTTCAAGGGCACTGCCTATAATCTGCAAATCATCAGTTTCGGCAAGGCCGCAACGTTTTGCTCCGTAATCCAATGCCAGAATTCTTGCCACGGTCAAAGGTAAACATTGGAATGATTTGTACCTTTCCAATCTGAAACCAGTCTTTACAACATGAAAAAAAGTATAAGCAACGCCCTGCGAGGTGTATCATTTTTTATTATCACACTGGCATTTGCCTTTCAAGCCAAAGCCCAGGACTATTATGTAAGCAGCACCTTTATAAACAGCACGCCCTCCTGGCTTCTGGGCATAGTGCCGGGACTTCCAGCCCAATACAACGTAGATTATTACAGAATTACCTACAATACCATCGACACCCAGGGTCAACCCACTGTGGCATCGGGTGCCATTGCCATACCAAAAACCAATGCTTGCAATGTATTTCCAATGGCGGTATACTGCCACGGTACAGTGCTTAGGCAAAACGATGTGCCCTCCTTTAATAATACAGAGGCTGCATTGGTACGTGTGCTTGCCTCGACAGGATTTATTATGCTTGCCCCAGATTATTTAGGCCTTGGTGTGAATCCCGGCAATCATCCATACGTGCATGCAGCATCGCAAGCCACTGCCACGATTGACCTGATATACGCCGCCAGAGAATTTCTGGAAATACAACCTGAATCTGACAATGGTGAAGTGTTTGTAACCGGCTATTCACAAGGAGGGCACGCGGCAATGGCTACGCTGAAATACGCCCAAGACAACGAACTGCTTGATGAACTAGGCATCGTAGCTGGCGCTCCCTGCAGTGGACCCTACCATATGAGCGGCCCACAGGCAGAGTCTATCCTGAGCAATGAGCCCTACTCCAACCCTGGCTACATTGTGTACCTATTGGTGAGTTACCAGACAGCTTACGGCAATATTTACAATACACTCAGCGATGTGATTCAGAGCCCATATGACGAATTGGTGGCACCTTATTTTGATGGTGCCCAAAACACGTATAATATGGGTACAGTGAATGCTATCCTTCCCGCTCAAATCAATGAATTGCTCGTTGATACTGTCCTTGAAAATTTCACAAACAACCCGAACCACCCACTGTGGGTTGCCCTTCGCGACAATGACAACTACGACTGGAATCCACAGATGCCCTTGCGCATGTATTATTGCAGTGGCGATGAGCAAGTCGCTTATGAAAACAGCACAAGCGCATTGGCCGCCATGCAAACAAATGGCGCCCCTGATGTAGCCATTGCCAATGTGCTTCCCGGTGGTGACCACGGTGACTGTGTGCTCCCTGCATTGGTGAATACCTATAACTTCTTCAGTTCCCTTGCATCACCCTGCGGTATATTGAGTGGGATTGAAGAAACTGAGGGTGCAGAAAGGCTGGGTCTCTGGCCCAATCCTGCGGTGGACATTGTGAAAGTGCACACCAATGGCGGAGCGGGAGTACTGAGTGTTTTTGACGCTTCAGGCCGAATGGTGATGCAGACCAATACGTTCTACGACATTACCGACCTGAATGTGGGCAGGCTCTCAGCTGGCTTCTACCTCACAACATTCCAAAATGCCACCGATACCAAATCGGCGGCCCTTGTTGTGGAGTAAAACATACATTTGCCACCAAGCTGCAAAACTGATGACAAACCGCGAAGCAATTGAAGCCGCCTGGAATGACAGGTCGCTCCTGAGCAAAGAACTATACCAAACTGCCATTGAAGAAACCATCGAATCACTGGACACAGGTGTATTGCGTTGCGCAAGTCCAACGTCTGCTGGGTGGGAAATCAATGAATGGGTAAAAAAAGCTGTGGTGATGTACTTTCCCCTGCGAAAAATGCAGACCATTGAGGTTGGTCCCTTTGAATTTCACGACAAAATGAAGCTTAAAACAGGCTATGCAGAAAAGGGCGTTCGTGTGGTCCCTCATGCCATAGCCCGCTATGGTGCGTATGTGGCGACGGGGGTAATTATGATGCCAAGCTATGTAAATATTGGAGCCTATGTAGACGAAGGCACCATGGTAGATACCTGGGCCACGGTAGGCAGTTGTGCCCAAATAGGAAAGAATGTACACCTGAGCGGAGGTGTTGGAATAGGAGGTGTATTGGAACCCCTGCAAGCCTCGCCTGTAGTGGTGGAAGACGGGGCCTTTATAGGTTCACGCTGTATAGTGGTAGAAGGTGTGCGGGTGGGAAAAGAAGCCGTACTCGGCGCAAATGTTGTGCTCACAGGTAGTACTAAAATCCTTGATGTTACGGGCAGCGATGTGGTGACCTATAGGGGCGAAGTGCCACCTCGATCGGTGGTGATACCGGGGAGTTATGAAAAGGAATTTCGCGCAGGAAAATACCAGGTGCCATGCGCACTCATCATAGGAAAAAGAAAAGAAAGTACTGACCTAAAAACATCTCTGAACGAAACCCTGCGCGAGCATCAGGTGGCCGTGTAAGCTGTAATCCATGAAGAAAATACTCATTATACAAACAGCATTTCTGGGCGACGTAATTCTGGCCACTCCCATCATAGAAAAACTGAAGCGATTCTATCCCGATGCAATCATAGATTTCATACTGAGAAAAGGCAACGAGGGACTCTTCCGCGACCATCCCAAACTGAATGAAGTGCTTATATGGGACAAGCAAAAATCGAA
>JBGTBE010000008.1:0-15789 GCA_041749535.1 Cryomorpha sp. | reverse complement strand
GATTCTTGGCAATGGCATTGCTGGCATTACAACAGCCCGGCATCTGCGAAAAGCCGATGTAAATGCGCGTATTACCGTTGTGTCAGGGGAATCTCCCTACTTCTTTTCTCGAACAGCCCTCATGTACGTCTACATGGGCCATATGAAATGGGAGCAACTACATCCTTACGAAAATTGGTTTTGGGAGAAGAACAGGATAGACTTGGTTCAGGAATGGGTGCAGCGCATTGACTTTTCTGACAAACAGCTCATGTTTATGGATGGCAGCACATTGGCCTACGATCAGCTGGTATTGGCCACAGGATCCAAACCTGCATTTTATGGATGGCAAGGGCAGGAGTTGGAAGGTGTGCAAGGCATGTACAGCAAGCAAGACCTCGACAACCTTGAAAGGATGACTCCAGCACCGGGGCAAAGAAACCACCCTTGCAAGCATGCAGTCATCACTGGAGGAGGGCTTATTGGTATTGAATTGGCCGAAATGCTCATCACTCGTGGAGTTTCGGTAACGATGCTGGTGAGGGAGAAGAATTTCTGGGGCAATGTAATCACCGCTGAAGAAAGCAGGCTGATAAGCAACCACATGAAAAGCCATGGAGTGGACCTTAGAACGGGTGTAGAGCTTCGCGAAATGAAAGGTGATGCGCAGGGAAGGGTGAAGGAAGTTCACTGCACCAATGGGGATGTGATTGCCTGTCAGCTGGTTGGAATTACAACTGGGGTGCGTCCTAACATCGATTTTCTTAAAGATTCAGGGCTGGAAATGAAACGGGGAATCCTGGTCAATGAATTTCTTGAAACTTCAATTCCCTATGTATACGCCGCTGGCGATTGCGCTGAGTTGCGCAGTACCCGGCCCGGGCGCAGGGTCATTGAGCCAGTGTGGTACACCGGGCGTATGATGGGTGAGGTGCTGGGACTTACCCTTGCAGGCAAAAGAAACGCGTACCTGCCAGGCCCTTGGTTCAATTCCGCAAAGTTTTTCGACATAGAATACCAAACCTACGGAGAAGTAAAACCGGTTCCATCCGCAGATCAAATCCACCAATTCTGGCAACTGAAGGAAGAAGAGATGTTTATAACGATCGCCTATCACCCGGATACAAAACAGTTTCAGGGTATTAACTCATATGGAATTCGGCTCAGGCATGCTTTCTTCGACCATGCACTGCGCGTAGGATGGAAGGTGGGAGATGTAATAAACCGAATAGATGAAGCCAATTTCAACCCAGAGTTTTACCCCAATTGGGTAAAGAATTTTCAGGCGGATTTTTCGGCTAAAACTGGAATTGTAATGAGTAAAAAAGGAATACTCCACAAACTAATGGGAAAATGACAAGGAGAAACTGGCAGAGAATTGGGATGGGAATATTCATGTTGGCGGTTGGCATTTTTTTATCGCTCACGTTTGTTGTCAGTTCCGATTTTAGTAAAGTAAATTTTAATAAAGATTTGGTTACTAAGTATCCAGGGCTTATTAATTATATCGATACATTACTTGATGTTCCACCTGCAAAAGGATATTTTGAAGTAGGGTCGGCAATTGATAAATTTAATGATGAAACAATCACCGAGCATGGAATACCTCAAGCGCTTCAGGATGAAATTCTAAAGGCTGTGGGTTCGGAGACAGGGCTCTATGATCAGGCATTTGTAAAGATGATGCTGGGCGAAGGAGCGCGTCGCACAGAAATTACTTTGGAATATTCTGGCTGGATGATGAGCAGGGATTGGGAAAAAGTTGAATTTGAAAGTATACTTCGCGGCAAGTTCATTGAGATTAACAACACCATAGTGGGTGAGTATGGGGTAAGCGAAGGCAGCCGCAATGATGTGATCGCAGCGGTGCTCGAAGCAGCCGCACCGGGTTGGTTGAATACAGGATGGATGGCATTGTTGGTATTTGGATTGGGAGCCTTGGGTGGTTTGGTCTACATTATACCCGATTTCAAAAGGAAATCCGGTGTGCACAACAACGGCATCTATCACGATAAGATGCAGACAAGAGATTGGCCTGCGTGGGTGGTATTGGCCTGTTTGGTAGGCTGGTATATTGTGCTCTATCAGTTCCCTGGTTTTATTTCTAATCAAATTGCCCTACTCGATCCACTTGCCCGCCTCATGAGCGGCGGGGCTTCAGGAAGGTGGTTTCTCTATGGGTTTTTATACACCCTTGCCATGGGTGTCTTGGGAATCCGCATGTTGGTGAAATACAGGGGCAATGCCTATCAACAAGTACGCACAGGCAGCGTGCTCTTTTTTCAGGTTGTATTTGCATTTACCCTGCCACAGGTGATGACCCGCTTGCAGATGCCTGCCTACGACCTGAAAAGCGCTTGGCCGCTGGAGTACACATTCTTCTTTGATTACCGCATTAATGAAATGATGCAAGCAGGCACGCTGGGCGTATTCATGCTGGGGTGGGGCATTGTTCTTTTCGCTGTTGGAGTGCCGCTCTTCACCTATTTTTTTGGCAAGCGTTGGTATTGCTCCTGGGTATGTGGTTGTGGTGGTCTTGCTGAAACAGTGGGCGACCCATACAGGCACTTGAGTGATAAGCGCCTTGGAGCTTGGAAAATAGAGCGTTGGCTGGTGCACGGTGTACTTGTCTTTGCCGTTGTGATGACTGTGCTGGTGGCTTATACATCCTTCACTTCAGAGCCTACACTCATGGGAATCAATTCATACAGCATACGTTCTACTTACGGATTTTTTATCGGGTTTGTATTTGCCGGAGCGGTTGGCACGGGTTTTTATCCAATTATGGGAAACAGGGTATGGTGCCGCTTTGGCTGTCCTCTTGCGGCATATTTGGGCCTTGTTCAGCGGTTCAAAAGTAGGTTTAGGATTACCACCAATGGAGGGCAGTGCATCTCTTGCGGCAACTGTTCCACTCATTGTGAAATGGGTATAGATGTGCGCTGGTATGCGCAAAGAGGTCAAAACATTGTTCGTAGCAGTTGTGTAGGCTGCGGGGTATGCTCATCGGTATGCCCGCGCGGGGTGCTCAAATTGGAGAACAAGGATGAATCTGGCAGGATCAATGACAACCCAATACTTATTGGCCGCGATACTGTAACACTCAACATGTGAGTACCACCTCTCCTGTGCAGCAACCAATCATTGATGTAATTATCCCGGCTTATAACGAAGAGCAGTCCGTAGCTTTTGTCATTAATGATCTGCCAAAGCATTTGTTGCGCCACATCGTGGTGGTGAACAACAACAGCACAGATCGTACTGCAGCGTATGCAGAAAGGGCAGGAGCACTCGTTTTTACTGAATCCGAACAGGGCTATGGGGCCGCCTGCCTTTGTGGGCTGGACTTTCTGCGAAAGCAAGACGTACAGCCGGATATCGTGGTTTTTCTAGATGCCGATTACTCTGACCACCCTGAGGAGCTGCCAATGCTTACAGCGCCAATTTATAAAGGAGATGCACAGTTGGTGATCGGTGCACGCCACAAGGCTGGCAGGGAAGCTGGCGCTATGCTCCCTCAGCAACTATTTGGCAATTGGCTGGCTACATGGATGATGCGTATTTTATTTAAGAGCAAGTTTACCGACTTAGGTCCTTTTCGGGCGATAGCTTGGGATGCCCTGGAACGAATAGGTATGACCGACCGCAACTTTGGCTGGACAGTGGAAATGCAGGTGAAAGCGCTCAAGTTGGGCATCACATGCACTGAAGTGCCCGTGACCTACCGCAAGCGAAAAGGGGTGTCCAAAATTACAGGCACCATTCGGGGCTCTGTGTTGGCTGGGTATAAGATAATATTCACAATTTTGCGGTATGCATAGTGTGAACTGGATCGTGGTAATTCTATATGGATTGGGCATGCTTTTCATTTTCTCATACAGCATTGCGCAACTTACTTTGCTCATTAGATTCCGCAAGAATGCAAAATTGCCCATTGCCGAAACACCACCTATGCAAGTTTGGCCATCAGTGCTGGTGCAGCTACCGGTGTACAACGAACTGTATGTAGTAGAGCGAATTATCGATGCAGCCTGCAACCTGGCCTATCCGCAGCATCTGCTGGAGATTCAACTACTGGATGACAGCACCGATCAAAGTTTTGCCCTTGCTGCGGAGCGGGTTGCATACTGGCAAAGGCAAGGAGTGAGAATAGAACATGTAAGCAGACCTAATAGAACCGGATTCAAAGCAGGTGCCCTGGCCTACGGGTTGGAACTGAGCCAGGCTGAATTTGTGGCCATTTTCGATGCCGACTTCGTCCCCGCTCCGGATTTTCTCAAGCGAACCCTTCCGCACTTCACCCACGAAAAAATAGGTATGGTGCAAACCCGCTGGGAACATTTCAACCGCAACTACTCCCTGCTCACAAGGGTGCAGGCTTTTGCGCTAGATGCACATTTTACCGTAGAGCAGGTGGGAAGAAACCTTGGACATCACTTTATAAATTTCAATGGTACAGCAGGTGTGTGGCGCAGGACCTGTATCATCGATGCGGGTGGTTGGAGCGCCGACACCCTCACCGAAGACCTGGACCTCAGCTACAGGGCACAATTGAAGGGGTGGCAGTTTGTATTTATTAAGCATGTCACCGCCCCTGCCGAGCTACCCGCTGAAATGAACGCCCTTAAAAACCAGCAGTATCGATGGAACAAAGGTGCTGCAGAGTGCGCAATCAAACACCTTCGGCAGGTGATTTCAACTGCATCAATTCCGCTTTCAACCAAAATTCACGCGCTGTTTCACCTGCTGAATTCCTCTGTTTTTGTTTGGATAGTCTTGTGCGCTTTGCTATCACTTCCATTGATTGTTATCAAACAATCTCTTCCGGAGTATAGGTTCATCTTTCACTTGGGAGGATTGCTGATGCTCAGTTTTTTTATTTTGGCCATCTTCTATTACACTGCTTTCAAGTCGGTGCAAATCAAGGAACCAAGCCGAACTTTTTTTTGGCTTTACCCTGCCTTTTTGAGCATGTCTATGGGTCTGAGCTTGCACAATGCACTTGCCGTGATTCTTGGATATGGTGGCAAGCGCACACCTTTTATCCGCACCCCTAAGTGGAGCATCACAGGTAAGGTTGGTACCTGGGTGAACAAGGATTACATCATACGTCAAATCTCGCCACTCACGTGGGCTGAAGGATTGCTCGCCGTCTATTTTGCTTTGGCGATGGCATATGGTATAAGGGTAGGTGAGTGGGGCTTTCTTCCGCTTCATGCCATGCTGTTATTTGGTTTTGCTTCTGTGTTCGTTTACTCACTCAGGCAGTCTTGGAACCGCTGAATGCACCTGCCACAAGGCGCTTGTTAATCTCAGCGTTCTATCTCGCTATCCTTGGCATGCTTAGCGTAACCGCACGCAGTGATTTGTACTTGCTTCTAGGCTTCTACACCGCACTCTTTGTAATCTATTCCCTTTCCTTTCGGGAAATGAAAATGCTATCGCCGGGATGGCTTATTGGATTGGTACTTCTTACGCGCGCACCATTTTTCTTCTCCCTGCCTTTACTCAGTGACGACTTCTACCGGTTTCTTTGGGATGGCTTGCTGCTTATAGAGGGAGCGAATCCTTACACAGCACTCCCTTCATCTATTGCCCTTTCTACTTTTGAAAACCCCCAATTCGCATCGTACATATTGGAGCACATGAATTCTCCAGACTATATGAGTGTGTATCCCCCCTTTCATCAGGCGGTGTTTGCCTTTGGAGCATTTCTTTCGAAAAATGCAGGCGATGCAATGCATTCCAATCTGCTCGCCGGGGTGAACGGTATGCGACTTGCCATAGTATGTGCAGAAATACTTTCAATCTTTTATTTCTTCAAGCATAGCAAAGGGATTTTTGTCCTGCTACCAGCTTACCTTCTCAACCCACTTGTGGTAGTGGAGGGCACTGGCAATCTGCACCTGGAAGCAATGATGGCGCCCATGCTAATAGCAGGTCTACATGCAGTGTTTGCTCAAAATCATGCAAAGGCCGGAATACTCTATGCAGGTGCTGTACTTACCAAGCTCACTCCCCTCTTCATTGCCCCAGCATTACTTTTCAGGCTGCACAGAAACCAATTTTGGAAATTCGCTGTTCCCGGGTTATTGCTTGTGGTCCTTGCCATCCTTTGGTTCGAACCATGGACTTTCACTGGCGATACCGCTGCGGGCTTTCAGCTTTACTTCAATCGTTTTGAGTTTAATGCACCCTTGTACTACGGGCTCAAAGCTTTACTCCTGTTCGGCGCAGGCTATCAAGCAGCTACACTCACAAGCACCGCTCTTGCCTTATGCAGCGTCGTGATTATTGTGTGGGTCAGCATTCGACATCGGAAGGCTGACATCTTCGAGCTGGCTTTGGTGGTCTACCTTATTTACTACCTTTTTACAACAACCGTGCATCCCTGGTACATCATTCCAATTGTTTTCTTGGCCATAGTCTCAGGAAGATACCTTCTGCTTGTATGGTCATTTACAGTATGGTTCAGCTATGCCCATTATATTGAACCAACGGGCCCATCTTATTTATTAATTGCGCTAGAGTATGCCTTACTTGGCGCGGCTGTGCTCATAGAATCGCGCCGAAAGAGATGGCTCGAAAATGAAGATGCAATCAAGGAGAATTATTCATACTAATCACAGCTTATAGAAGCCGTTTAGGCATTGCATGCATTTTTTTTGGTAGATGAAATTTGTAGGCAATAACCTAATTGCCTTATCTTTGGCAAGCAACCAAAAATAAAGAATGTGAAAAAGATTTACACCTTACTCTTTGCCATTATACTCACCATTTCTGCCGGTTTCGCCCAGGTAGAAAAGAACGAAGAAATTTTACCGAAGTATCCAACGCCAGCTGAGATCCAATATATGGAAGCCAAAGCTGCATGGACAAAGGCCCAAAAGAAAACAAGGGGTACTGTTACCGAACAGATGAAGAACGATTTCAGCTGTGTAGGTTATTGCGGAGGGCAAGCGCCTGGCGGCTGCTACTGCGATGATCTTTGTGCTCAGTATGGAGACTGCTGTACCGATTATGCCGCGGTATGTCAGCCTGCTGCTGGTCCCACACCTACAGATCTTGTTGTACCTGGAGAGTTTGAAGAATCTCAGGCTGTAGTGCTGCGTTGGACTTACTCTACAAGTGCTTCATGGAGAAAGATGTATGCAGAACTTATAGATGCTATACAGCAGGAAGTACCTGTATGGATTCTTATCAATTCAGGAGGAGATTCCACTTCTGTAAAGTCGGCCATTGCCGCTTATGGGGTTACGCTTACCAATCATGAGTTTCTCATCAAACAAACCAACTCCATATGGGCGCGCGATTACGGTCCTTGGGGATTTTATTACACTGATGAAGATGAACTCGCTTTTGTTGACATGCAATACTATACATCGCGTCCGCTTGACAACCAAGTACCAGCCTTCATCGCCAACAAATTAGGTGTTCCTTACTACACTTCTCCAATAGCCCACGAAGGGGGTAATCTTTTTGTGGATGGATTCGGGCATGCGTACCACAGCACATCACTTTACCAAAATAACCTGAGCCGCAATGGCTGGAATCAAGCATTTACTGCGCAGGTACATGAAGACTTGTTCAGAACCACAGATGTAACCCCCGTAACCAGGCTCAATTGCGATGGAGGCACAGGCCACATCGATATGTATGCGAAACTTTTGGATGAGGAAACACTCATTGCAAGCGAGTATCCTGCACAAGTAACCGCTTCTGACAAGCAGATTATTGAAGACAATGTGGACATTTTTGAAATGGTATCTTCCAATTATGGTTCTCCGCTTAAGATTCACCGCATTCCTATGCCGCTGCGTGATAGCGGTACGTACAGCACCACCTGTTCGCAAATAGATGCGGATGCCCGTGGATTCGTAAATGGACTTACCATCAACAAAACGTTTATTGTACCTATTTACTCCAACTCTAGCAGCCCTGCTTTGAATCAGGCTTGGGATGCTGCAGCCCTGGATCAAATAAGAGAGATTATGCCTGGATACAATGTAGTGGGTATAGACTCACGCGTTATTACCCCATCGGGCGGCGCCTTGCATTGTATTACCATGCAGATTCCAGCTTCGAACCCTATCAGATACTGGCACCCCAAAGTGGAAGGCCTGCAAGCTGCAAAAGCGAGCTATCCTATTCTCTCGAAAATCACCAACAAAGACGGCATCGCCCAAGCGACTTGCTTGTGGAAAGTAAAAGGTACTGGTGCATGGAATTCTGTTGCCCTAAACGACAGTGCCGGATACTTTGTGGGAGCTATACCAAATCTTGCTTTTACTGTGAGCGATACCATCATTTATTATCTGAATGCTACGAGCAACAATGGAAAAAGTCTTTCCAAGCCTATTGTTGCACCTGAAGGGTATTACGCATTCTACTTTGATGATGAGTATGTGGTACCTGGCAATTGTGAAATTCCTGCAGGACTCACCACTACCAACATCACAGGCGTAAGTGCTAAGTTCAACTGGGCAACTGTACAAGGTGCATCTTCATACACTGTAAGAGGTACAGTAGCAGGCTCTTCAAATTATCAAACGGTAGAGATCAACAACCCGAATGCCACAGCATTTACAGCACCCAACCTGAACCCCAATACAAATTATGTATGGCAAATCAGGGCCAACTGCCTGAGTCAGGGAGCAACGGTGAGCGAGTGGAGCGCATTGCAACCATTTACTACAGGTTGTGCAGCGCCTACAGGACTTTCGGTTACAAATATCGCCGCTACAAGTGCTTCCATTTCCTGGACACCAAGCACATCAGCCACAGGCTACCGCCTTCGCGGAAGGGTGGTAGGTGGCCCATGGCAGACGTATGAATTCAATGCCAATACCACTTCTTTTGGTACAGGTAATATTCTCTCGCCGGGCACGAACTACGAAATACAGGTGCGCGCGTATTGCAACGCAGCCAAGACTATTCTAACACCTTGGACGCCTTCTGTTTTCTTCAGCACAAGTGGTTCGGGAATTATAGGACAAGGCGTTTGGGGTATGGATGAAACCGTGCTGAATACCGAAGTGTACCCCAACCCAAATCAAGGCCAGTTCACTGCTGTGGTATACAATGCCGCGGAAACTTTCATGATGTCGGTTCGCGATATTACGGGCAGAGAAATATACAGCAGACAGTATGCAGCAGATATGGCTGGTACACCAATTGATGTGGCACTCAACAATGCTGCAAAGGGTGTTTACTTCCTTCAAATTACATCAGGAGATGCCCAGCACATCGAAAAGCTCATTGTAAGGTAATTAACCAATACACCATAGATTAACCGGGGGCTGTCCGCATGGACAGCCCTTTTATTATCAAACAGTTTTATCAATATTTTCGGTTTAATATGATCAAATCATTGGTGTCGAAGCAGTTGTGATTCTCCTAAAAGGAATGCGCGATCAGCCATTTAAGCCTATTCATCGCCCTCGGTTTTTATACATGCGCGAGGCACCATGAATGCAATATCTTTTTAAGTTGATTTCGAAGTTCGCGCATTGAACAATTTATTACTTTTCCGACGGCTTGTCTCTATGAAACAGCAAGCAAAAGGGTGTATGACAATAGAAATAATCGCAATTTTTTGCATCATCGGGCTGGCGGTTACATTTTTTGCTTTTGAAATATTCTCTATAGATAAGATTGCCTTTTTCGTGCTCACAGCACTTTTGCTGGCTGGATTTATCACCCCCGAAGAAGCCCTTACAGGCTTTAGTAATACCGCCACAATTACGATCCTAATGCTCATGATGATTGCAGCTGCGATGCAGCAAAACGGGGTGATAAACTGGCTGTCTGAATCTATGGTGCGGCTCAAAAAACTTCCCTTGCTACTGCTGATTCCAGTTATAATGTTCATTGTGGGAGGCATTTCTGCATTTATAAGCACCACGGCAGTGGTTATTGTTTTTGTCCGACTCACTTCAGAGCTTCATGAGCGTTTTGGCATTTCGAAATCCAAATTGCTGCTTCCCATATCATTTGCAGGTATTCTGGGCGGTAGCTGTACGCTGATGGGTACTTCTACCAACTTAATTGTAAATGCCATTGCTGCTCAGAATGGGGTACCCAAATTGGCATTTTTCGAGTTTACCGAATACGGACTCATCTTTTTGGGTGTGGGCATTGTAATAGTCACAGCCTTATCCTTTCTCCTGCCTTACGACACCAAATCCACAGAATCGCATGACACCAAACTGAAAGACTTTTTGACCCAAGTGCGCATTGAGAAAGAATCCGAACTGATAGGGCAGAAAATTGGCGACACATTTTTATTTACGGACCCCAATGTGCATTTGTTAAAAATGACCCGAGATGGTGTGACCACCAATGCTCCGGGAAAATACATCAGCTTAAAGGAAGGAGATACCCTGTTGGTAAATGCCAGCGTAGAGAACCTATTAAAGTTGAAAGAAGCCAGGGGCATTGTGTTTTTTAACGAATCGGCCCCAGATGAAACTGAAGAAGAAGAAGAAGCACCAAAGAAGTTGTCAAAACCAAGTAAGGAAATACACATTGTAGAATTACTTATACTGCCCAACTCTGAACTTTTGGGCAAAAGGCTTGGCGAAATATATCCTGAAATGGTGGCCAATGCTATACCACTGGCCATAAAGAAGAGAATCAACATACGCAACACCAAGGAGCGGTTGATACGGAAACGAGAGAACAAAATAAAACTGAAAGTGAGCGACAGGCTGCTCATTCAAGTAGATGAAGCGGAGATTGGGAGACTGAACAGCATAGAGCACGTGGTAGTGCTGCAGCAAGTTACCAGCAATTCCTTCCCCAACAAGCGCAAGAAGATAATCTCATTTGTCATCCTCCTAATCACTATTGGGTTGGCCGCAAGTGGAATTTTTCCAATTGTAAAAAGCACCATCATCGGTGTGTTTCTCTTACTTATTTTCAACTGTTTGAAGTTGCGCACTGTGTATAAGGAGGTGAACTGGCAAGTAATATTCTTGCTGGCTGGCATTTTGCCAATAGGCCTCGCTATGAAGAATACAGGGGCCGAAGTATGGCTTGCAGATAATCTTACGTCCCTATTGCAAGGTCAAAGTCCCGCGCTGATCATTGCTGTATTGTTTGGCATCACGATGTTGCTGAGCGGGGTCGTTTCAAACAATGCTACCGCAATCATTATGATGCCCATAGCCCTGACGGTCGCAGCGGGTCTGCACCTGGAGCCCAAAGTATTTATTTTGTCTATCCTCTTTGCCGCCAACTTTAGCTTTTTTACACCCATGGGCTACCAAACCAACACCATCATTTATGGGCTCGGTATTTATTCCTTCCGGCACTTTGTCATCATCGGGGGCATACTCTCTTTGGTGCTTTGGGCATTGGCAACTTTTCTCTTTGCAACATCACTGTAGCTGTTTTATTGGGAAAGGACTATGAAACGAGCCATAATTACCAAGCAGGTTTACACACGTGGGTTGCAAGAACCCTTGCATACGAAAAATGCTTTAGGTGAGTAGTGTCGTTAGCGTACGAAACCGATGACTTCCGTCAAACTACTGAAAAAGGTGCCGATAAAAAAGGATCAATTGACACGCTGCCGGATAGCAGTTTTTACCTTTACCATGAATATTCCTAAAGAAGCCTGTCGCATCAGAGAAGACTCGATAAACCTAACTCTTGCGGTTTTTCTTTGATATTTTTTTATGCAAGAAAAGGAAAACAAATCCCAGCAAGACAACCCCTCCAATCAAAACAAGATATTGAGGATTCTTCCATAGGTCTACCGAAGGATCATTTGTTCCCTGATCAATGTGCGTGGGTGATTGGGCCATGAATTCCAGGCTTTTAAGTAGGAGTAGGCCTGTTAATATACTTTTTCTGCAGGTTTTCATTGTCTGCAAGTTACCTAATCATCTTATATCAAACTTCTGAATCTGATTTTATACCGTTCTTTTAGCCCTGACTGGCCCCTTAAAATCATACTTTCGCCGAACGTATAGTGTGAGTTCTCCCTGCTTCTTCTTGCGTCGGTAGCCCATTAGGTGGAGCAGCTCTATGCTATACCACCGGGCTATTTCGGCATTTACGATCAGCATATTGTCATTCTTCATAAATGGATGCACCCCCGGCAGGAACCTGAGAATTTTGTAGAATTTGAGCCTTCGGAACACGTAGGAGATGGAAAGCCAAAATCGCGCTATGCGGCGAATCAAAAAGTAGGCATCTTCTCCTTTGCTTTGGTACAGGGGCATGAAAACAAAGCCCTTTTCAGTTGCAACAAGTGTCTCGCCGTTGAGCATGCCAAGGGTCTCTCCTTTCACAACAGGTGAAAAATTGTCAAACCCGGGAAGCATTGTAAACATGTCGCCTGGCTCAATGCCCTGACGCATGCGTACATCATACGTGTAGCTGTTCTTGCCCGCGGCCAGTTTCAATCTCTTCTTGCAGAGTTTGAGTTCGGGTATTTCAACACGTTTCAGTACGCCAGCGCTTTGCAGGCAAAGTAATATGAAAGCCTCGTGGTTCAAGACAGATGCAACATCGCTGTGCTGCCCTCCTTCGAAAGCAACTGACACACAACCCAACTCATTGAGGTAACTGAGCAATGGCTCAGTGAGATACTCTTCGATACCAATGACCACAGGCACAGGAATATTTCTGCAAAAACGCCGGTTCATAATGGTATCGGTCATGGCGATAAAAGGAGCGCTGCGTGTAGATGTTGTGTGGAGATCAACAAAGAAAAAGGCTCCCGTGTTTTCGCTCATCAGCTCATCAATAGCGGCCCAGAGTTCTATTTGTTCTTCTACTTCTGCAATGAGCTCCTCAGGGCGAAAATCTCTGCGCTTGGCACGCTCTACCTGATCAGGTTGCCAAATACGGTTCAGGTCTTTCTGAATATAGCGCTCACCCCGCTCCAATGCTGAGAGATTACCCGCAAGGGCAAAGACATTGCCTTTGAGCAAGGGTTGCAGGCGCTGTATTCTCTGCATGATGTGGTTCAAGGCAAGCACACCGGTGGGCTCATTGCCATGCATGCCACCTATAAATACGATGTTGGGCCCTGCTTTCGTAGCCTTAATAGAAGCGATGGTGCGGCTTATTTTTACAGGCTGCCCTTCTACAAAATCATAAATTGTTATGGTTTTGTGCTTCATTGCTTTCCAGTTCTTCAAACAAGTGCTCAGCCATACATACAAAGTCAAACTCTGTAATGATTCCTATCAGTTTTTTTTCCTTCACTACAGGCAGGCAGCCAAGGTTGTTCTTGCGCATTATTTTCAATGCATCTACTGTAAGTGTATCTGCTGTTAAGGTGTGTGTGTTGCGCAGCATGATATCATTTACTGTCAATTCGGTGCCACCATCGTCAATTCTCTTGCTGTAGTATTTTATAATGTCTCCTGAAGAGATGATGCCCACCACTTCGCCGAGTTCATTTTCAACAGGCACATGGTGTATTTTTCGCCAGTCCATGAGGGTTGTCACCAGCTCCACCAGGTCTTCTTCCTGCACAGTGTACAATTCCTTGCTCATGATTTGTCGCACGTACTTGTACTTGTTGGCCCAGGACCCGCTTTCACTTATAGTGGGATAATCCCAGGTGTGCACAGGCTGGGCAGACTGTTGTCTCTTCAGCATTCCCGCAGTTACGGCCACTACGGCTTCTTCAATAGAAGCATTTTTCTTGAGCGCGGTGAATGAGTTGTTGATCCATATAGACCCTGTTTGCTGGGTTTCCACCCTGCTGGTTATGATGTCCATGTACCGGTCAATGTCATACTGATCAATTCCTTGTTTTTTCAGTCCTGCCCGGGCTATTGGAATCAATTCAAGTAGCAAAAGGTTCTGGGCGGTGTATGATTTTCCATCGATCCACTTGAACTGGGCGCTCAGACCCACCTGTGCAGCTTTCAGGAAATTCAATTTGGCGTGGTCAAACTCGAAGTTTTCTACCTTCTGGGCCATGTCTTCGGGCATTCCGGCCATCAGGCCAAGCCAGAAGGCTGTGTTTGTCATCTCATCGATGATGGTAGGTCCTGAAGGGATATAGCGTCCTTCAATTCTAAGGTGGGGCTTTCCATTGGTAATTCCATAGCATGGCCTGTTCCACTTGTAGATGGTTCCATTGTGCAGGCTCAGT
The DNA here is from genome assembly GCA_041749535.1 of Cryomorpha sp. GTDB lineage: Bacteria > Bacteroidota > Bacteroidia > Flavobacteriales_D > Cryomorphaceae > JBBQZU01. The sequence continues at coordinate 1,688 of JBGTBE010000008.1, read as the reverse complement.
GAACGGAGTTTGGGAATGTTTCCTTTTTTGAGTTCCAAAAGCGAATCCTCGTCGTTGTGGCCTGCGAGCAGGAGTTTGTAGTAGGCAATGTCGTACTTGAATATTTCAGTGACGTTCTCCTTGAGCCATTCGGTTCCAAAGTCCACACGGCTGCGCATTTCCCGTTCTGGGTTGTTGATGTTCTTGAGGTCTACAGTTTGTTCAAAAACTGCGATACGGGTTTCATCCCAAAGCCTCTTGCCAAAAAGTAGGGGAGAGTTGGTGCAAGCCGCTAGTACTGGACCGGCTATGGCCTGTGCCCAGTTGTATTTATCTACAAATTGCTTGGGCTCTATCTGAAGGTGAATCTGAAAACTGGTATTGCACGCTTCAAAGAGCATGGTGTTGTGCTTGGCAATGAGTTCATCTGTGCCTTTAATATTAAATTCAAAGTCGCCCCCGCGCATCTTCACCATCGCGTCATTTAGTGCCCTGTAACGGGGAAAAGGGGTAATGTTTTCAAATTCAAGGTCACTCTTTCTGATGGTGGGTAGTATGCCGGTGAGGATTACCCTTGCACCCATCTCCTTGGCCACATTGTCGGCTTTGGTTACGAGGTCAGTAAGCTGGGCTTCCATGGTGCTCAGGCAATTTCCTTTAAACTCCAGTGGGTCAAGGTTTGCTTCGAGATTGAACTTGGCAAGCTCGGTGGTGAAATGCTCGTTGTTGAGTTTCTCAAGCACATCCATGCCCACCATGGAAGGCCTGTAGAAGCGGTCTACAAAACAAAACTCCTGTTCTGCACCAATTCGCGTTGTTTCACAATCGAAGAGGTCGTGTTCGAGCATGTACTCCAACGCCTTCATATCCTTGAGTATGGAAACAACAAATTGCTTGCGCTGCTCCTTGTTTTCCACTACAAATACATCCATTGCTCCCATATGTCTTACTTCAGGTTTTGATCGGTTTTAATTATTTGTTGGTACTCAGAGGCGCAGGGTTGAAGTTGCTAAAGATTATTGTATCAAGCAACAGGGGTCCTTATTTTATTTTAAGGCTCAGTAATTTCTCATTTTCAATAAACCCTTCAAGCAAATCACCGTGCTTTACCGGGCCCACTCCCGAAGGGGTTCCGGTGAAGATAAGGTCTCCAATTTTGAGCGTGAAATACTTGGAAACGTTCGCTATTAGCTGATTGAAATTGAAAAGCATATCGGCGGAGCGGCCTACCTGTACTGTCTTTCCGTTTTGGCGTAACTCAAAGCCAATGTTCTGAGGGTTGGCAAGTTTTGAAATATCCAGGAACTTTCTGCTCAAAGGTGCTGAGTGGTCAAAGGCCTTGGCTTTCTCCCAAGGCAGTCCTTTCTGTTTGCATTCCTGCTGCACATCACGGGCAGTGAAATCAATACCGAAACCCACGGCGTTGTAATATTTGTGCGCGAATTTCTCATCTATATGCTTGCCAAGGCGGTCAATTCTGAGCACCAATTCAGCCTCATAGTGCAGGTCTTGGGTGTGTTCAGGATATACAAAAGGGTGTCCTTTCGGCAAAAGAGCAGTTTCAGGTTTTAGGAAGATGACAGGCTCTGAAGGAATCTCGCTTTTCATCTCCTTGGCATGCTCAGCATAGTTGCGACCTATACAAATAATCTTCATGAGCCCTGACTCATTCGTTCTTTGATGTCCCTCAATACTTTTTTGGTGTACAG
>JBGTBE010000007.1:0-13479 GCA_041749535.1 Cryomorpha sp. | reverse complement strand
GTAATGTCCATCTGGGTGCTGCTCACTTCTACCTTGTACACATGCAATTCACCTTGCTTGCTGCTTCTGGCCGAAGCGAAATAGGCCAGAACGTGCAGGGTATCTACAATGTAAAAAAAGTCGTCATCAGGCGTGTTTACGGCAAAATCGAGATTCACGGGACTCCCAAAAACGTCAGAAACCGGGTCGTAACTTGCCCGGTATACATCGAATCCCCCCATTCCTTTATGCCCTTTTGACGAAAAGTAAAATGTCTTTTCATCGGGATGCATAAATGGGTAATTGTCGTCGAAGGGGGTATTTATATTGGGGCCCAGCTCCTTCGGTTCGGAATAGGTTCCATCGGGAAGCATGGCTGTTTTGTATATGTCGAGTCCGGTTTTTCCATCTTTTCCATAGCTGGAAAAGTACAAAGTGGCTCCTGGTCCGCGTGAATGAATAAGCGATGTATGTCCCCGCTTCTTGTCCAGCGCGCTGAGCAACTCATCCGGGGTAACCAGTATGCGGCCACCTATATCGGTAAGGTCGTAAAGCCTGAAAAAAGCATCAGCGGTACTTTGCTTCTTGTCAACCACCACCACTTCCTTAATGTTTGAGAGCAAATTCTGACCATTTCGGCAGGCTTGAATCTCATTGAGTACCTGGTAAGTCTCTGCTGATTTTGGTGCTTCAGCCATGAATTTTTCATAGGCTTTTATCGCATCGGCAAACTGATAATTTATGTGGTAAGCTTTCCCAAGATAGAACCAACAAAGTGGATTAACACCGGGTTTTCCGCCTGCGAAACGCAGATTCTTAATGGCTTCTTCCTTCTTGTCTGAATCGCCATAAAGGGCAGTTGCGCCGTACTTAAAGTGAAAGGTAGGGTTGGTACTGTTAAGACTAAGCAGTTGGGCGTACAGGGGCATAGCATCAGCATACCTTCCCTGCTCGAAGCGGGTATCGGCTTCTTTGAGAATGTCTTGTTCGCTTGACTGGCCGGGTAGCTTTGCTGCGAGTAGTAACAATAGCCCGGCCGAATACAAGAGGTATTTACAGCGTAGCGCCAAAATTTAGTCTAAGGGTGCGTTATCTACGACGAAGCTAGGGGTTTGTTTCGGTTAAGGTAGCTAAAGTATCCAATTAAATCAGAACATGAATGTATCTGCAAAAATGGTTTGCTTGGATCGGGAACCCAGCATATACGTGAAGTCAAACTCCTTCTTCTCCCCTGCCTTCTTTCGTTTGTCTTCTTTGGTTTCCATAAGAATGTTGTTGAAATCCTTATCAGAAGAGAAGGCTTGCAACAACCCACGGCTGTAATTGAAGTAGTACCAATTTGCATCGTCCACTTCCAGGTATATGTGCACCACATCGCCCGACAATTTCTTCTCAACAACAATTTTGCCTGGCACTTTCCGGAAGAATTGCTTCTTACCTATGCTGGCAATTCCTATATCACCTCTGGACACGAATGACTCAAGCGCTGGATCCCACGTAAGGTCAATATCGCTAATAAACAGGGATTTGCTCAACGCATCGGGAATTCGCTTCAAGGAGCCACTCAGGCTCAATTCCGAAATCACCTTATCAGACTCGGTAAGTCCCATAAGCTCACGCACAGCGTACTCGTAATTGGATTTGGTGAAGTCAACAGGTTTCAGGTCTGGTGCTTTTGATAGGTATTCCTCCATCTTCGCCAAGGCATCGTCATTGAAGTAAAAGTCGAGAACCATAGAAGCTTGTATATCTACCTTTTCATTGGCGGGCTTAAAGTCCAGCTTACCCAAAGTAATCACTTCAAACTGCCCCAATTTTTCACCTAGCTCGAGCCTTCCTTTGGCGCTGAGTTCACAGCTTTCCTTAGCCAAGGAAACGAAATTACCCGGAAGGTTTTTCTGTTGGAGCTTTTCTCTACTGCCCACCTCATAGGTCTGGCTTCCCTTGTTGAAGGTGAGAAAACCACGGGATGTGATCACCGGAAGGTCCTTTTCATCTCTGGTAGCTGAGAGGAAAGTTCCATAAATCTCGTAGGGTTCATTGGCCAGATTCATCCCTATTTCCACATTCTTTCCACGGTTGTCGGTAAGTGTGGTATCTACCGGTATAAGCACTTCTTCCGGGTTGATGCTTGCAGTGAAATTCATCCAGTTTCTGTCTAGTCCGTCACAATTGTGAATGATCCGCGTGCTCCCTCGGAAAGTGAGAAACTTTTCATTTGCCAAAAGGTCTACATCACCTTGGTATTCAAAGTGTGGGCTCAAAAAGAATTCATCTATTGAAGAGATACTACCTGTTGCCACAGTCTGAAAAGTAGTGTCAACCGAGATGCTCGTAAGTTTGATAAGCTGAGGTTTCTTGTTCTCGTCAAGGTAATAATACTCACCTGTAGCGCTATATCTTTTGCGAGAAAGCGGCGTCACAACAGCATTCTGAATATTGTGGTACTGGGTAGTGAAGTTTGCGAGAATGCTCGCGCCTTGAAGGGGGTCAATTTTAGCCCTTCTCCTTATGATGACTTGTCCGTCAGAAGGGGTTATTTTGGCGTCAGCCAGGCGTATGTAAGGAATATCAGTTGCTGTAATTGTGTTCGTTTTCAGGTCGTATACAGCCTTGGGAGCCATGAAGTTGAGGGAGTCCTGCCCTTCCGCAGTGCTAAAGAAGTTAGAACGATTCATATCCAGCTCGGTATCAATCACGAAGTCAGAAAGCATCTCTCGGGATGATTCAAGAGATATATCATTTCTATCCATGAACCATTTGAATTCATCCATGTAGCAGAAATACTCATTCACAGGAAATTCAACCTTAGTCTCGGCTCCATTGGACTTAAACTCGGCTACGCGTGCGGTGAAATCCACATGCGCGTTTACATCATCAGTCTTGAATGCCATGCTGGACTCTGTCAATGCCTGAAGTCGGAAGGATGCTGTATCCGAATCGAATGATTCGATTTTATAACTGATCAGGTCAGACTCCAGTTCTGCACCAGAAAACTCCATTATACCATCCCCATTGAGGCCTGTAGGCGAAAGATTGAGTTTTCCTTTGATCAGATTGCCCTGACCTTCATACATGCTGATTGGGTTTTTTAGCACACCCGCAGAAAGCACTTCAGTAGCCGGATAGAAAGCCAGGTCTATAGCGTCGGCATGGGCTTCCGGTGTTTCAGGACCTCCCGCCTGCTTCGCATTCACAAAGCTTCTTGTCACGCCTCTTGTGCTATCAGGGAAAAAGACGAATTGATCAGACTCCGATATAGAAGTAAGAAACTCCATTGCTCCATTGCCCTGAATTCCATTGTAATTTACAATAATGTCATCCTTGAACACCGCCTTGGAACCGTACAATGGGAGGCCATTGGATGGTGTAGCACGAACAAAGCCAAGTGAATAGTCCTGTTGAACACCAATTTTTTCATCCAGAACAGGGAATATTCCCCCGGAAACGAATTTTCCCGCAAGGGCGATCTGCTCCGTTGCAAAGTTGTCCAAACTGTCAATCACAAAAGGTTCTAGCTCGAAGAAGACTTCTTCACGGCTATATGCACCTTTTTGAATTGCAGCGTTGTCATAATAAACAAATGATGGGCGGTCGCAGGTGAGAATGGGGTATTCTGTAAACTCCTCTTGCATACCTGATTTATTGAAGGGATTGTCGACCTGTAAGGTACCACCTACTCCTTCAATTACGTTTTTCACCCTTCTCAACCTTTTCGATGTGGGGTCAAAATCCTCCACGTACATACGACAGGAGTCTACAGCAATAAGGTCTATCTGAAACTTATCATAGTTGAAAAAGTACTCCTGACCATAGAATTCAAATTTCCCGGAGCGCACCACACCACCAAAGTTAAAGTCGCGGTTCTTGCGCACATTTACCACACCATCTGTGGGAAATATGGCCACGTTCTGCGAATCGGAAAGTTGAATCTGATCCACCCCTCTAAGCACAAGGTCATAGTTAATCAAATTGAGCTCGGCATTCTTGCCATCAGACATGTCAGAATTAAAAAGCAGTACATCGTAGTCCACATTTCCTGCTGCAGCAGAAATATAATCGTAGAGCTTGGGCCTTATCTCCACAGTCTGCGTAGGGATATCGTAGCTCAAAAATCCCTTGTTGGCAAGATCCACCAGCACATGCACGTAATTTTCGAGCCTGAAACCCATTGCATTGGCAACGCCTTCCGCATCGAGAATATCGGAGTTAACGCGGCGGGCATACTGCCTGATTCCATAGAGGGGATTCATCTTGTCCATGCCCTGCAGGCTGGTATACCTGATCATTTTAAAGTAATTGGACGACTCGAAAGCTGCCCTGGTTTCTGAGCTTCCAAAGAGGTTGCCCATGCGGATTACAGGATCATCAATGACCCAATACAAAGCTTCAAAATACAAATCGAGTTTGTGATAGGAATCGTAATAGGGTGATTTTGAAAAGCCTTCGTCCAGGCGAACAAGGGTCAGGGTGCGGTTCTCATCATTGTACCGCAAGGAGATACTCGGATGCACCACACTGTCATTGTTGAGCACAATTACCAGGCGTACGTCACTGCTCGAAATACGGGATGGAGAGATGATGTACGATTGGGAATAGGCAATCATTTGCGGAAGGTTGTCGCGCTTAAAGGTGATCATGGCCGGATTCTCACCGCTACCGTAGCCCTTCAAGTTGGCGCCTTCCATGCGGAAACCACCGTTGTAATCTACCTTGTCGAAAATATTCGAAATGGAGAGTCGCTGATCGTAAGAAGAAAATTGGGGGAATGTGGCCTTATCGGGGGTGACGTTGGCCAGAATTTTATCTTCTACCTCACCGAGCAGGGGACGATCGAAATACGGGTTGAAGAAGCGAACAGAATCTATTTTAAAGCTGCTGCTCCGCATGCTAATGCGGTACTTGTTCTGCACAACGGCGTACGTTTCGTTGGGATCAAGGTCAGCGCGCTCCCAGGTAATTTTTCCCTGGTTGCCGTGAAACATTTCATTGGTTGGAAAATAAGTACCACTTGTAGCGTATATTACAGCACTATCGCCCTTGGCAATGCAGGTGAGATTGAGATCGGCAAACTCCACGGAATGTTCCTTCCCATCGAAGTTGAACTTCCAACCCGCATTGCTGGATTTCCAAACCGCTGTTGCTGATGAATAGAATGAATTGTCGTTGAAAAGGCCTTCACTCATTTCAAGGAAGCTTTCAAGATTCGCTTTGCTCTTTCCCAACAGGTGATCCATGGTTTTCATCCAGGTTACAAATCCATCTCCCTCCTGCGGAGATCCGGGAAAAGACATGATGCAAACCAGGTAACTTTTCATAAAAGGAAAAGGCCTGAAGCGCTTTTTTTGGAGGCCTTCAGCAATGGTGATGATCTTGTCCTGCTCTGCTGCGCTATACGGATTGGCAGTGAGCCAAAACGGACCGAACACCTCATCCATGAAAGCTTTTGACTCCTTTTTGTCTGCCTCCTCAAAAATGGCCTTCATTTCATCGAAAAATACCTGGGGCTCCCTTGAGAACCCTTTAAAGGTCTGGGCCTGGGCGCTGCAGGTTATAAGGATACATGCTAAAATTGTGGTTACTCTCTGCAGCATAGTGCTATTTCTTTATCAATTTCAGTGCCGCCCAGTGGTCTTCAGTTTGTGTGGAGACATGTGCCAACCCGCACCCGTCGGCAGCAGCGACAATGTCAAATACATCAGCATCAAAAAAACCGCTCATGAAGAGTGTTCCGCTTTTATTCAAACAGTGGGCGTACGTTTGAATATCCGCAAGAAGGATGTTCTTATTGATATTGGCTAAGATATAATCAAATGGCTCCTTGCCGAGCAGTGTAGCATCCCCTTTTTCCACATGAATGTCCACATGGTTTAACGCAGCATTTTCCAAGGCATTGCGACAGGCCCACGCATCAATATCTATTCCGATGGCCTTCGCCGCACCGAGCTTTACTGCTGCAATGGCGAGTACACCTGTACCCGTGCCCATATCGAGTAAGGTCTTACCAGCCAGGATTTCATCAAGAATAAATGTAAGCATAAGCCTTGTGGTTGCGTGGTGGCCCGTGCCGAATGACATCTGAGGATTTATGAGTAAGTCGAGTTCGTAAGTATCATCTGTTTTGTGAAATGGTGCCCTGACGATGCAGCGCTTCTCAATGGTTACCACAGGATAATCTGCCTCCCACACAGCATTCCAGTTTTGGGCAGGTATGAAGTCCCTATTATAGGCCAGGGTACCGAGGTAAGCGAGTCCGTCTGCCACATCGCGCACGGCCATTTCGTTATCGGCATGTTCGGGAACAAATGCATCTACGCCCTCGGGGGTATCTACAAAGCTGTCGAAACCTATGTCGGCAAGTTCACTTACCAGAATTTCACCCAGAGGCTGCAAGGGGTTGCAGTGGAAACGGTAAGCGTAATAATTCATCGGGCTGCTTCAATAATGGCGGTGAAATCTGCTGCAACAAGAGATGCGCCACCGATGAGACCTCCATCAATGTCGGGTTGTTCCAGCAGTTGGGCTGCATTCTGTGGTTTCATACTGCCACCGTAGAGTATGCGCACGCCTTTGGCAAATTCCTTACTATAAAGCCCAGTCAAAAGTTCTCTAATGGCTAGGTGCATTTCCTGGGCTTCATCATTGGAAGCAGTTTTTCCAGTGCCTATGGCCCACACCGGCTCATATGCTACCACCAATAGGGAGAGTTCCTTTTCATCAAAACCTTTTAGTGCGGTGCGCACCTGTGTGGACACCACTTCAAAGTGTTTTCCTGCTTCCCTTTCGGCAAGTATTTCACCGCAGCAATACACCGGAATGACATCAGCCTTGAGGCAGGCCGCGATCTTTTTGCCAATGGTCTCATCAGTTTCGCCGTGGTATGTTCTACGTTCGCTGTGGCCCACTATGGCGTACTTTACACCCATGGAGCGCAGCATGGCAGCGGAATACTCACCGGTATAGGCGCCCTGAGAGGCTTCCCTGCCCGATACATCCTGTGCGCTTATTCCAAGCCTGGTAGAACTTTGCGATGCGAACAAGGCCAGGTATGGGGCCGGAGGTGCAATCATAATATCCAGGGACTCGTTGGAATCCAGCGCCACCTTGTTGATGCTGTTAAACAGGCTCTGTGCTTCTGCCTGAAGCAAATTCATTTTCCAGTTTCCTGCGATTAGTTTCTTTCTCATTGGGTTCGTGTTTTAATTGAGTCTTATTCTTGGATCAAGGATGCCGTACAGGATGTCCACAAGGATATTGATCAATACAAAGGAAGCCGCAATCACCAATACCGATCCCATTACCACAGGAAAATCATCGTTCTGAAGCGATTGAAATACTTGCAGTCCTATTCCTTTCCAGTTGAAAATAAATTCTATAAATACTGCCCCTGCCAGCATGCTTGCAAACCAGCCTGATACGGCTGTAACTACCGGGTTCAGGGCATTGCGTAGCGCGTGCCGGTACACCACCCTGTTCTCGGTGAGGCCTTTTGCCCGCGCTGTACGTATGAAATCCTGCGAAAGCACATCGAGCATGCTATTTCGCGTTAGCTGTACCACAATAGCAAGGGGCCTTATGCCCAGCGTTATTGCCGGGAGTATCAGGTTCTGCAATGCCAGGTACTCCCCTTCAAACACATCTACCGCGTAGAGTGAACCCGTCATCCCAAGGCCCGTGCCGGGGAGGGTGAACGCCATTCCTGAAAAGGGCACCAAATCGAAACCTGTATAGGTGCGCAACAACAATCCAAGTACTTGTAGCACCAATCCTGTAATAAGCCCTTTGATCAGAAAAGACGCGCTGCGCACCCATGTTTTTTTCACCTTTCCGGTAAACGAAATCAACAAGCCCGCCAAGGCAAATACAAAAGGCAGTACCGGCAATGTGGTGGTTGCTGACCACACATAGCCCCCCAGCCAGGAGAGCACAATGGCCGAGAAAAACGAAGGCGCCGACATGCCAAGTACAGCTGTAAATAGTGCAAACTTGTCTATAAATTGATCCTTGTACAAAGCAGAAATAACCCCAAAGAAGACACCGAAAAATACAGCAAATGTAATGGCCACAGCAGCAAGAATTACCGTGCCCGGCAAGGCTTCACTTATGATGGATGAAACTTCCTTACGGGACTGATAAGAGCGGCGCAGGTAGGGCCACTTTGCCACAAGGCGGGCGTTGCCTAATGGCAATATAGTTTGGTAGTTGTATTTCGACTCATCGAGGTACCAGCGCCTTTCCGGATCGGTGCTGTGAAGAGACAACGGACTCACATCGTTGATGTACAGCAGGTATTGCTTATGCCAGGGCAAGTCTAACCCCAACTCCTTTGTCACCGCTGCGAGCGACTCCTCATCGACCCTCTGCCCAAGCAGCATACGTGCAGGGTCGCCGGGGTTGATACTAAAGATTGTGAATACCAATGTAACCACACCCCAGAGTACCAGAATGCCGTAGAGCAACTTGCGGATGATGTAGGTAGTCAAGGTGTATGCTTACTTGATGTAATCAGATTTAATGTCTTCAAATTCAGGAATATCACCCCCGTGCCATTTCATCAAAATGGTTCCGTTTTTCAGCAATACCAAACCGGGATTTGCCCTGATGATGGTTTTCAAGAGTATTTCATCGCCTGTGTAAAAAGGGAAGGTAAGCTGGTTTTCGTGCCTTAGGTCTTCCCGCTTTTCGTAGGAGGATGAAGTAAGCGCGTAGAAATTATACCCCGCTTTTTCGGCCTCTTTGGAAAGGTCTTTAATACGGTCAATCACTTTACCTTTTGATGCCTTTTCCACATTGTACATCACCACCATAAAGCTGTAGTTCTCGTCGTTTATCAGGTCTTCGCCAATGTCAAAGTCATCATCGTCCATAATGTTGAACGAGGCAATGGGGGCATCGTACCCACGCTCTATCAGGATCGGATCGGGACTCGTGTACTCGATTTTCCAGTTTTCGTCTTTCCATATTTCCTTTTCCAGATACTCCTTGGAGTTGATGGTCATGGTTTCGCCAGTGGATGCGTTGCGCATTTTGTACACATTGGCATACACCGTAGGCTTAAGGCCCAATTCCTGTGCACTCATCATTTGTTCCTTGATATTCTTCTCTACTGCATAAGGCCTGAAATCTTTGATTGGCAAGTGGTAGTAGGTGTAGAATGAGAAGGCATACGTCAAAAAGGCAAGAGAGAGTGCCAGTACCAGATCATATTTTGATTTGCCCAGCTTGAACCTTCTCAGGCCCATATAGAGAAGCGTGGTAACGACGAAAAATACGGTAGGAAACATCCATCCAAAAAGCCAACCCCCAAATCCCAGCATAATGAGTAAGGCAAAGGGAAGAATCACGAGGTCATCCTTGCTTTGGTTCACCTTAATATGAGAAGCACGAACCACAATGACTATTACCATAAAAAACAGGGAAAGGTCCTTGTAAAAAGACTCCCAGGGCGTGAGTGACCTGCCCACGGACCCGCGCATGGCATCGCCGAAACAGCCACAGTCTGTAACGCATACTTTGTCGAACGCTTCACCTGCAGTCATTGCAGCCATTTGCATATCGTTGCATGATGCTGTAAACCAGGTGAGCCATCCGAAAAATATGGTCATTCCCAGCAATGTAAATGATACCAGTCTCGCTTGTGCACCATAGATAAGTGCCAGGCCGAGCAACACTTCTACCCCACTCACCAGCATAGAAATAGGCAAAGCCAGCCCATGAAAATTTGCCCAAAAGGCACCCAGTGCGTTCTCATCAAAATACTCTTCGAGTTTGATACCAAAACCAACGGTGTCATTGGCTTTTATGAGTCCGGAAACAATAAACACTGACCCTACCACAATTCTGGAAATATACGTGGCTGCACTTACCTTCCCCAACAGGAGCAATACGCCGGGTACGGCTGCACAGAAAACAGCAATCCAGTATATATTGAACTCATCAACAACTTCTGGCCTGGCCATTCCCAGAAGCACCATGAACACTGCAATCAGGTTGAGACCCACTCCTAAAACTCTGTTTGTCTTCATTTCTTAAGGTTAATTATTTTCATGGTCATGGTATCCGCTCTCTTCGAGTTTTATCAGAGCGAAAAGTGCATAATTGATCATATCGTAATAGTTGGCATCCACACCTTCGCTGACACGGGTTTCACCCTGATTGTCTTCGATCTGTTTGATGCGCAATACTTTCATCAAAATAAGGTCGGTGAGAGAAGATACCCGCATGTCGCGCCAGGCTTCGCCATAGTCGTGGTTTTTTCGCTCCATCAGTCGAAATGATTCCTCTGTGTACTTTTCGTAGAGCGCCTTTGCACGGCCGTGGGGAAGGTCCAGGTCTTTCTCATCGAGCAATTCCAGCTGTATGAGTGCCATGACGCAGTAGTTTACAATGCCGATAAACTCCGGCCTGATGCCTTCATCCACCAGGCTTTTCTTCAATTCCTGAACGGTGCGAATGCGGTTTGCCTTGATAAATATCTGGTCGGTGAGTGAACTGCTGCGCAAGATGCGCCATGCCGTACCATAATCGTGCATCTTGTCGAAGAAGATACCTTTGCACGCATTCAATGCCTTGTGGTACTGTTGCGCTGTTTTGTCTGCCATGCTTGTGGTAGCCTTGATCATCTTAAATTTCTGCCGTGAAAGATACAGGTTTTTCCTGCCGCCAAAGTATAAGGATTAATGGCAGGCTGTTAGTTTTTAACAAGCCCTTAACGATGGGTATTGTCAACATCACCCCCGACTCCTTCTATGCAGGGAGCCGCGTTGGAGGCATTGAAAGCGCTCTGAACCGGGCAGGTGCAATGCTCACTGCAGGTGCAGACATACTCGATCTCGGCGCAGCATCCACACGGCCCGGGGCTGAGGAAGTACCAGTCAGTGCTGAGCTTGATTTGCTTATTCCGGTTGTTGAAGCCATTGCCCAAAAATACCCGGAAGCCATCCTCTCCGCAGACACATACCGCGCTGTGGTTGCCAAAGCAGCCATTGAGGCCGGTGCGCACATCATCAACGATGTAGGCAGTGGCAACCTGGATACCCAGATGTGGTCCACAGTGGCCGACCTGCAAGTGCCCTACATACTTATGCACAACCGCGGCACGCCGAAGACCATGAATTCACTGGCCGATTACGATGATGTGGTAAACGAATTGGTGAAGGAGCTTTCGCAAAAGCTTGCCACCCTCCGGCAAATGGGTGTGGCCGATGTAATTGTGGACCCCGGTTTTGGATTTGCGAAAACAGTGGCCCACAACTTTGCGCTGCTCCGCCGCTTCGATGAGTTGAAGCTGCTTGGCGCACCCCTGCTGGCCGGCCTTTCCAGAAAAGCGATGGTATGGCGCACCCTGCAAACCACCCCCGAAGATGCGCTCAACGGCACCACCGCATTGCACATGGCCTCCCTAGAAAGAGGGGCCCACATACTGCGGGTGCACGATGTGAAAGAAGCGGTGGAGTGTGTACAACTTTTTCGGGCACTCCAGGGGTAGCCCGCCTGCGGCGTTGCGCACCCCCGCCAAATCAGCGCTGCTTTGTTGAAAAACCACGTAGGTACATCCTGCAATAGGGGTTGTTGTTTGCAGGAAAGTTCAATTATATTTGAATCAAGACCAAAAAAACCCTGCACATTATGGAATATAAACGCAATGCCGTGTCGTTAATATCCCAATATGGGAATATTTGGGGAATGAGAAGCTTGGTAGTGGGGGATATGCGAATGTTGGGGGTAATTTGAGATTTTGGTGATTATACCGATTATTGGTATATTCGAATCAAATTTTATCAAAATGAATAAAAATACATCGATATCACTTGGAAACTACTTTGACGAGTTTGTTCAAAGCCGAATAAACGAAGGTCGATTTAAGAATGTTAGTGAGGTTATACGAGCTGGATTAAGGCTATTAGAAGAAGAGGAAAACAAAGTAGCTGCATTAAAAAGAGCAATCCAGGACGGAATTAATAGCGGAATTGCACACGATTTTGATCCAGAAAAACATCTTATATCTCTGAAGGCAAAAAAGCGATTAAATGGCTAAATACAAATTATCGAATAAAGCTGTTGACGATTTATCGAAAATTTGGGAGTATACATTTGAGATTTGGAATGAAGATCAAGCTGTCAAATACTATGAAATGCTGATTTCAAGTTGTCAAGAAATTGCGGAAAATCCCCAAGCAGGAAAAAATTATGAAGGCATTTCCAATAGTCTTTTAGGCAAAAAAACCAATCGACATATCATTTTCTATCGCACTTTGAGCGAAGAATATGTGGAAATCACCAGGATTCTTCACGAAAGAATGGATTTAAAACAGAGAGTAATTCAATAAAAAAACTACCCACAACCTAGCATATAACTTCCGGTGGGATTTTCCTGCGTTCGGAATATGATCTTCGGATCCGGATTATCGTGGAATGAAAGATTTATCTTCGAAAACCGCCACTAGCGTTGGCATTAATGTAAACAATGAAAAGAATTCTGTCCATATTGGTTGTAACGTTTTTGTTCTCATGTAATAACAATGAAACTCAAAAGCAGAAACAATTGGAAACATGGAATGAAAGAGTTGAAGACTACGACTCTCTTTTAGATCAAAAAGCGAACTTATCTGATCCAATTGACATTTATAAATTGAAAAATTTAAATGGATTAAATATAACTTCAGGAGTAGTGACTCATTCTGAGACAAAAGACCTGTGTGTCCAAGGCGAATCTTTAGGTTTTTACGGCTTCTATTTTTTAGTAGACGAAACTATCGGTAAACCATTTGGGGTTTTAAGAATACACAACTCTGATGAAGATTGGAGTTTTGATAGTAAGAATGAAAAATTCGCTGAAATCATCTTAGAATCGAATAGAGTTTCTGTTTGGGATAGTATTCACGTTGGTTTAAGTGAGAAAAAATTAAAGGATTTTATTGGAGACAGATTTCATTATAAGAAGGGAACAATGATATATTCTGAACTTGATTCATATGAAGGAATATTCACTATTCTAAATGACACAATAAACAAATTGACAATAAAAAATAACTGTAAAAAATAAAACACTACCGCCACCAAATCTATTTTTACACCGCAGTTTCCCGGCATGGATGCCAATATTTATATTCACACCACCCTTCGCCTACGCTAATGCCGCACGCTACTGGACCCGCATCTTACCTGTAAGTTTTAGCGACTGCCAGTATAAGCCTGTCTAATAGTCTATCACCGAAGTATCTTCTGTAAAGTTTGTAACAGAATTCATGAAGGTAGTTTTGCTAGTACTTTCCTTTTATTTTGTGAAAAATACCGAGTAGGTTTCTTTTTTACGACAGCTACGCTAACAACCTGCGGTTGCGTATACAGCGGTTCGATGTAACCCCCCGACCAAGTACATCTTGTTCTAATCTTGTTATCCCATCATCTTTGGCCGAAAAAAATAATGCAATTACAAGAAGAAATGTTTGCCCTGGTATCGGAGTGGATATCGAGTGGTCTCTCAAAGAAAACCTTTTT
>JBGTBE010000006.1:0-29881 GCA_041749535.1 Cryomorpha sp. | reverse complement strand
ACTATACAATTCTAATCTGGCACCAATACCATTGATGTTGCTTGCGGTACCTTCGATATTGATCTTAACGTAGTTATTCTCGTTGCCATCATTGAAACGAATCGTGTTTCCATTCACTACATCTATAAATCCATCGTCGTTAAGGTCGCCTGTTGGACCATTTGAAAAGCCAACCTCGGAACGCGAGAAGGTTAGGTCTCCATTATTAAACATAATGGAATTGCCTGCACCCATTACATCGATCAGACCATCGTTGTTAAAGTCTCGGGCTACAAACTCTATGCTTGTGGAAGTAAAAATATCGTAGCCTGAGTCTAATGTTTTATCCGTGAAAGTGCCGTCGCCATTGTTGTACATAAGTTTATGAGCCCCTTGAGAAAATGAGCTTGCACCAACGAGTACATCCATAAAACCATCATTGTCGAAATCACCCCATGCGGATGACCATGTTTGGACATTGTCAGCAAGACCTGTTTCGATGCCTACTTCGGTATAAGTTCCATCACCATTGTTGCGGTGCATTTGGTTGATATTCGCCGGGCTATTGCCTCCTCGGCATTTGGCTATGAACATGTCCGGATCTCCATCATTGTCATAGTCTACCCAAATAGAACCATAGTTGCCACCATCTGGGGTATCGCCTATTCCACCCTGATAGTATGTCAAATTGCCTTCACCATCATTTAAATAATATACATTCGGCTGCACATCATGGCAAACAAAAGCATCAAGGTGCCCGTCATTGTTGATGTCAGAAAAATTGGAGCGTTGTGAAAAAACGTACTGTGTCTGGTATGTCTGGGTGAACCCATCTCCATTGTCATTTCTTAGCATAAAAGACACGCCAGATCCAGAACCATACAGCAAATCATTGTATCCATTGCGGTCCAAGTCACCAGCTGCAATACTCCAGGATGGCATGTACACGGCAGGATCTGTTGGAATGTTCTGCGATTCAAAACCACCCTCAGGAAGTTGCTGTAAAATGTTCACGTTTGTATTTTCTATCCCAACAACGTCATCAAGGTAATCACCATTCATATCTACCACACAATAGCTACTACCACTCAGGCTAATGCCTGTGCTGGTGAAAGAAATGAGTGGTGGTACAAATGGAGTCTCTGATACTTCGAAAATGAAACCGTTAGAATCCCATCGGTTGTCCCAGGCTATGTAATAGGTTTCGCCCGCAGAAGCAATAAAATTGCCAACTGACAAATAACCTGTACCACCATCATCATCACCGCCCACACATTCCAAATTTCCGCATTCGCCCGAATAAACATGAAAACGGGTGTCAAGCCCTATATTTTCAAATAAATTGGAAGATACCGTTACTGTGTAGTCAGCATCTGCGGTGTAACTGTACCATTCTCCAGCTGAGGCGTTGTTACCACCTGAAGCACATACTGGAAAAGGAACTTCGGGTCCATCAATGGTATCGACAACGAAAGTGCTTGCAACTATGACCAATGCACTCTCGCACGAGTCCTGGGCATTTAAGCCAAGGGCAGTACAAAGAATTACTGCCATGAATGTAAAGATTCTCATAATAATGGTTGGTTTTTGGGTTTTAACAAGGATCGGTAATTGAGTTAATATAATCGGCAATCAATTGTACAGCTTCTTCATGGATGATGGTTCGTCCAAGAAGAGGCATGCGCACAGCTTCGTCAGTGGTATTAATACGGAAATGCATCATCGACCTGTCTGTGTTGCCAGGAGCAATGATGTGGGTAAGCGTTGGATCAAGTATCTCATCGGGTGGTACACATACTCCTTGATTTTTAGGAAATATGGTTTCGCTCCATGCAAATCTCATAGGTCTGTAATCACAGTGGCTGCCTTCTTTATGACAGCTCCCGCAATTAATATCCAGGTATGCTCTTACCCTTAGTTCCAGCGGTTGTAGTTCATCATCCCATGCCACGACGGTATTGATGTTTTCTGGAACGCCTCCTTCCAAATATCCCATTTCAATCCATTTGTTAAGCTGATTCTTCACTCCGTCGGTGTAGGCATACGCTTTATTGAGATTTTGTGGTTTAGGTCCTATGGGAATTGGATTGCTATTGGTTTTATGGCAAGTGAGACACTCTCCTGCAGAAGGGATTCGGTAATTGGTAGATTTCAAAGCACCATCCTGCAACCATTCTATATTTTGGTAGCTTCCATCAAGGTCCAGATGGGCTTCTGTTTGCTCTTCATTCCATACATACTCAGCAAAATTCCACAAACCATCGATCTTGTAAAGAATCCTTGTTTCAAGAATCTTTCGAGAATCATCAGGCATCATATGGTCATAATAGAAACATTTTATAATCACTGCGCCATCATCAAAATTAAAAACCGAATCGTCGCCATTGTAACTGGCACTGCTGCCAGAATCGAACCAGATGAAGCGCTTTTTTTTGGCATAATCTGTAAAAAGGGAAGTAATAAGATCGTAGGGAAGCACATCATCTTGTGGTTCCATATTCGCTAAATCTCCTTTAAAAAAGTTGTACTCCGAAAGCGTGGAATAAGGCAATTCAGAAGGTATGAAGTTGACCTGTGAAGGTGAAGCGGGTATAGGAGGTGTTTCTTCGTCATCTTGAATGCAGGCAAACCAAAGCCCACAGAGCAACACATAAACAAAAAATTTTAATTTCATCCTTGCAGTGGATTAGCGCAAATCAATGACGCAAGGTAGGCAATTTGGGTTGTATGCAGCAGACAATTTGTACGGATTGAGTGCCATACTTTGATTCCTATTGCTGTTAATTCCTAATTGACGCTTAGACGAGCAATGATTAAGGAAAAAGAAATTCTTTCACTGCTTCATAGCGATTCGGGCATTTAAAAGCCATTTTCTCCTTTTCGGCAAATGCTTGCAGTTGTGAAGGCAACGGTATATTATGTGAGATTGCGTTCTGCACAACATCTATAAATTTTGCAGGGTGCGCGGTCTCGAGGAGAACCCCAGTGTGCTCTGTAAATCCTGCTTCCTTTAGTTTGGTTTTCAGACCCAGGTAACCCACAGCCCCATGTGGGTCGAGTAAGTACCCTGAATCGCGGAAAACGCTGCGAATGGTATTGGTTGTTTCTTCATCTCTGTATGCATAGGCACTGAGCGACGCTTTGAATTCATTGATGTTTTCTCCAAAAATTTTGCTCATTCGTTCGAAGTTGCTCGGATTGCCCACGTCCATTGCATTGCTGATGGTTTGCACGGATGGTTTTGGAGTATACTTGCCGGTAGTGAGATATTTGGGCACTATGTCATTGGCATTCGTCGCTGCTACAAAGTGGGCAATAGGCAGTCCCAGCTTGTTCGCCAAAAGCCCTCCTGTGAGATTCCCAAAATTTCCGCTTGGCACACTCACAACAATGGGTCTGCCATGCTTAGCTAATTTTGCGTAAGCTTCAAAGTAATAGAAACTTTGAGGGATCAGGCGGGCGATATTGATACTATTTGCGGAAGTTAGACTATGTGTATTCTTTAATTCATTGTCTAGGAGCAACTGTTTGGCTATGATTTGGCAATCGTCAAATGTGCCATCCAGTTCAATTGCACGAATGTTGCCTCCCCATGTGGTGAGTTGTTTTTCCTGTAAGGGGCTCACTTTTCCAGAAGGGTATATTATGGTAACCTGAATACCGGGCACACCATAGAACCCGGCAGCCACAGCACTACCTGTATCGCCCGAAGTGGCAACAATGACATTGAGTTGATCGCTTGAATTGCGCACAAACCAACCCATTAGTCTCGCCATAAATCGGGCGCCCACATCTTTGAAAGCCATCGTAGGGCCATGGAATAGTTCTAAGGCGTAGATATTGTCTTCTACTTTCACCACGGGCATTGGGAAGTCAATGGTTTCTCGCACAATAGTGCGAAGCACAGACTCCGGTATGGTATTTCCGGTGAGGGTATCCGCTACAGCATAAGCCAAAGTTTCGAGAGGCGTCGTGGCGATATTGTGAACAAATTCCGCATCGAAAGGTGTGATTTTTTCTGGTAGGTACAAGCCTCCATCGGGAGCAAGGCCCCTAATTACTGCTACTTCCAATGTTGCAGGGTGTACCTTTTTTTTATCGCGGGTGGAGTAGTAATTCATGGTGTTATAGGATTGCGGCGCCGGTGGTATTAATGGTGCATACATGGGAATCCGCATGGGTGTTGTTTACGCTCAGTATGTCGGGCAAGGCCTTCGCGATTTTCTCTGCAACCAGCTTATCTTCAGTGAGCGCGAAGATGGTTGGCCCTGAGCCGGAAATTCCGAAGCCAAGGGCTCCCAATTCAAGTGCTTTCTGTTTCATTTCGTAAAACTGGGGTATCAGCATCGCTCGTATGGGCTCAAAAATTATATCTTCCATGCTTCGTCCAATTAGTGCTTTATTGTTCGTGCAAAAACCTGCTACCATTCCGGCCACATTTCCCCACTGGGTTATCGCATCTCTCACTGCAATCCGCTCCTTGAGTATTCGCCGGGATTCACTGGTAGGTACATCTACATGAGGGTGCACCAATGTGCAAAAAAGACCTTCCGGAACCGGTAGTTTTATAGGATCCACTGGGTTGGAACTGCGCACCAACACAAGGCCACCGAGCAGCGCTGGGGCCACATTGTCGGCATGCGCACTTCCACAAGCCAGGCGTTCTCCTTCCATGGCAAAGGGCAGCAGTTGCACCCTTGAGAGTGGTTCGCCCATAAGGTGATTTATGGCGAGTAAGGCTGCGACGCTGCTTGCCGAACTAGAGCCCATGCCGCTGTTCAGTGGCATTCCTTTGTAGAGCTTTACACTTACACCTTGGCTTTTGCCAATACCGCTGAGGTATTGCATCACCACCGCCGATGCGATATTCTTTTGTGCATCTTTGGGCAACAGCCCTCCATCTCCACTAATATGGTCGAGGGTTACAACACCGCTGTCATTGAGAATAAGCTCTACTGTGTCACCTGGCTCATTGACTGCGAATCCCAGAATATCGTAACCACATACCATATTGGCTACGGTGGCAGGTGCAAAAGCTTTAACGGATTTCATGGCGAGTGGGTGGTCTATTAAGCAGTTATTATACTGTTGCTACTTTCACAATATCAGCAAAAACTCCGGCGGCAGTAACTTGTGGTCCTGCTCCCGGACCTTTAATTACGAGTGGTCCCTGGTTGTATCTTGCAGTATTGAACGCTATAATATTGTCGCTCCCATCAAGGCTGTAGAAGGTATGCTCAGTACCCACTGCCTGCATGGATACATGGATTTTCCCATCTCTAAGATTGCCAATGTAACGGAGCACTTTGCCATTTTTTGAAGCTTCATTGCGGGCGCTAGCAAAATGGGATTCAGATTTATCCAGCTCAGCGTAAAAGGCATCAATGTTGGAAGCCTTCAGGCAATTATCTGGAAGTATTGGGTCTATTACAATATCTCTCATTTCTAATGAAAGCCCCATCTCTCGGGCTAGAATAAGCATCTTTCTTGAAAAGTCCATGCCATTGAGATCATCTCGGGGGTCAGGTTCAGTATAGCCCTTGGCCTGTGCTTCCCGAACCACATCACCAAAAGTACGGCCCTCCTTGTAATTGTTAAAAATGAATGAAATCGTACCTGAGAGAATAGCTTCAATGCTAATTATTTCATCTCCGCTTACGAGCAGGTCGTTGAGACTTTTGATGATCGGAAGTGCCGCACCCACCGTGGTTTCGTAGTGGTAGAACACAGCGTTCTTGCGCGACAGCAGCTTGAGTTCTGTGTATTGCTCCCAACTTTCAGAGTTTCCAATTTTGTTGCAGGTTATCACTGAAATGTTGTTTCTGAACGTTTCGGCGTATTTCTCAACTACTTTTTTATTGCTTGAGTTGTCTATAAGCGCTGAGTTGGGCAGGTTCAATCTGATTATTTCACTTATGTATCGATGCAGGTCAGCCTGTTCCCCTTTTGTATCGAGGTCCTGGCGCCAGTTGTCCAGCAAGAGTCCGCCTTCTGGTCCTATGAGCATCTTTCGTGAATTTATAATGCCCATTACTGCTATTTGCAGGTTGTGCTCTTTCGCTAAATAAGCGCTTGCAGCATGGAGCTGGTCTATGAGTGTGGCACCAATATTTCCAGTACCTACGCAGTATACGTTCACAGTCTTTACTGGTGAAAGGAAGAGGGAATCATGCACAGCATTAAGTGCTTTCGCAAGATCGGTTCTTGAAATCACTACAGAGATGTTTAGCTCAGAAGAGCCTTGCGCGATGGCCACTACATTCACTGCGCTGCGGCCGAGGGTGCTGAAAAGCTTGCCACTAAGACCGGTAGCATGGCGCATGTTCTCACCGACCACAGCGAGTATGCTCAAGCCGTTTACAATATGGGGAGGCGCAATTTTCTCTTTTAGTATTTCATATTCGAATGCTGCTTGAATTGCTTCTACTGCCTGCTGCGAATCGGCAGGATTTATAGCGATGCTTATGCTGTGCTCAGAACTTGCCTGTGTTATCAGCATCACATTTACGCCTGCATTCGCGATTGCTGTAAAGAGCCTTCCGCTGAAACCTCTTGTACCGATAATTCCTGTGCCTTGAATGTTCAGTAAGCACACATCAGCCACGGAGGCTATTCCCTTTATGAGTCCCTTGCTCTGCTTTAACGTGCTGTGTATGCGAGTGCCTTCGTGGGTGGGGTTGAAAGTGTTTTTAATCAGTATTGGAATCTGCCTTGATATGGCCGGTATCATGGTTGGCGGATAAATTACTTTGGCGCCAAAATAGGAGAGTTCCATGGCTTCTTCATAGCTCAGTTCAGCCAATGAGTATGCCTTTTTCACCAATCGAGGATCGGCGGTCATAAAACCGTCTACATCTGTCCATATTTGTATTTCTGAGGCATTCATTCCAACCCCGAACAGTGCTGCTGTGTAGTCAGAGCCGCCCCTACCAAGGGTTGTGGTGCGCCCATTCTCATCGGCAGCTACAAATCCGGTAATCACCGGAATTGAATCACCCAAAGCTGCTGCCCACGCTGAAATCTTCTCATAAGTTGGTCCTTCAAGAACCTGTGCATTGCCGAAGTGGCTGTTGGTTACTAAAAGAGCACGTGCATCACAAAATATGGCTTTTCCTACTGCTTGCTGTAATACTTCTGCAATCATGCTATTTGAGAGCAACTCACCATAGGCTACCAATTTGTCATTCACGCCAGCTGAGAGTTCTCCCAAGGCTTTCACTCCGAAGAGGAGTTCTTCCACTTCATTGGTCAGCAATTTAATAGAGATTAAAGCCCTATTCTGATTCTCTACCCTCAGAAGATACCTTATTACTTCATAATGCCGGTTCTCAATTGCCCTGAGGTCGTCGAGAAACTCTTCCTTGTCCAAGGCTTGTTTCCCGAGACTGATTAGTTTATTGGTCACGCCTCCCATGGCGGAGCATACTATGCCGATTTTCTGACCGCTATCAGTCTCCTTCTTAACAATGTGAATGAGTGTGCGAATCGCGTCAGTACTTCCCACTGAGGTACCGCCGAATTTTAAAATTTTCATGTCTTAGATGGTTTTAAATACAGGAAATGCAAACCCTTTGCAAGGACCAATAATAACCAGTTTGGATAAACGGAGCCTGTGTTAAATGGTTTCTTGTACTGCCTACAGATAATCTTACGTATTGATATATAATAATTTGAACCCAAATAGGGGTGGTTTAGCAGTGCAAAAGTAGAAAAAGCAAGATGGCGCGTACATCATTCTTGGTTGCTGTGTCACAAAGCCAAACATTGTGTATAAATAGCGTGTCATTATCTAATGTATAAAATTTTACTTACTCATAATCAGATAGATATGAAAAAAATGAAAAAATTTTCTTGATCCAATGAACAATCACTCTTGCATGATGTTTTTCTAACCATACAGTGGAAGCACTGTTAGATAGGTTAGTTTACTAGTAGAGTAGTAGGAGGAAACAGCCCGCAAGGGCTGTTTTCTTTTAATGATGGCCCACTGCAGTGGCTTCAGGGCATTCTCATTTCTTCAGTCTCTCCACCTGGACCCGATGGGGTGGGCATCCAGTGGCTCACATCCTTAAAGTAATGGTTGCTTTGACCTTCACCAAGCCAGAAATGCGGCCCATGAATGTCTCGTTTAGAATTGGCTTCTTTGAAAAAGTCTTTTGCAAATCTCAGGAATATGACGGGTGTGAATCTCATCGCCCCAGTCTTACCGGGCAGGTATACCAAGTTTTCTGGTAGAAATGCCAATACGCGCTGATTGTCTTCGGGTAATTGATCTTCAATTTTAATCCACTTCATAATCTTCAGTTTGCCTCTTTAGGTTCACGAAGATAGGCTGCGCACGCAATGTAGTATCTTACGTATTCAAGAAGTTTTTAAAGAAATAAGGATGGGAAATACATTGATAAATAAAGGTGCTTATGGCTTGTAAAACAGAAGCATAAAAGTCATTCAGACTTATTTCCTACCTTATTTATTCACCATGATTTCAATGTGAGAAACGCTCGTACCAAGATTTTGCGCTTGTATGAGGCACTTCCTATTTATACTTTCTTCAGGCAGTAGTACCTGATCCCAACATAAAATCATGCTGCGCGCTAACAGTAATTACCGCAGTAAGCAGAATAGAAAGCAGCGGATTTAAAGATGCACTAGATTACCACAAATTTGAGCGCAGTGCGGTTACCTAGCTGTGAGAGTTGCAAGATGTAGATTCCAGGTTTTGCACTGAAATCGACCTTGAACTTTTCGCTGTCGTTGCGGCTTTGCAGCTCATACTTGGCCACTACCTGACCAACCATGTTTACAACATCAACTGTAAATGCTGCTTTCTGAAGATTTTCAGCTTGTATGTGGAGGGACTGACCGTCAGCATGTGCTTTGATGTTGATATTTTCTAGTGGTTTATTGTTATTCGAACTTAGGGAGAGTATACCTATGGCTGCATTTGATGCGGCTGTCCAATTCCCTGCGGTATATATCTCCTCCTGCGTTAATGGGTGTATTACCCGGTAGGTGGGTACTCCCACGCCATACCAATATTCGTCGGCATCAACAAATGCAAAAACCGCATTCCAGTTGTACGAATTTTCCCAATTCTCAACCTGTGTGCAGGTGGGAATAGACTGGTTGTAGAGAAAGGTCATTGCACCCCATACCTCAATTTGACCTGCGTACGTATTTGCAAAAATCCCAACGGAGTTTGCGTGGCTCATGCAAATGCTGCAATCCAAACCCTTGGAAGCAATAATGAGTGGTTTTCCTTCGAGGCCAACATCATACACCGTTCGCTGATTACCATCGCAATCCGTTTCCGTGCGGTCAGCAATTTGAGAAAATAACGTATCAGCGGCAAAAACGGCAGCTATGAGTATAAGGGTTGTCTTCATGGTAAAGTTTCTTGTTAAAGTTTCAAATGTAATGATTCCATTTCTCCACGGTTGTCGTGCACCCGACGAATTACCTACTATCTCTCAAAGATCGTGCTCAAATTATTAGTAGGAATACCCGTTTAAGATGATATAGATTAGAAAGTGCGGCAGATTAGCGTTTCCTTTGCGCTGAATAAAGCCTATGAGAACAATTTCGACCCTCGCAATGAGCACCCTAATGCTGGTATGCTCTTATGAAATTTCAGCCCAAAGATGTATTGATGGATTCTCAGATGGGTATCCGTGCCAAATGACTGATCAGTTAAGCAGCCTTACTTTGGCGCTGTTTGAGACGCAAAACGTGAATGATGTATGGGGGTGGACCAATCCTGAAACGGGTAGGGAATATGTTACGCTCGGTTTGTTCAACAAAACAGCATTTATTGATATTACATCTCCCGCTAGACCATTGTACATTGGTTACCTTCCTACCCAAACTTTTGGCAGTTTGTGGAGAGATATTAAGGTTAGGAATGGCTATGCATATATTGTAGCTGAGGCTGGTGGACATGGTATGCAAGTATTTGACCTGACACGCCTGGAGTCGGTTTCGTATGCAGAAACACCTGTGCAATTCAACCCAGATGCGGTCTATACCGGTTTTGGAAATGCGCATAATATCGCAGTAGATGAAGAGAGTGGATTTGCCTATCCGGTGGGCACCAATACTTTTGCTGGAGGCTTGCACATAGTAGACATTAACAATCCGACGGCTCCAGCATATGCTGGCAGCAGCGAAGAGGATGGCTACACCCATGATGCACAGATAGTGGTGTACAACGGGCCACACGAAGCTTATCAGGGAAGGCAGATTTGCTTTGCCGGAAACGAGAATACCATCACGGTATTTGATGTGACCGACAAGCAGGACGTGGAGATGCTCTCACGCACCGAGTATGAAATGATTGGCTATACACACCAATGCTGGCTTACTGAAGACCATAAGTACCTTCTTTCGAATGATGAGCTGGATGAGCTTGATTTTGAAATAAACACAAGAACAATCGTTTGGGATGTGCAGGATTTGGAGAATCCGTTCCCAATTGGGTACGTAGATCTGGGAACTACATCTATTGACCACAACCTGTATGTGCGCGACAATATGGCATATCTTTCCAATTACACTTCCGGCCTTCGTATTCTCGATCTCAACAATGTAGGGAATGGCCTTCTCAATTCATTTGGTTATTTTGATGTGGTGCCTGATAACGACAACAAAACATTTACCGGCAGCTGGAGCAACTATCCCTATTTTAAGAGTGAGGTAATTCCAGTAACGGCTATGTACAGTGGTGTGCACTTCGTAAAGCCACGCTATGCCGAGTTGGAAACCAAGATTATAAAAATTTGTGGTAATGAATCGGTGCTCACTGTGCCAGTACATTTCAATCAGCCTGTGGTTGGCAATGTCAGTTATTCATCTTCTATGATGGATTCGAATTCGCCGGTAAATGGTTTTATATTGTTTGCAAATTCCCAAGGTGCTCCTTACAGCAATGAGCTCATAGTTACCGGCATTTCTTCTTCAAATCCCGGCTACTATCCCGGAAGCGTTACTATTTCTTACAGTGGCAACACCCGAAACCTTCCTTTCGTAGTGGTAAAAGATGCAGATGAAACAGCAGTTCCTGTACCCGCATTCCCGATTGGTGGGGTTACGCTGAATACCCAGAATGTACTCTTTCAGTATGATGACCTATTTCCGGGATATGCCTATTTACAGGTGGCTGTAGATCCTGATTTTGAAACCATTGTGTATGAAGTAGAGCACTTCGGCAACGCCACTGAAATTCAGGCCATCGTGCCGTTCGGTATGACTGAATATTATTGGCGACTTATAAAGCCTGTATCCTGCGGCGATGACCTTGTTTCGGAGACAGGCAATTTTATGGTAGGATTGGTTAGCTCAGTGCAAAATGAATATATAGAACCTTCATTTGGAATAGCTCCTAACCCTGTGGTTGATGTAGCTTATATTTCAGGAATAGATGGAAAGGGAATGGTGCTGGAACTCCTCGATATATCAGGAAGAAAGCTGAATGAGTACACAGTACCAGCTGGAACTTCTGTATTTAGCTTGGAACTAGGTGGATATACAGCAGGGATCTATATGCTACGTGAATTGGGTGCGCCCAAGTCGGCGCTGAAAATAGTGAAGCGCTAATCTACATCCTGCCAAAGTTCAATGTAGTTCCCTTCCAGGTCTACCAACCAGGCAAACTTTCCTTCATCATGTTGCTCAGGCCCTCGTACTTCCACACGGTTCTGTGCGAGTTTCTGAATCACTGAATCGATGTTGGAGACGCGCAAGTTGATGGTGAAGAATTTTCCATCTACGAAGGGTCTGCTGTCATTGTGAAGAATGGAAAACACAGTGTAGCGCTTTTTCTCATTGTCCATTTCCCGGTAAGGAAATGAAATATAATAGGCGCTGTAATCTTCAGCATATTCGTAGGTGAGGCCTAGATTATCGGAATACCATTTGGCAAGTACTTTGGGATTTTCGGAATATAAAAAAAGACCACCGAGGGCAATTACCATATGCAGAATGTTTGGAGTAAAGAATACTTGCGATATGGCTAAGGTACATTTTTAGGGCTTCTTTACCCTACTTGCTCTCATTCAGGTTTTGGACGAAAACTTCTGAGTCGGTAACTTACCGATAACATAATGTATCGTTGCAGGATATCCGTTTCCCTGTCCTCCACATATGTTTCAGTTACCGTTCGAGAAACGCTGTTGTTTTGCGAAAGCAAGTCGAAGGCTGAGACGCGCACTTCGAGAGATTCATCTTTGAGCAACCTGTAGCCCACACCTGCATTCCAAATGAGAAATTCTTGATCAAGATCTCCGAGACCCCGGTATATGTTTACACTAAAGTCGGTGCTTATCACCCATCGTGAGATGGGGGTGAAAACGCCACCAGCATTGGCGGTATAGGTGAGGTAGTTAAAATCATCCTGACCATTGAGGCTATTGGTTACCCAATTCATAGCAGTGCTAGCGCCTATCTTAAAGTCCACACGCTCACTGATATTTGATCCAAGAACGATACCAGTGTTCAGACCAATGGTTTGTGCATAATTGAGTTCATTGTCGATGAGGCCGGGGCTTTTTTGACCTGTAAGTGTGGCATTGAGGTTCAGGTTGCTTCGCAATACTTTTACCGGGAAACCATAGTTGGCGAAGGTTCTGAAATTGACATACCCATCCAGGTTCACGGGCTGGGTAATTTGACCACCGGCCGGGAGGATATATCCATTGGCCAGGAGCGTATCAGCAGTTACTACTGTTGTGGCGTTCGAGATGCGACCGTCTTGTGCATCAGCGGAGATTAGGGCAAAGAAGTTCGTCCCTTTGTCCGTATTGGTCAGGTTGTATCTTATTACAAACCGGTGGCCCAAAGCCTGGTCCAGATTAATATTTCCAACGCTCACCTGAAATGGATTGCTGTTGTCAATTACTGTATTTAGCTGTTGGATGGATGGAAGGTTGGCAGACATGCGGTACAGTGCAAAAAAGCTCGCCTTATTTTCAAAAGTCTTTCTGAAAAGTGCAAAGGGCAGCGGGTTGCGATATATCCTCAGGTTGTTGAATTCGGAAGGGAACGTTTGATTGTTGTCGTTTTCGGTGTATTCATAGTTAAATCCTGCCACTGCAAATCCACCTTTACCCGCTTGAATTCTGAGTCGTAAACGCGCCTCGTGTGTGAAAAAGGTACTTTCAAACTTGTTGCTCAAAGTTGAGTCTACCAGCGAATAATCATTGGATGCATCCGGGTTTCGGGTATCCCAGTCGCTGGTGCTCTTGGTCCATTCAGGTCTGTAGCCTAACTCCAGTGATACTTTATCACTGAGTGGATGCGTGTAGGAGATGTTGAGCCTTTGGTTCTGGCTTGTTTGGTCTCTTTCGGACCGCCAGTCTTCGCTCTCTTGGAGCACGCCGTCAACATCCACCAATTCATTGAAAAGACTGTTCAAACCATCGGTGCCATTGATATTGCTCTGTAGAGAAATAGAAAATGTTTGCCCTTTCTTCGCCATCTTTCTGCGGAATAACAATTCATTTGAGAATGTCATGGACTGGCTGCTCTGCGTCGTGAAATTGGTTCCGGAATTAAATATGGTGTCCAGCAGAGTGGTTCTGAATAGTTGATTGTTGTTTGCTTCAAAGTCTTGAAAACCTATGCTTGGTTTGAGTAAAAATGAATTCTTATCGTCCATGTCGTATTCAGCGCGTAGGTTGATGCGGTGATTCGTATTTTCAGTGCGACTGGTATTTTGTTCTTCGTATATCTGCCCTTCTGCATTTCCACCGCTGAAAGTTCTTTTCAAGGTATTGTCGTTAATATTGTCAGTGGTGTTGAAGAAGTACGAACCATTCAACTTAAGCTTCTTGCCGAAGTTGTTGCTGTAATTGAACCCTATGGCTGAGGTGGTATTGATTCCATTCTCGGGTGCTACCAGAAAGTCGCTGGCGCTCCCCGTTCCCGCGCTTTGTCTTCGTGGACCCCTTGGTGGGTTGTTTATCGCATCTACTGTGGAACCTACCGCGCCAGCTATATCCTCTGTGGCAAAATTAACCTGGTTTACATTGTTGGAGAGCGCCAACAGTGAAATGCGCTCATCACCATTGAATTTATTAACATTCCCGCCCAACAAGTAGCGGTTGTCTGTGCCGTATCCGCCAAAAACTTTCCCAAATTCTCCTTGGTTCTTGCCAGCCTTCGTGATGATGTTTATTGTTTTTACGGTATTTCCATCATTGAATCCAGTAAACTGAGATTGCTCACTTAGCTGGTCGAATACTTCTATTTTGGAAATGATTTCGGCAGGGAGGGTGTTGAGTGCAGTTTTAGGGTCATTCCCGAAAAACTCTTTGCCATCTACCAATACCTTCTGAACGGTCTCTCCTTGCACACTAATTGTACCTCCAGAATTGGTTACGCCCGGCATCTTTTCGAGCAACTTGCTCGCATCAGCGTCGCGGTTTACCTTAAAGGAATCAGCATTGTATACTGCCGTATCTCCCTTAAGAGTAACTCTTTGTGCAGTATCTTCCACCACTATGCCCTTGAGCATTTTAGTAGATTCCTTCATGCGTACATCGCCAATGTTTAAAGTTTCACCTGCTATTGCAGTAATGTTGAGGGAATAGCTTTCAAAGCCCACATACCTTATTTGCAATATATAATTGCCTGGGGCAGGAACGTCAATGCTGAACTTTCCATCAAGGCTGCTCACTGTTCCATACCACACGGTCGAATCCTTCTCTGAAATTGCTTTGATGCTTGCTCCCGGGAGTGCGGTTTTGGAGTCTGCTGATTGGGTGGTGCCAATTACGTTGAATGATTGGCCCCTAATGCCATGGGCTGTTATAAAAAGAATAAAGAAAAGCAGTAATAGGTATTTAGTGTTCATCATTTCCGCGAAGGTGGCAATAAGACGCGATACATGGAAGAAGGTTTAAACAATCCGGGACTAAACTTCGGATTTCTTGAAATTACCATGGAATTTCTCTTCAATTCCATTTTTGGGTTTAGTTGCATTTATTGCAAATAGCACGTTATCAATACTACTTTAACTGCAATCTATGAATTTGCAATCACAGCAACATGTGGTGCAAGCAATGGTTTAGGTAAAGCAAGTGAGATTTTTTTTAAAACTTTTGAAACTTTAGAAAAAGCACCTGCGTAACAGGGCATGTAGCAAGAATACCGAATCAACACAATGTCGAAAGTAAAAATGGGATTACGCGGACTGAACGCAGCCCGGAAAGTAGAGATAGCAAGTAAGGTGATTAGCTCACTGAGTACTTCAGGCTCTTTTCATACGCCACAATCACTACTTTCAGAGTTAACCATGAAGCTTAAGTTGCTCGAAACGTCCATCGAACTTTCAGAGTTTGGCGACAAACGGGCTGTAGCGGCACGCAAACTGTGTGAGAAGGAATTGGAGCGCGTGATGCGACAGGTGGCAGTGTTCGTAGAGCATGCCAGCAAAGGAAATGTAGAGTTGATTAAAAGTTCAGGATTTGAAGTACGCAGCGCCAATAATAGGGCAATGCCTATGAAAGCACCTGATGAAGTGAAATTAAAAAGGCTGGAAGTTCAAGGAGCAGTATTCCTGAATTGGAAACCAGTTTCAAACAGCAAAAATTACCTCGTGCAAATGTGCGCGAAGGCACCGAATAAAAAAACCAATTGGCTCACAACAGGATATTCTACGAAAAGCAGATTTGTAGTAGAATCACTCACCCCTGGCAGCAGTTACTGGTTTAGGATCATGGCCATAGGCGCTTCGGGTATCGGACCCCCAAGCGAAGTAAAATCCATCATGGCTGCATAAGCTTACCCCTTAGATTAAAACAGTACCCCTTAAACATGTCAAGTAAGTGAAGCCCCGGTTCTCCGGGGTTTTACTTTTGGGGTTTATTTAAGTCGATTCTTTTTCCGTTTCCCGCAGGGCGGTATAGGGTATCACAAATTCTGTCATTCCTTTTGAGTAGGCAGCAACTTCATAGGGATTGTACACGAGCAATACACCTTTACTGTTCATGCCCAAATTGGCAGGAAGGGCAAATATGCCACCCGGAAAAAAGTAGCCCGAGTCATCCAGAGGTTCATCGGCCTTTAGCTTGTGAATTTCCCTGTATTTCTTTTCAGCCAGCATGGTAAGCATTTCAATATCTACCAGGCTTTTCACATCCACACGCTCACCTGTGCTGAGATCAAAAACCAGCAGCACTGCATATGTATTGGAATGAGCACCCCCCATGAAATCTGAAGCGAGAAGGTAGGCTGTAAAGTAGTCTTCCGTGAGAATGCTTTTACTGGATTCTACCTTGAGAAACCATGTTTGCTTTGTGTCGGGAAATTCATGCATGAAAAGCGCATAACCGTCTATAAATTTCTGGGCCAGCTCATTCCAGCTGCCCATAGAAGTTGGTTCAGGAAGCCTTGCTTTCAGAATTTCGCGCAACTCGTCTTCAATGGTTTGGTTTATTTTTTCAGCGTGATTTCCACCTGATAAAGCGGGGTACTTGAGGGAAACATACGTGCAGGAGCTGCCTGTGCATCCTTCTTGTTTTACATCAACGCTTTGAAATGCAATGCTGTATGTGCTTACCGTGGGTTCGCTTTCTATTGCAGATTTTTCATCGCCAGTGTTCGATTGGCATGCCAAAAGGCCAACCATCAATGCTGGAAGCAGTGGTGTGAATATTTTCATTGACTTAGTTTAGTGGTGAGGAGTTCTTTTATCGATTTTATAATGCCGAGATGCCCAGCATTGGGATTTTCATCAATGAATTCATCGATGGTGATAAGCTCATTTCGGAGCAAATCTTCATCTGGTTCGGCGTCCATATTCTCCAATACGGTCAGCGATTCCAGCGCAACGTAATAGTCACCCTGAAGGGCATGCTTCACCAGCGTTTCAACATGATCTACCGGGTACAACCCCGCGTGCCAGAATACGGACAATATGAAGGCTCTTTGCGAAAAGTAGGCAGGGTTTTCCAATGCTTCAACCAATATAGGAATCGCATTTTCAGATTTCACTTCCATAATAATCTCCTTTGCCTTCCGGCAAATGGACTCATCTTCAGGCCAATCTGTTAGTGTCTTCAACAGTGGCTCTACCATGGTATAGTTTCCTTTTTCATGGATTTCAGTAAATGCCTGAAGTACTTCATCGGCCTTTGTGGAGAAGAGCCTGGCAATCATAGCCGCTTCTCTCTTTGGTTTTTCTTTTGTGCTCATTTCAATCCGTATTAATGCGAAAAAACAGCAGAGCCAATTCTCACCATATTGCTGCCTGTGCCAAGCGCAACTTTGTAGTCGGCACTCATGCCCATGCTCAGAATTTCGGGTTCCACATTTGCCGGAAGGTTTTGCATGGATTGCACCCTTGTGTAGAGGGTCTTAAGCTTGCCAAATTCTTTTTCTACAAGTGTTACTTCCGCTGTATTGGTGGCCATACCCATCAGTCCATTTACTTTGATGTTTTTCAATTCTTTAAGCACAGGGTCGGTAAGCAGTTCCGTAAGCTCATTCTCATCAAGCCCAAACTTTGTCTCTTCCTGTGCTATGTGCACCTGAAGCAAGCAGGGTATAATCCTTTGGTGTTTGGCCGCCTGTCTGTTAATTTCTACAAGCAACTTCATACTGTCAACGCTGTGAATAAGGTATACAAAGGAAGCGATATACTTTACTTTGTTGGTTTGCATATGGCCTATAAAATGCCAGCGTACATCCTTCGGGAATTTTTCCTTTCTCGCAGCAAGTTCCTGGGCTTTGTTCTCTCCAAAATCCCGGTGGCCGGCATCGTAGGCTTCCTGTACATCGCTGTCAGGACTGTATTTCGAGACAGCAACAAGCACCACACCATCACCAATTTCAGCTTTAATTTTCTCTATGTTGGCACCTATGCTCATGTTTTAAGCAATACGAGCGCGCCATTTTCGTACACCGGTATTACATCGGTTTGGTTTGGGGTGAGGCAATACTTGATGTCTTCATTTAAATTTAGGTTGCGCAACCTCCTTCTGTGTGATGAAGCTTTTAGAAACCCAAAGTAATTCTGCCTGGCTTTCTGAAAAAGAAACATGGCCGCAATGGTCGAGTCTTCGTCGCTCATGTATTTGCCGCTGAGCAACAAAGCGTCTGTGATTGCGCCCGCACAGATGCTGTCTTCAAGGTTGAATTTGCCTTGCCATCCACTCGCCAGCAGCAGCACATCTGCAGGTGTGTTGATGAGCATGTTTATCACCGCATCCATATTTATAAAAGAGCCAATGTATACCCGGTGCGTAGCCGCAGCAATGTTTATTGCTCTTGTGCCATTGGTGGTGGTGAGGGCAATGGTCTGCCCTTTTATTTCAGGCTTCATATAGCTGAATGGGGAGTTCCCAAACTCAAAGCCTTCCACAATCTGTCCGCCTCTTTCTGCTCCTGCCATGAATCCACGATTTCTGTAATCTTCTGCTTCTTCGACTGTCGAGACGGGTATGATCTTTTCCACCCCATGGTGAAATGCAGTACAGATGGCTGTAGTAGCTCTCAGTACATCTATGGCAACCACAGCAGTGTATTCCTGCTTGTACAAGTCGAACTCATCGGGTGTGAAGCATACTTCTACCCTAAACTTACGGGGCTTATCTGCCATTAATGTGCGGTGTAGAAGGGTAGTTTTACCACTGTTGCTTTTAAGGCTTTCCCCCGTACTTCCAAGAAAATTTGATCCCCGGGTTCATCGTAAGTTGTGGCGACATATCCCATGCCTATGGCTTTGTTCAGTGAAGGACTTTGGGTGCCTGAAGTTACTTCACCAATTCTTTCACCCTCGGCATTGAGCAATGGATAACCCTTGCGGGGAATGCCCCGGTCTTCCATTTCAAAACCTACAAGCTTGCGGTTGGTACCATCTATTTTTTGCTTGTGAAGCAGCTCCTTGTCAATAAAGTCTTTTGAAAATTTTGTGATCCATCCAAGGCCTGCTTCAATGGGCGATGTGCGGTCATCTATGTCATTTCCATACAGGCAGAACCCCATCTCCAGGCGCAGGGTGTCGCGTGCTGCAAGGCCTATAGGTTTTATTTCCACAAAGGAACCGGAAGCAAGAATTTCCTCCCATACCCTCGCTGCTTCGCTGTTGGGAAGGTATATTTCGAATCCACCAGCACCGGTATAGCCAGTAGCAGAGATGATGATGTTCTCCATACCTGCAAAACTGCTTACGGCAAAAGTGTAGTATTTCAAGTCGTGCAAAGCCAACGGTGTAAGCCCTCTCAGCGCAGCCACAGCACGAGGGCCTTGCACCGCGAAAAGGGACATGGAGTCACTTCTGTTTTCAAGTTCTGCACCAAAGGTGTTGTGCTTGTTGATCCATTCCCAATCCTTCTCAATGTTTGAAGCATTTACCACGAGCATATACTCTGTAGCCGAGAGGCAATACACCAGCAAATCATCCACAATGCCGCCCTTCCCATTTGGAAAGCAGCTGTATTGTATTTTGCCGGGAGTTAGCTTGGCCACATCATTGGAAGTAACATACTGCAGTAAGGGCAGGGCACCCTCACCACGTACAAAAAACTCCCCCATGTGCGATACATCGAATATGCCGCAGTGGTCGCGCACATTGAGGTGTTCATCGATTACACCGGAGTATTGTACCGGCATTTCATATCCCGCAAAGGGCACCATTTTGGCACCGAGGTCGACATGTTGTTGGTGGGCGGCAAGTTTTTTCATAAAAAAATTTAGGAGGCGCAAAAGTAATATTAAAAGGTGTAGGTATGGCGCTCGAAAGGTGATGTTTTGATATGCAGTTTTCTCGCTGTTGTTCTTTATACTGTTGTTACGGTAGCCTTCCCATAAACTGTAAGGGTAGCAAGTAAAAAAAAATGGGATGATCTTGTGCACTTCAAAATCGAAACCGAATTGAGCGATGCTGGAGCGCAAACAAGGAAAACAAAGCTTTGACCGAAGTTTGCGGGCGTAGCCCCACCAGGAATAGATTTTTACCGCGAAGAAAGAGAGTGCATGCTTCGGTGTTCACTCCTTCTTTGTGGGGAAATGCCTGAACAAAAATTATTTAGCGAAGTATTTTCCCACATATTCCACCGCTGGAAGTTTCTTACTCTCACTTAAGTCTTCCCACCCCCAAAAACATGCTATATTTGACGGGATGAGCCCTCCCTGCAAATGAATTTTCCCGACAGGACTGTACCACGCTGGATCATTTTTCTCATAGACACCTTTGTGGTGATGGTGAGTCTCTTCGTGGCTTACATGTTGAGGTTCGACTTCACCATACCAGCACAGGAACAGGGACCTTTGCTTTTTGCATTTCCTATATACATGATGGTGCGCATACTGCTCTTTCTGGCAGGCAGCACTTTTGCAATTGTAATCAGGTACACTGGCACCCGCGACAGCATGCGTGTCCTAAAGGTAATTGCAGTCGGGTCATTGTTTTTCGCCCTGCTCAATCCCATCAAATTCTACTATTGGGACCAGGCTTATT
The DNA here is from genome assembly GCA_041749535.1 of Cryomorpha sp. Taxonomy (GTDB): domain Bacteria; phylum Bacteroidota; class Bacteroidia; order Flavobacteriales_D; family Cryomorphaceae; genus JBBQZU01. The sequence goes on along the minus strand of JBGTBE010000006.1, from coordinate 9,447 downwards.
TTCTTCCTTTTACAATAATTATTCTGGACGGATTCATTTGCTCAGCGCTATTGATCACCTATAGATTGGCTATAAAGATGGCCTATGTGGAGATACGGAATCCACGGAGTGAACGCCAAAAGGTGATAATATATGGGGCAGGAGAGGCCGGTGTAATTACCAAACGCACGCTCGACCGCGATGCCGGGACGAGCTACGAGGTAGTCTCTTTTATTGATGACAATCCGGATAAAGCGGGCAGCAGGGTAGAAGGAGCCCCCGTGGTGCACAGCAAAGATTTGGGCAAGCAAATAGACCGGTATGGGGTTACCCACATCATCATCAGTATACAGAAGCTCCACGCCGATAACCGACGCAAGGTGATCGATATTGCCCTGAGGCACAATGCCCGGGTGCTGAATGTACCCCCTGTAACAGATTGGATAAATGGAGAGCTGAGCTTCAGGCAAATAAGGCAAGTAAACATTGACGATCTGCTGGGGCGAGATGCCATCACACTCGATCCGGAAAATGTGGCGCTTGCGTTGAGGGGCAAGGTGGTATTGGTTACCGGTGCTGCTGGCTCCATTGGCAGCGAACTGGTACGGCAAATTGCAAAGTACGATCCCCAATTGCTCATTGCACTCGATCAATCAGAATCTGCGCTCTATGATCTGGAAGGAGAAATAAGACTCAATTTCCCCAACGTGAAGCTGGAAGTGGTCATTGCCGACATTCGCCGTGAAGAGCGTATGAAGCGCGTGTTCGCTGCATTCAATCCGCAAGTGATATACCACGCCGCTGCGTACAAACATGTGCCACTCATGGAGCAGAATCCCAGTGAGGCGGTACTCACCAATGTGCTCGGCACCAGAATACTTGTAGACCTTGCTGTGCATTTCAATGTGGAGTGCTTTGTTTTCATCTCTACTGACAAAGCTGTGAATCCCACAAGCGTGATGGGCAGCTCAAAGCGCGTAGCTGAAATATATGCCCAAAGCAGCAATGACCGTGGATCCACCAGATTTATCACCACCCGCTTTGGCAATGTGCTTGGCAGCAACGGTTCTGTTATTCCTCTGTTCAAGAAGCAAATTGAATCCGGTGGTCCGGTTACGGTGACCCACCCTGAGGTAACCCGTTATTTCATGACCATACCTGAGGCGTGCAGCCTGGTACTGGAGGCTGGTGTGATGGGCGAGGGTGGAGAAATTTTTGTGTTCGACATGGGTGAGTCGGTCAAAATCATGCATCTGGCCGAGCAAATGATAAAACTTAGTGGCCTGGAGCCAGGTCGGGATATCGACATTCAGATTACGGGACTTAGGCCCGGAGAAAAACTGTATGAAGAACTGCTAAACAACGAAGAGAATACATTGCCCACCCACCATCCACAGATAAAGAGGGCCAGCGTACGCCCCAACAATTTTGAGGAGGTAAGCGAACAAATTGCAGGGTTGATTGATTTATTTAATAAGCAGGACAATGACTTGCTGGTACAAAAAATGAAAACAATAGTTCCAGAGTTTAAAAGCAACAATAGCGAATTCAGTAAATTTGACCCCCAATAAGAAAGGTGATGACAGATAAGAACATAGAAATATCAAAGCTTCAAAGGGAAATAGATAAGTACATAGGTTTAGGCCCAAACAGCCTGATATACGATTACAGCGAAAACGAAGGGAAAACATCGCTGCATCTCGTCACTGTAAATCCAAGGCATAACCAATCCTTTCTATTCCATAGCGAAGAGGGGTATGACAAAGTGGATGTGCTCAAAAAAATGGTGGACTATGTGAAAAGCTATAAGGAAAAGGAGAGCTCGTACACCATACAGTGGAGAAGGGTGGGTGAGGAGATGTTACAAACATCGTATTTCAGCGCCAAGAACGTACAGCTAGCTTTGGATAAGCTCTTTTATGACAGAGACCCGAATAGTATTACTGTATATAGTGTGATCATGAACCCCATAACATAACTGTATGGGTCATTCACGCTATCCTATACACATCAGATTCAATGATCTAGATTCCTATGGCATTGTAAACAATGCCGTATACCTCACCTATTTTGAAGAAGGCCGTAAGCTTTGGTTCGAACAGAGGGTAGGAGAGAAGTGGGATTGGCAACACCAAGGCATATTGCTTGCGCACCACGAAGTAGACTACCTAATGCCTCTTTTATTGATGGATAAGGCAGAAATTGAACTCAGCGTGGGCAAGGTCGGACACAAGAGTTTTGAAGTGCATTACCGTATCCTTAAATCGAAAGGTGCTGAATGGATCGAGTGCACCAAAGGCAAATCAGTGGTAGTTTGCTACGACTATGTTAAGGGTGTCACCATGCCTGTACCCGATGAGTGGAGAGCAATTTTTGATCAAGTCTGATCTGCCCGAAACAGAAGCATATTTTTCTTGAGGCATTAATTCATCTTCAATTATTTCCATACTTTTCGGTCGAAAAATATGGACAAACAGCTAGTCAAACCTTGCATTCATTGCAGCACAGAAAGTAGCAGCAACTTTTGCTTTCAATGCGGGCAGCCCATGCACGTGAAACGCATCCGATTCGTGTCGATTATAAGGGATGGATTTGAAAAGTTTTTTGGATTCGACAATATGTTTGTGCGCACCGTTTGGCATGGATTTACCAAGCCAGGTAGGGTGGCTATGACTTACATCAATGGTGATAGAAGGGCGTATATTGGCCCCATAGGGTATTTTTTAATTGTCACCACCATTTACCTCTTGTACCTTAACCTGTTCGAGATAGATCTGGATGCATATTACGGTCTCAACGCTTTGGACGATCCCAACGTTTCCGACATACAGGACAAGAACCAGGCAGAAGTCATTAAAAAAATCACATCGACAATCACCAAGTCCACACGGTCCGTTTCCCTCATTAATGCTTTGTTTTTCGCTGTTCCATTGTTGGCATTTTTTAGAAAATCGGCAAAGATCAATTTTACTGAATCCATTGTTGCCGCTGTATATCTCACGGCTCAGGGTATCGTGCTCACCATCCTCTCCGTAATTGCATACACCCTTACCGGAAATGGCTTTTTGATTCCATTATCCATCATCACTTTCTTCTATGGGGGTTGGATTGTATCCACGATGTTTACGCCAAGGCCCTCTATCGCCAATTTTGTGAAAGGGGTTATGGCCAGTATTCTTTCCGGGGTTATCGGAGTAATTACAGGCCTTGCTTTGTTTGCGCTGGCCTACATGATATTTAAAGATGCCTTGTTCGAGATGATTGGCATGGGAGAGCTGTTCAAGTCTATGAAAAAGTAAGCTTATCCGTGCATGGTTTCGCGCCTTCCGTAGCGGAGCATCAGGCTGCCTTCGTATTCAAGGAACTCTTTCCATCGTTTTTCCACATCAATTCCATCACCGTACTTTCTGGCGTATTGTAAAAACAAGGTAAAGTGTCTTGCTTCGCTTGCCATGAGTCCCCGGTAGAAGTGCTGAAGATCGGAATCATTAATTTCTTTGCTTAGTAACCTAAACCTTTCGCAACTGCGGGCTTCAATTAGTGCAGCGATCAAGAGCGCCTCAACAAGCTGATGTTTTCTCCCCCCGCCTTTTTTAATAAAGAGCGACAGGTCTCGCACGTAAGGATCTTTTTCTTCAAAGCCGAGCTTCATGCCACGCTGCTTTATTTTATCATGAACCAGTGCAAAGTGTTCCATTTCTTCCCTGGCCAGGGCAGCCATTTCATCTACCAAATCGGGATACTCTGGAAACCTGACCATGATGCTAATGGCTGCGCTCGCGGCTTTCTGCTCGCACCAGGCATGGTCTGTCAGTATTTCTTCAATGTTCTTCTCTACAATGTTGACCCAACGGGGGTCTGTGGGCATTTTAAGACCTAGCATATGTTCTATTTAAAAGGCAAAGTTCCTTTTTTCGGGAATTCCATCAAAGAATGTTATTCTGCAAAAAGTACCCTGCGCATTTGCACATCAATACCATGGAACAGGTAAGTGAAAGTTAGGACAAACTGCCTTGGAAATCAATTTAGTTGAAGGGCAGATTACTTTACTGCAACCCCGTAGCAAATGTAGTGGTACGAATGAAAGGACTTATGGCTGAATAATTTTCCATCTATCTTTCCCAGCAACTTCCGGGCTTTCTCGCTCCGCCCAAAGCTCCCCAGCAATCCAGTGGTATGCATTTCGTTTTTCGCAAAAGGCTTCATAAGACTTTCTACTTCATTTGCCGTAAGGTAACGCCAGTAGCTGCCCCAATTGGTGAAGAGTTTTCTGCTTACCACATGCAGCTTCGATGCTTTGAGATTTTCAGCGTAGAGGAGCATACCCCCCGTCTTCAGGGCCTTGTGTACGGATGCGATGGCCATCTGCTGCCGCTCAAAATTTTCATGCCCCCCTACGTTGCCAAGTATACTCTTCAATATGATGATGTCAAAGTGGTTCTCATATGGAATTTGGGTTGCATCTATGGCAGCATAGGTAATTTGAGATCGCAACCCAAAGCGCTGATGAATGGGGGCTGCCTTGGACTCCGGGCTTTCAAGATCGCTGCACACCACCTCGTTCCCCTCTGCAGCGAGCCAGAGGCTCAGCCCACCTTCCCGGGCACCGAGTTCTAAACACTTCAAAAGCTTGGTTTTCGAATTCAGGGCTCTCTGCCACAGGGCAAGCGCCTTCGACCAGTTCTCTACGTCCCATTGAAAGTAATCCTTAAGCTGGGGCTTGGGGGTGTTTAACACGATTTGGTATTTAGTGTGACCAAAATTGCAAATTTAATCGGCAGCAACCCTTATATTCGTAGCATCACTTATTTAATTGAATAACATGGAAAAGACCATAGAGCCTGTAAATTTTACGGCAAATGAAGAAACAATAACAGCGATAAACAACATATTCGACAAGCTCCCAAAGTATTACGACCGCATAGTGAAAGCCGATATTTACATGAAGGTACTTACCGAGACCCCGCAGAATTTGAAGAAAATAGAAGTAAGGCTCTTCCTTCCAGGCCCCGACCTCTTCGTAGAGCAGGAGGCCGATACCTTTGTATCAGCTGCTCAGCAGGCTTTCGACAGACTTAAAGTATTGTTGGTGAAAGAGAAAGACAAGCTGAAAAGCCACTGATTTCCATTCATGAATTAAATAAGCGCAAGGCGCAAAGGCCTCCTGCCCTAAACAGGAGGTTTCTTTTTGTACAATGGCCAACACTTTATATGTACCGATCCACCCAAAAGCCAAAGATTGTGATGAATAAGCTTGTTGCGAAACCTGTCCTAATATTTCTTTTTGTCGTTGTTCTCTCAGGATGCGGTGCGCCAAATGCTAATGAAACTGCGCAGAAGGTAGTTGTAAATGCATTAGATTCTACAGCCCATTGTGCTTCAGAATATACCTATGGTGGGCGCATGTTGTGCATGCCTTCGCTCACAGGCTTCGAAGAGGCGCATGCCGATACATCGGTGGCACAAAGATTTAAGCCGCTCAATGATGGCAACCTGCTCCTGGCCTTGTACCTTCGAGCCAATGATCTGGATTCTCTCCGAGCCAATGAAGCGTACATTTTCGATGATTACTACAAGGTGTTTGCTTTTCGCAAAAAGTCGGGATACTTTGCCAATGACGCAGCCGTCTCGGAAGCAGAAGTGGCCAATATGGAAGAGTTGAAACGCTCACCCAGGATTGATGTCAACGATTTAGCCATGGATCTTCTACCGGAGAGGGCGCTTATGATGGAACAATACCGCACCGATGATTACCTTACCACCTCCGTGCACGTGGTAAAAGTAGGTGCCGATGGCTCGGACAAGATCGCCATATTCACCATGAACACCTTGGCCATCCGTACAAAGTTGGTTTTCTTCAGCTATTATATGTTTTACGAAGGGGCAGGTTCAATCAGCGAAGCAAAAAAACGAAACGACCAGTTTGGGAAGGCCTTGCTCGAAGCAAATTACTGACGCTTCTTCATCTCTTCGGCTACACCACGCGCTGTGCTGTCAGGTTGGGCTTCCAGGGATTTTATAATATTCTCCCGCTCTCCATGCGTCTTGTTCTGACTCAGTTTCGCTTTCGCTTCAATACGGGTCACCACAATCTCAAACGCAGTGATTTCTTTGAGCATACCCTGCTTGTACTTCTCAGAAAGGCCTTTCCATTGCTTCAGATAAGCCTCTTCATAAAAGGAGATCATTTGCTCCAGCAACCCGATTTTCTCCGCATTGCTTTCCAGGAATGTAGCTCTGCCATAGCAGTGCACGGCCATATAGTTCCATGTAGGCACATTGTTCACCCGCTCATAATTCTGAGGAGAAATATAGGCGTGTGGCTCAGAGAAGATTACAAGTACCTCACCGCTGCTCAGTAGCTGGGCCTGTGGATTTGCAGCAGCCATGTGCGATGTGAGTACAAAAGCATCACTTCGTCTGGCAACAATGAAGGGCAAGTGAGTAGCCGATGGCTGTCCGGACACAGCGGTGATGATGGTCGCAAAACTGTACCGCTGCATAAAGGCAAGCGTCTCATCACTATCATGCAGTGTGAAGTAGGGCGGAATGTACATGAAGCTATCCTTTAGCGCCTTTAGGACCGATATGAATCACGCGGTTTGCCGCAGACTCCCTGAAGGTTTGGTCATGTGTGGTGAGAATTAGTGTGCCCTTGTAGTCTATCATGGCGTTGTTGAAGGCGGTAATAGCTTCCAGATCCAGATGGTTCGTAGGCTCATCAAGGAGTAGGAGGTTGGGCCCGGCGAGCATGGCCCTGGCAATCATACATCGCACTTTTTCGCCTCCGGAAAGTACACTGCATCGCTTGAGGGTTTCTTCACCACTGAAGAGCATTTTGCCGAGAAAGCCCCTGATGTACACTTCGTCCTTGTCTGTGCTGTACTCCCGCAGCCAGTCAATGAGGTTGTCGTTGCTTTTGAAAAAGCTGCCGTTGTCCACCGGTACGTATCCCGGAGTGATGGTTTTTCCGAATTCGAAATCCCCGGCATCAGGTTGCATATCGCCGTTTAGTATTTTGTAAAAGGCAGTGGTGGCAAGACTGTTGTCGCTTATAAGGGAAATTTTATCCCCTCGTCGCACATTGATGTCAAGTCCTTCGAAAAGCACTTGTCCATTCAGGCTTTTGCTCATGCCACGCACGTGCAAAATCTGATCTCCGGCTTCACGGTTTTGCTGAAAAATAATGGCGGGATACTTTCTATTGGATGGCTGAATGTCTTCAACGTTGATTTTCTCAAGCAACTTCTTCCTGCTCGTTGCCTGCTTCGATTTGGAAGCATTGGCGCTGAAGCGGGAAATGAATTCCTGAAGCTCCTTCTTTTTCTCTTCTGCTTTTTTATTTGCCGAAGAGCGCTGCCTGAGTGCCAGCTGACTGCTCTCGTACCAGAAGGTATAATTGCCTGTATAGAGTTTTATTTTGCTAAAATCTATATCCACTACGTGGGTGCACACGGTGTCGAGGAAGTGCCGGTCGTGGGAAACAACGATCACAGTATTTTTAAAATTGAGCAGAAAGTCTTCAAGCCAGATGATGGTATTGGCATCGAGGTCGTTGGTAGGCTCATCGAGTATCAGCACATCTGGGTTGCCAAAGAGGGCCTGCGCCAGAAGCACGCGCACTTTAAGGTCTCCGCTCAAGTCCTTCATTTCAGTGTAGTGCATAGACTCGTCAATGCCCAGGCCGGAGAGGAGTGAGGCTGCATCGCTTTCAGCATTCCAGCCGTCCATTTCTGCAAATTCCGTTTCCAGTTCTGAAGCGCGCAAACCGTCGGCATCACCAAAATCGGCCTTGGCGTAAATGCTGTCTTTCTCTTCCATTATGGCCCACAGTCGTTTGTGGCCCATCAGTACAGTGTGTATTACAGGTATAAGATCAAACTCTGTGTGCGACTGTTTCAGTACGGCCATGCGCTTGCCGGGCTCCAGGTACACATATCCACCTGATTGGTCCACTTCGCCAGCCAATATTTTCAGAAAGGTTGATTTGCCCGCTCCATTTGCACCGATCACGCCGTAGCAGTTGTCACCACTGAAACGGATATTTACTTCGTCGAAAAGAATGCGTTTGCCGTATTGTAATGAAATGTTTTGAGCTTCAATCACAGGGATAAGATTTTTGGGGTTGCAAAGGTAGGCTTAATCTGCGAAAATGGAGCTTGGTTAGTCTTGGGAATGGAATATGAATACACACTATACTGCGATAAGGAGAATGGTTCGTTAATATCAAATTATGGAAGAGTATTTAATTAACAATAGCATACAGCCAGCATTGTAAAAGCGGCATTATAACGACCGCTTATGCTCAGCCCTCGGCATCATTAAAAAATACGACAAATAAAAATAACTGCTGAACACAATGAACGGATAGCAAAAATGGAGTTTTTTCAGTTTATCCTCATTACGTTACAAAGGTGGAAAGGAAAGGTAGAACAAAGGCATTCCTTAAACGGATATCAAAACATAATGAGTCCGGCTCATGATTCCCTTCTTCAAACTATCCTTCCTTTTATGGCTTTTACAACCGCTTCTGATTTGGAATGTACCTGCAACTTTTTATAAATGTTTTTAATGTGGCCATTCACCTTTTCAGGACTGATAAAACAAGTTTCAGCAATCATCTTATAACTCATGCCTTGCACGAGGAATTTTAACACTTCTTTCTCCCTTTCTGAAAGGTCGAAGTAATTTACTTTTTCTGTATCTGAATTGTGTTTTACCATCTTCAATACCTTTCTGGCTATGCTGGGGGTCATTGGAGAACCACCTTCATACACTGCTCTAATAGCAACAAGCATTAGCACCGGAATCGTACTTTTTAAAATATAGCCGTCGGCCCCGTTGCATATAGACTGAAATATTTTATCGTTTTCATCAAAAATGGTCTCCATCAGAATTTTCACATCAGGGAACTTCTCCTTTCCAATGAGCACCGCTTCAATACCCGATATGCCGGGCATTTCAATGTCCATAAGTATTACATCAGGGTTTGTTTGACTGATGTCATTTACAATGTCGGTGCAGTTGGCAAACGCTCCGACACATTCAAATCCCGGAGTGCCGTTGATCAGCTGAAACAACCCCTCCCTTAAATTGCGGTTGTCCTAAAAAATTATTACCATCATTGTTATCATCCTTTTAAGATTAATTCAACGCTGGTTCCGTTTCCCTTTTATGATTCTATGTTCAATTGGGCTTTCATTTCTTTGGCGCGGGCTTTCATGTTCAATAAACCGTTTCTTTAGAAGTTTCCGCCACATCAAACCCGATTCCGTTGTCCCGAACTACCAATTTTATAAATCCGTTTTCATTTTTCAGGGTAATGGATGCACGCGTGACTTCAGAATATTTTACCAAGTTGTTGAGCGTTTCTTTGAAAATAAGATAAAAATTTCTTCTCGATTCCAGCGGAAGTGTTGTCTCATTTAAACCTTCATCCGCCTGAAAAGTGTGTTCAATGTTTTTTGC
>JBGTBE010000005.1:0-18194 GCA_041749535.1 Cryomorpha sp. | reverse complement strand
TGAAGAATTTACAGAAAAGACTCTAAACAAATAAACACCAGCTGCCAAATTGCTAATATTCAATTCGTAACCAGCCCTTATTGCATCTGATGCCAGACGCTGCAAAATAACCGAGCCTTGGCTATCTATCACTTCAATACCATCCGCTGCGAATTGCGGATTGAGGGTTGAAATTTTAATGGTTTCTGAAGCTGGGTTAGGAACAAGTCTTATATCATAAGTATCAGCATCAAGGCCTGGCGAATAAATTACATTGTTGCCATTGGATAGAATCCACAATTCGGGATCAAAGATCACGGAAGTAACATCAAAATCAGAAGGTATAAAGAATGTTTCTCCACTGTAAGAATGGTTTAGCGTATGTAGTTTTCCTTCTCCATTTCCCGAAAGGTACAGTTGCAAAGGCATCTCAAAGAAGCTGATGGAGGGGTGGCTGCTTACCTGCTCAATGGTAAGGTTCACTCCTCCCCATTGTGGTGCCCACCTGATGGTATAAGATGGATACCCTTCACCGTAATACCAATCTTCAAAAAACCAATGGAGGTCATTGCCATGAACCGACTCCAGGTGGGCAATAAATTGCGGTGTCTTGGCATACCCAAAAGCCAGTGAAGGATCATTTAGGTAATTTCTGCAAGCTAAAAAGAAAGCGTCGTCGCCCATAACGTACCTCAGCATATGTAGCAGGTATGCACCTTTATTGTAGGAAAGTCTACCGTCAAAAATTCGCTGCCGGCTAAGTGTGTCATCTACCTGAACGGAGCCACCGGGTTGAGATGTAGCCGAGTTGATGGTGTTTTGTCGCCAACTGCGCCATTGGTCGCCTTCATTCATGTTTTCGAAGGTGAGCCCGGTGAGGTAAGTGGCAAAACCTTCATTTAGCCATATGTCTTCCCAGCTGCCGCAGGTTACTTTGTTGCCAAACCATTGGTGTGCCAACTCATGGGCATTCAGGCCGAAATTAAGATTTGTCATAGTGCTCATGGTACTGTGTTCCATTCCACCAGGAATACCGGCCTGACAGTGACCATACTTTTCTGATGCATATGGATAGAGTCCGAAAAGGTTTGAAAATAATTTCAATAAATCGGGAGTGTGCATAGCGAAGTCCTGCTCTACATCCAGGCGTTCCGGATACACGAAATTCACCACATGTATGGTATCTTCTCCCACATCTACACTCTGGTCGAATCGTACATAATTCGTCACAGCAATGGAGACAAGGTACGCTGGTATAGGATAACGGTGCTTCCAAACGAACGTGGTTGTGCCGTCGCCATTAGACAATTCCGAAAGCAACTTTCCGGGGGCACCTGCCATATTTCCGTTAGGAACAGTAATTTCTATTTGCACACTGTCCAACTTGTCATTAAGTACCTGCTTGCAAGGCCACCAATCCAAGGCGCCATATGGTTCTGAAAGTGTCCATATTTCCGGCGCCCCGGAGTGAAATCCCTGATTGAATGAGAAGATACTGCTCACAGCGGGTTCACCTTCATAAACAATTGATACTTGAACAGATCCTGCTTCGGCAGTTTCTGGCAGGTATATGGTCAGTACCTTTGGATGGTTAAAGACTGCATCAGCTAGAAGCCCGTCCACATGCACAGATTGGACTGTAAGTGCGCTGTTCAGGTCGAAAGTAATGCTATCAGTAGGTTGCAAAATGTCTATATGGTAAACCACCTCACCGGAAATGTATTTAATTGCAGGATCAATGTGCCACATGCATTTGGCATACACCCAATCGTACTCACTTCCTGCAGCGCTGTTATTCTTGGCAAATTGATTTGCACTCCAACGAGATGCTTCGAAACGGGCTATCTCGAATACTGAGCTGCTTTCGGTCAAATTCTGAGCATAAGCTCCAACTGAGACTTGTACAGAAAATATCCAGATCAGCGAGCGTAACTTCATGTAAGGTAAATGTACAAACATGGTTCAACAATCTTCTATTGCATTCTCTGGTAATATTGACATAAAAAAAACGCGTAACCGTATCCGGTTCGCGTTTCAGGTTTTATAAAAGCTCAGCTTATCGTATTATTAACTTGCCTGCCTTCACTTGCTCATTCCCAACCATCAACTTATAGATGTATATGCCGCTTTGCAGCTCATCTACAGAGATTGATTGCGTATTGACAACCCTGGAGCTAAGCGCCAATTTTCCGGTGATATCATACACCATGATAATGCTTGGTTTTGAAGTTGGCGTGAGCCCAACTACTTTAAACTCATCTACCACAGGATTGGGGTAAATGGAAATATTCTCGTCACCATTATCACCTACCGAGCTTGTGTTGCTAACAGAAATGGATCCTTGCATCCCTGGGTGTATTTCGCAATTGTAGTTATACTCACCTTCTACTGTAAAGGTGAATTCATACACCCAATTGTCTCCACTTGGTTCATTTCCGAAGGCAACCGGGTTGGATGGAAAAGATTCGTTGCTTCCATTTACATTGTGGAAACCACTGGTTTTGGTCCACTGTACAATATCGCCTACCTCTATTGTCAAGCTACTCGGTGAGAATTGAAAATCTGAAACGTTGACGGCATGCGTGGTTTGTGCTGAAGCAGCACAAGATAAAAGTGTAAAAATTCCTGCAAGTGTAAAAATTTTGTTCATAAGGTTTTTTTTAGATGTGACGAACTTAAGACAGATTGGTTGATTCATTGTGGCAATTGATTTAAAGGTTTTTTGAACATTGTTGGTTTCCTATCAGAAAATATGGTTCATTCAATGCCAACCCAATCAACTCCTTTTCTGAGATACGCAGATGTTGATGCTTCAGGGCTCTCTGAATTGGGATGGTGGTCATAGTACCATCTGGCTTCCATGGGTAGACTCATCAAAATTGATTCGGTACGCCCATTGCTATACAATCCGAACTTGGTACCTCTGTCATACACCAGGTTAAATTCCACATAGCGCCCCCGTCTCAAAAGCTGCCATTCCTTTTCAGCAGGAGTGAATGGTTTACCCATGTTGATGTACATAAGATGGCTATAAACAACTGGAAACAACCGTCCAATTGCGCACGAAAATTGAAAAATAGTTTCTTTTGAATGCGAGGCATCGGGTTTCAGATGGTCGTAAAATATACCGCCAACACCTCGGGTTTCGTTGCGGTGAGGAATGAAGAAGTACTCATCTGCCCAAGCCTTAAATTGTTGGTACCAATCCTTGTCATAAATTGCGCAAGTGGCCTGCAATTGTTTGTGAAACCATGAAGCCTGCTCAGGCATTACGTAGTGTGGTGTAAGGTCAATACCGCCTCCAAACCAAAAGTCTCCTCGGTCCGTTTCAAAATAGCGAATATTCATGTGAATGATTGGCACATGTGGATTGATAGGATGCATGACTATGCTCACTCCTGTTGCAAAAAAGTTGTTTGCTTCAATCTTCAAGCTCTGCTGCATCATGGGATCAAGGGTACCTTCCACAGCAGAGAAATTTACACCAGCCTTTTCGAGCACCTTACCTCCCTGAAGAATTCTGGTGATGCCCCCTCCACCTTCTTCACGCAGCCAAGGTTCAATGGAAAAACTGCCACCGGCATCTGCAATAGCTATCGCGCTGCAAATTTCTTCCTGAATTTGCCTGTAGGCTAGTTCTATATCATTCCGCTGCGGTGAAGTCATTAATTTACCCTGTTTACTTCAAAATTGTTGTATTCTATAATGGACACCGCTTTATTCTCAAAATCTTTCCCTTTGGTTCGACCGAACCTGTAGTTGCCATTCACACCGCTAAACTCCAGCTCATTTAGTTTCTCTGCAAAGCCAAGCCCATGCTCTTGCATGGCCAGGCCGAAAAACATCATAAGGTCATAGCCCATAAATCCATAATTCATTTTATGGGGTTCCGTTTCAAAGGCAGCTCGGTACTTGGTAAGGAAATCCACGACTTCCGGACTCTTGAACTCGATAAAGGAGGGTACCACAAGCTTTAACTTAAACCTGTTTTTGTATTCCAATTCAATATTGTCATAGCCTACCCATTGTTCAAGGCCATAAACCTGTATTTCGTAACCATCAGCCCTCAACCTGGACAAACGGGTCATGAAATCGCTGACGAATGCCAATTCATTTGAAGGGATTACCAATATGTTCTGTACATCTTTGCGAAGAAGTGTGTGGATGTTCGCACCATCAAATGATCTTTTATTGGCAATTCTCAGGGTGTCACTGTAGTCGTTGGGTATGAGGTATAAACTCTCGTTGTAGAATTGCTCAAACAGCTTTCGGTACGGGAGGTCTGCCTGTCTTTCACTACTCACCATGAGCACATTCTGCCTTTGATGCCTGCCGGCAACATAGGTAGCGAGATACTTCATCATGGTTTCCTTAGAAGGTGCAGCCCTAAAAAGATAGGGATTGCCTTCAAAAATTTCATTGCTGAATGTATTTGGAGATACGATGTAAGTATGATTTTCCTTCGATGCATCGCTGACTACTGCCAAGCTCGCCTTATGCAGGGGACCTATAATCAGGTGCATATCTTTCATTTCGGGCCGCTTCACTGCCTGCCTGGCATCCACCACATCTTCACCCACATCGTATACAAATACTTCTGCGTTGAAGCCAAGCTGACGGAGTGAATCGAGTGCAAGCTGTACGCCTCGATGCACTTCCAGGGAAATTTCAGTAAGCAGAGGAAGTTTCTTTCCTGTAAGTATGTCCTTGCTTATGCTGTCGCGCTGGTAGAGTTCAAAAGGCAGCATGAGGGCGATGCGGTATGTTTGAGATTTTCCACTTGGGTAAATCGATTCTTCTTTCTGTTGCGCAACAATGGTGGCTTTAAAAGCATCATTGTATTTTGGAATTACAATCCATTTGTCGGCTTCAACCCCATTGTCAATGGTTCCCTTATTTGCTTTTTTAAGAGAATCTACAGAGACTACATACGTTTTTGAAATACTAAAAAGGGTTTCACCAGTTCTGACTTGATGCACCACAAACGTGTCATTTCTTGCTGGTTCCAAATGTATTTCATCCACCCCTTTCGATTGATACATTGGGACCTTTATTACAGAACCCGTGCTTAGGGTTTCAACCGCCTCCGGGTTTGCTTCCTGAAGTTCGTTGAGACCGATGTTGTAGATTTTAGCAATCGAGAACAATGTTTCCTTTCGTTGCACAGTGTGCAGAATAAATTGTCCTTCTAGTTTTACTTCAGTGGTTTTCGCCGCCCTTTTGTCTATGGCATCGAGTGGCACGAATACTTCCTGCCCAATGGATAGACCCTCACTGGTCTCAGGGTTGGCTGCCACCACCTGATCCACATTGGCGGAGAAGCTGCGCGCAATTCCGTAAAGTGTGTTGCCCGGAGCCACGGTGTACACATAGGACATCTTACCATTGTGCATGCGCTGGGGGTAATCCTGCGCCGACAATTCAAATGTGGCTAACACCGTCAGGATGAACGCAAGAAGAACGTGTAGTTTTTTCATTCCCATTCTATTGTAGCTGGTGGTTTTGAGCTAATGTCGTACACCACTCTGTTAATGCCTCTCACCCTGTTAATTATCTCATTTGAAATCTTGCCGAGCAGACCGTAGGGCAGGTGGCACCAATCTGCCGTCATACCGTCGGTACTGGTTACGGCACGCAATGCCACTGCATTTTCATACGTTCGCTCGTCGCCCATCACCCCTACACTTTGCACAGGTAGTAGTATAGCACCTGCCTGCCACACATTGTCGTACTCCCCGGATTCTTTCAAGTTGTCGATGAATATTTTGTCAACCTCTTGCAACATCTGTACCTTTTCTGGTGTGATGTCGCCAAGTATCCTTATTGCCAATCCAGGTCCCGGAAAGGGGTGGCGGCCAAGTATCTCTTCTGGAAGGCCCATTTCACGTCCCACCCTTCTCACTTCGTCTTTGAACAACGCCCTGAGAGGTTCCACTACGCTGAGCTTCATGAAGTCGGGCAGACCGCCAACATTGTGGTGGCTCTTTATAGTAACAGATGGTCCACCTGCGGAGATGGATTCTATCACATCTGGGTAGATGGTTCCCTGGGCGAGCCATTTTACATTCTCTACTTCATGCGCAGCATCGTCGAACACTTCTATGAAAACCCTTCCTATGGCTTTTCTTTTGGTTTCAGGGTCGCTGATACCGGCGAGTGCTTCGTAAAATCTTGATGATGCATCTACGCCTCTCACATTGAGACCGAGATCCTGGTAGCTGTGCAACACACTTTGAAACTCGTTCTTTCGAAGCAGGCCGTTGTCCACAAATATACAGTACAAGTTGCCTCCAATGGCCTTGTGAAGCAATTGCGCAGCCACCGATGAATCTACACCCCCGCTCAATCCTAGAATTACACGGTCATTGCCCAGTTTTTTCTTAAGGCTGTTTACAGTCATGTCCACGAAGTTATGTGGGGTCCACGATTGCTTGCATCCACAAATTTCCAGAATAAAATTGCGAAGCAACACCGCTCCCTCAGTACTATGGTAAACCTCAGGGTGAAATTGAATTCCAAATGTAGGCTCTTCGTCGAAGGCAAATCCGGCGACTTCTACATCGTGTGTACTTGCAACAAGATGGGCTCCTTCCGGTATGCTGTAAATGGTGTCTCCATGGCTCATCCATACCTGACATCCTTCGTGCATGTGCGCGAAAAGCGCTGAGGTGTGGTCAAGGTACTTCAGGTTTGCCCTGCCATACTCGCGGGTATTGCTCCGGCGTACCTCACCGCCATCGTCAGTGTGGGCAAGGTATTGGGCTCCATAACATACACCGAGTATTGGCAACTTACCGCGATATGCAGATAAATCTAACTCCGGGGCTTCCGGGTCATGCACAGAAAAAGGGCTTCCTGACAGTATGATGCCTTTCAGTTCAGGGCCCAGGTCCGGAATATGATGGTATGGGTGGATCTCGCAGTAAACGTTCATCTCTCTTACCCTGCGCGCGATGAGCTGGGTGTATTGTGAACCAAAATCCAGTATGAGTATGGTCTCTTGCATGCGGACAAAGATAGCACTGCCTTTCATTTATCATGAATGAACGAAGAGGACATTTACCATCGGTTTTTACACAGGTTTGGCTTGACCCATCGCCAGTATAAATCAGTCATTCTTATGGGGATAAAAATTCAAAATATCTCTTATTGCGATGAATCACAAGTTTATACAAACGAAGCTTGGCTAAACTGGATGATCATTAAAAATGATACTATAGGATTCTCAGATATTTGCAACTAAAGATTACTTTTGGGTCAAATTTCCACACCACAAACTATCCCAAACGATGAAGCGATTACTGATGATGATTTCTGCAATAGCGATGCTCAGCTCTTGCGCCAATGAAGAAAGTAACCCGGAGCTTGATGCACTGCGCGAAGCCAATGAAGCCCTGACTGCCGATTTGAGCAGAAAAGATTCCAGCTTACAGGTATTTGAAGAAGCATTTTCTGAAATACAGCAAAACCTTTCGCTTATTAGTGAGCGTGAAGTTTCAATACAGTTGCGCTCAGGCGATGTACAGGTGGGGGAAGATATGCGTACCGAAATCACCAAGGACATACAGGCTATCAATACCCTGCTTCAACAGAATAAGCAGGCCATCTCCAAGCTCAATAACAGCTTGACCAAATATGGACAGGAAAACTCTTCGCTCAAGAAATTGGTTGACAAACTAAATGCCGACATTTCTTCTAAAGAAGAAGAAGTGGCATACCTGAAGGAAAACCTTACTGCAGCTAATTTCACGATTGAGATTCTCAATGAAATGCTCGACAGTACCGAATTTCGTAATGAAATTCAATCGAGCATGATCCTGTTACAGTCCGATGAACTCAACACTGCATATTACGCCATAGGAACATACAAGGACCTTCAAAAGAACGAAGTGCTCATTAAAGAAGGTAGCATAGCTGGAATAGCTGGAAGCAAGAAATTGAAGCCCGATTTTAACCGGGATTATTTCGAGAAAATAGACATTACCCAGACGCGCAATATTGCCCTGAATTCAAAGAAAGTTGAAATCATTACCCCTCACCCAACGAATTCATACGCCATTGAAGGAGATGCCGAAAAATCAATCCGCATCATCAATCCTGTTGCATTCTGGGAAACCAGCAAGTACCTGGTGGTTGTAACCGACTAATAGCTTTAGACATTAAAGAAAGGGCTGTCACCAAACGTGGCAGCCTTTTTATTACCTGATAGTTTGGGTTCCATATTTCGATTCGGCAAGAATTAATGCCCGCTCGGCATTGACGATTCCCGGGTAGCGGATCAGTTTTTTAAGTTCCACATTGCCACTTGCAGTCACTGCCATCGCATCTTCAGGGTAATACAGGCTTCCGATGAGCACCTGCTTTAGTTGCGCAGCAGTGAGTTGAGGGTACTTGCCCAATACCAATGCAGCCACGCCACTTACCACCGGTGCAGCCATACTTGTGCCTGAATTTGACTTCACACCACCGCCCGGAAAAAGACTTAATATCTCAACGCCGGGAGCAAGCACATCCACCTTCTTTGGGCCAAAATTTGAGAAATCTGCGAGCACTGTTGTATCGTTGAGCGGACCCGACGCACCCACCGAAATCCAGTTTTCTATCGATACCTTTTTGCCCAAACTTCCGTCTGGGTAATTTGCTGTTTTGTCATTGTTGATGGCATCATTTCCAGCAGCATGCACAAGCAATACATTCTTTGAGCGGGCGTACTCCATAGCTTCAAAGACCATGTCAGCGCGGGGTGAATAAGCTTTTCCAAAACTCATGTTTACGATTCTGGCTCCATTGTCTACTGCATATCGGATGGCCAGAGCAATGTCTTCATCGCGCTCATCGCCACCGGGTACAGCCCTTATGGGCATGATCACTGCACTGGAGGCAATGCCATCCACCCCGACTGCATTGCCGCGAATGGCAGCAATAATTCCAGCTACATGGGTGCCGTGTTCTGGCTGTGCAGCCCATACCATGTTGTTGCCATATCCTGTTCCGAGGGCTGCGGCGTCATCTACATTTACAATATGCCGTGGACTGTAATCTAAATTATAATGATAGTTAAGCGACATATCAAAGTACTCGTTTGCTTCTTCGAGGTACTCACTTATACCTTCACGTTCGGCCATAAGAAGAAATTCAATAATCTGTCTCTCTTCATCATCGGCAGGGGTATATTCCATAAGGGTTACAGCCGATAGTTCCTCCTCGCCGGTGCGTTCCTGCATATACGTGTAGGCACCTTTCACCAAGGCGGATATCTGCGCAAACTGGGCAAATTCTTCATTTATCTCCTGTAGCTTCAGGTCGTAGGCATCTTTGTATACCAGGTATTCTGCGTATTGCTTCTTATCAGCTTTGCTCACGTTGTCAGGTTCTACCTGATCAAATTTTTTGGACAAAGGTCTGAGTAAGCGTGTGAGTTCAACGTTTTCATATTCAACATTTTCACCTTTGGGATTGCCTAAAAAGTTCCATCCATTCACATCATCAATATAGCCATTGCCGTCATCGTCCACACCATTGTCGGCGACTTCCTTTGTGTTGGTCCAAATGCGGCCTTCAAAATCAGTGTGACCTATGTCAACACCATCGTCGATCACAGCGACAATCACAGGCTGAAGCACACTTTTATCAGGCAACATTTCATTGGCTCTTCGAGCCGATACACCTAGAATTCCATCGTTGATGGGGTCAAGGTTGTACCAATCGGCATCTTGCGCCATCACGGGCTGCAACGCAATGAATAGAGCCGCAATCAAGGTCTTTAAACTTCGCATAGGTCTGGTTTTGTATAAAACAAAAAACCGGAGCAATGATTGCGCCGGATTTAAAAAATGAAAAGCGCAGTCAATTAAAACCGCTTCGACACTCCCACGCGTCCACCTGAAAATTCGATGCCTCCACCAAATTCCAGATTTACCGCCCAATCGCTATTCCAGTAGTAGCGGCCACCAACCTGGGCACCCAGATCAAGACCGGAAGTATAATTATTGTCTATGCCTACACTAAATCCAATACCAAGGCCAGCATAAAAATCCCAGTCTCGAGGTATTTCCAGTAAGGTGTTGAAGTGGTAGTCGCCACGGCCTGAAAAGCTGATGTAATCAAACTCAAGGTCAAGCCCTGTTTGGAAACCAACGGTAATATCTTCGTGTACCCCGAAATCCATTCCAAAATAGACGGGTATTGAGCTGCTGTATAATCCAAGCCCAAAGTTAATCTGCTTACCGCCCTTGCCGATTGGGCTTTGGGCGTGGACTGCTGTTGCAATTGTACACAGACTTAGCATTACAAAAATTCGCTTCATAATAGGGTTAAGTTTAATTCGGCAAATATAAAGGCATTAAGCTCATGTATGCGTTAAAAATTGCCATGAAAGTCTGTTTCTGATACAAACATATTGCAAGCAGTTTTTGATTAAAATAAATGGCAAAAAACCTTGAATGATGAACCATACTATCCATATTTGAGTGCCGATTGCCTCGGCATCAATGAAATCCTGTTAAGCCGTTTAAGGAGGGGCTGTAAGCCAATACATGCATATATCTTTACTGTCCATGAAAGTATATTGAAAGTGACATTTGCATGATGCTTTCAGTTCGGATTAATCTACACTGAAAATATCACTGGAGATTCCCAACTGGATTTTGAACTCTCTGAAACCAGAGTTGAAGAAAGAAGAGACAAAATCTACCCTTCCAAACCGAAATAGATTCGTGATGCTATAACCTACTTCTACATAATGGCCTTCGCGCTGTGTGTAGAGATGGTTTAGCAAGAGGCTTTCGTTTACACCGAGCATTCGCAGTGTAGGAATATTGCCGAGAATGAAATTCCTAAACTCATAGATGGCATAGGTACTGAGGTAATTTCGGGCTGTAGAAAACTGGTAGTAAGGCAACAGGGAGTAGCCATTCATTGATCCCCAGCGGGTAAAGTACATTTCATTGCCCATGAAATGTGCGAAATCTATGAATTCGCCATTTTCGAACTTTCTAAAATTACCATATTCGCTCCTTATGTTAAGCTTTCCCAGGCGGCTCAATTTGAAGGCATACTTCACATTCACAGCACCGAAGTGTATATCCGGTTTGCTACCCCACACATTTGGCACCGCACGG
Organism: Cryomorpha sp.; assembly: GCA_041749535.1. Classification (GTDB taxonomy): domain Bacteria; phylum Bacteroidota; class Bacteroidia; order Flavobacteriales_D; family Cryomorphaceae; genus JBBQZU01. The sequence continues at coordinate 7,095 of JBGTBE010000005.1, read as the reverse complement.
GTGTAGCGCACTGTAACAATAGGCGGACTGTTGCGCTCATAATACCGTTCATCGCTTTTGCCATAGCGTGCACCAATCTTCCATTCCACCAAAGCAGTAATCTTGAAGGCGCGCGAAGTACCGAAGTCCTGTAATGGGAGGTTAGGACTGGAAGGCAGGTTGGGCGTATATTCTCTGGAATCTACCGGAAACCAGGTTTGGCTGGTAGTATTAAAGGTTTCGATGCGCTCATCAAAGGCGGCCTTGCCCCCTATTGCCCACTCACCGTTAAAGCTGTGCTTGAAGCGGGCTTCCACAAAATTTCTGTCGTACACCTTCATGTAGTTGTTCTCAAAAACCAAGGATGAGAAGGAGTTGAACACTGGCAATATGGGCACATCAGCATTGAACTGGCTATAATACCACCCCCCTTCTGCGGTAATATTTCCCTTCATCAATCCGTCCCGGTAGCGATACTCAGTCATCAATTTCCCGAAAGATTTATTTCTTGAAAAGGAATACCTATACAGTGGTGAAATCTCTAATCTCCTTTTCTCGTCGAAACGGCGGTAGTAGCTTAGCTTGTATTCAAAATTCCACCCATCTACCGTGTTGAAGTTGATCGATGTCCAATTGGCGTGTATGCGCAAATTGTCCCGGCTGTTGATCTTGTAGGTATTTCCGAAAAGAATATCGGTAGGACTAAATTTCTTCTTCTTCGTATCAAGGGTATCGCCAGCTTCTTCCTTCTTCTCTTCCACGTATAGACTGTCCTGCAATTTGTAACCCTTTACCTCACTATCGGTGAGCGGAATAGGTCTCCTTTCGGCCCAATACATGCTGTCAGATTTATACGCAAGGGAGTCGATACTGAAAGTACGGTAGTCTGTTACTTCTGGTTCCTCGCTCTCTTTGCGCTGCTCTTTTTCATAGGACTTCATCAACTGCCGCAGTTCCTTTTGGGTGAGTTCCTCGCCTTTGCTAAGCTTCTCTTCAGCGATATTTATGTCTTTGGCCTTTCCTTTCACAAGCGGGTTCTCCCTGGAATCTATAAGGTCCTGCTCTGTTTTATCATCGTACACCGTGATCTCATTGCTGAGGTCAGGATTTAGGGTAATGTTATATCCACTTACTGATGCGAGGTATCCAAATTCGAATCTCACCCCGAGCAATTTTCCCGTACCATCGTATTTATGTGTCACCGGGAGCCAAACATTCTCTGCAACCGGAGCAAACACCTGTCGCAGATTAAGCTCAATGCCCTGCACCACCATTGAAAATTCAAAGCTATGGATGCACCAAAGTCCATCGACAATATAGAGCATACCCGCCACCACGTCTTCTCCCTTACTTCTCGGAATCACCTCAATTTTACTCACCTGGTACTCCCTGTCGGTAAAAGTGCTTACATACCTGAACTTATAGTAAGAAAAGGCCCTCGGCGAGAGCGGAGAGATGATCCCTTCTGCTACAATTGGTTCGTAAAATGATGCCCCTATAAAGCGCATGGGGTTGCTGTCGCGTTCATCTCCGGAAGTTCGCACGCTTATTACTTCTTCCTTAAATTGATTGGGTCGTTGATAAACAATCTTTGACACGGATTCAGTTACGAATGTGGCTGCGGTATCTATTCCTTCATCTTCCAATACCTTGCGGAGATACCAGGGCACTGAGACCAGTCGACCACCACCTTTAAGGTAGACCTCACAAGTGTATGTTTCTATTTGCTGTCGGTGAAATCCACTTTTAGCAATGGCCTTGCGTATTATCTTGTATGAAGGATCTTCAGATCCTCCTTTGATTTGGGCTTCTGCGAGCAAAAAGGCCTGCTTGAGCATTACAATATCCCTCTCGGTGAATGTCTCAGATATCTGAATGGTAAACTGCTGGGTTTGGTATCCCAGAAATTGGAAAATCATGGTGTAGGTGCCCGGCTCAAGTCTTACTTCGTAGAGTCCGCTTTCATTGCTTATACTGCCAGAACCGGTCTCTTTCACGTATATGGTCGTAAAAGGAAGCGGATTGCCTTCCTCATCAATGACGCGGCCCTTGATGCCTCCTGCACTTGCCGAAAGGCAAAACAGAAACCCTACAATAAAAATAAAATACGCGCGCATTGGTATCAATCTGCTTTGGGGCCTGACGAAGTAAGCCTTCATTACGTTACTCCAGTCGGCGAATTTAAGTTAAACATCCTGTTTGCAACCATCTCGAAACAATTGGAAAGTGGTCGAACCTACACTCTTTTGCAGTAAGTATGTCGATATGTCCGTAATTGCGAAGATTCCCGAGGTGTTTACTCAGCAACAAATACGCGCTATTTTTTCCACCAGCTTCATTCTGTAAGTGCTGCACATCAATAGGATGTCCCAGCACTTTGTCCTTTATGCCTGCCAAATACAGAACAGGGGGCAGCTCAATTTCTTTCAAAGCTTTTGTGAAATCAAATCCAGTTTGTGGGTCTTTCCAACTCCGGGTGTATACCCATCCGGTGACGTCGAAGTACATTCCGTATGGTTCATTCTCACTTCCCATGCCCATTGCCTTCGCGGGCAGATAACCTGTGAATAGTGTTGCAATACTCCCAACAAGGGTCCACATAATATCCAGCATAAAGAAGCGCTGTAAGGAAAGCACCGAAATGCGCCTTTTGGATGCGAAAAAAACAGCAGGGCCAACGTTGCTTTCTTTACCATACTTTGCCAGCCAGGCAAGCAATAACACTCCTCCCCACGAATGTGCTCCCAGCCTTATGGGTACATCCGGATAGATGCTTTTGATATGTGCTACATACATTCCCAACTCTATATCGATGGTATCTCGCTGTCTATGTTTAAAATTGCGGCTGGCCAATGGGCGGCTCGCACCCCTGCCCAGCAAATCTGGCACAAACACATCGAATCCATGTGAGGCAAGAAAAGGTGCCAGACCTTTGCCATTTTTGGAATAAAATATTCTCGAATCTTCAATGCTCCCGTGAATAAGGAGCACTGGAATACCCTCCCCGCTCTGCACAAATCTATGAACAGCAGCGCTTACCCCGTCCCGGAAATCCAAATGTGTGCACGTGTACTGAAACTCGGACATATTGTAAAATGAAAATTATCAATGCCCGCGAAGTTGCACGAATTAAGCCAATGAACACTGCACAACCCATGAAATATCCGTGAGTTGTGCAAAAGAAACCCAATTCCCTTCGTACTGGTTTTGAATGTATGGGTTGGGTGGTTACTTTTGCGCTGTAAAAATAGACAATATGAACATTCATGAATACCAGGGCAAATCTATTCTATCATCCTTTGGCGTAGAGACACAGCGAGGCATCGTAGCTGACACACCTGATGAAGCAGTGGCTGCTGCCAAAAAGATTCAAGAAACTACAGGGTCTTCATGGTTCATTGTAAAAGCCCAAATCCACGCAGGTGGTCGCGGAAAAGGTGGAGGTGTGAAACTGGCAAAGAGCCTTGAAGATGTGAAAACAATCTCTTCGAATATCATCGGAATGCAGCTAATCACGCCCCAAACCCCACCACAGGGAAAAAAAGTGAACAAAGTACTCATCGCAGAAGATGTATACTATCCCGGCGAGAGCGAAACCAGCGAAATATATATGTCTGTTCTTTTGGACAGATCAAGAGGTAGAATTACCATCATGTACTCTACCGAGGGTGGTATGGACATAGAGGCCGTAGCCGAAAAAACCCCTCACCTTATCTTTAAGGAAGAAGTAGACCCTGCTGTTGGTTTACAAGCATTTCAGTGCCGCAAGATCGCTTTCAACCTGGGCCTTTCGGGAAAAGCATTTAAGGAAATGACCAAATTTGTAGATGCTCTCTACAAAGCATACATAGGCTGTGATGCGAGCCTTTTCGAAATTAACCCTGTACTGAAAACATCTGACAATCGAATTATCGCAGTGGATGCCAAAGTAACTTTGGATGGAAATAGCCTCTTTCGTCATCCTGATTATTTGGCCATGAGGGACTTGAGCGAAGAAGATCCAACAGAAGTAGAAGCAGGAGCTGCAGGACTCAATTATGTGCAACTTGATGGAAACGTGGGCTGTATGGTAAATGGTGCAGGTCTTGCTATGGCTACCATGGACATTATTAAACTTTCAGGTGGAGACCCTGCCAACTTCCTGGATGTAGGAGGTACAGCCGATGCCAAACGTGTGGAGACCGCCTTCAGGATTATTTTGAAAGATCCTAAGGTGAAGGCCATATTGGTAAACATCTTTGGCGGAATCGTTCGCTGCGACCGGGTGGCGCAAGGTATTGTAGATGCCTACAAGAACATTGGCGACATTCATGTTCCGATCATTGTACGCCTTCAAGGCACCAACGCCGAAGAAGCCAAGAAACTAATTGATGAATCCGGCCTTGAGGTGCACTCTGCTGTGCTGCTTCAGGAGGCTGCCGATTTGGTGAAGAAAGTACTGGCCTGAAGTTTGAAGTAAGCTGCTCCGCACACGGATGTTGCACTCCTTTCACACAGGGTATAACATACATCATTCCGGTGCGTTTAAGGACTATATGCGATACGCAGTTGCTACCATTGTACTTTTAATCCTGCATTGCACCAATGTAAAGGCGCAAACTCCTGTTGATGCAACCGAATACAATGGGGTTTATCTGGTGCATACCATTGTGGTAGATGGTGATACCATTCCTATGGTCACGTTGCGAACGGCCAACATTTCGTACAACCGCAGGGCACGGAGTAAAAAGTATCAAAGAAAATATACGAAGCTATACAACAACGTAATTAAAACGTATCCCTACGCAGAAGTGGCCGGTCAACTCATAACAGCTTACAATGAAAACCTGGTAGAGCTCCCCACCGAAACAGAGAGAAAAATATACCTGGATAAATGCGAAAGCGACCTGAAAGCCGAATTTGAAGGTGACCTTCGCAAGATGACAGTGAGTCAGGGTAGAATACTCATTAAACTCATTGATAGGGAAACGGGCCAATCCAGCTACGATCTCATCAAGCAAATGCGCAGCGGTTTTACTGCATTTATGTGGCAAGGGGTTGCGAAAATATTCGGGACAGACCTCAAAGTGAATTACGACCCTGAAGCAGACGAGGACGATGCACTGATAGAAGAGATCGTACTGATGATAGAATCTGGGCAAATAGCGGTAACAAAGAAAACAGTGACTACGCCTGCTGCCCAGGAAGTGCTTCAAGACCAAAGCAGAAGGTTGCAAAAACGCATAGAGCGGGAACGCAAAAAGCTCGATAAACGAAGCTAGCTGCTAAAGTTGGGCGCTACAACCAACTCCTTGCTTCCTGGGGTGTAGCTGTAAAAACCTTCTCCACTTTTCACCCCTAGTTTTCCTGCCGTAACCATATTTACCAGCAAGGGCGAAGGAGCGTATTTCGGATTTCCGAAGCCATTGTGCATCACACGCAATATGCTCAGGCATACATCGAGACCTATAAAATCTGCCAGCTGCAAAGGTCCCATTGGGTGGGCCATTCCCAATTTCATTACAGTGTCTATTTCCTGCACACCAGCAACACCTTCGTGCAGGCTTATGATGGCCTCATTGATCATGGGCATAAGTATGCGGTTCGCAACAAATCCGGGGTAGTCATTCACCTCCGTTGGCACTTTGCCCAATTTTTGCGAAAGCGTCATAATGGTGTTGGTCACCTCATCGCTTGTAGCATAGCCCCTTATTACCTCAATTAGTTTCATCACCGGTACAGGATTCATGAAGTGCATTCCAATTACTTTATCCGGCCTTTTAGTAGCGGCAGCAATTTGTGTAATAGAAATGGAGGATGTATTGCTGGCAAGTATACTGTGCGCTGGAGCATAGGCATCCATATCTGCAAATATCTTGAGTTTCAACGCCGCGTTCTCAGTAGCAGCTTCAACCACCAAATCGGCAGAAGCGAGCGCCCCCTTCATATCAGTGGCAGTTTGAAGCCTGGCTAAGGCTTCTTTTTTATGCAATTCGGTGATTTTCTCTTTGGCAATAAGCCTGTCCATGTTACCGCTTATTGTTTTAATAGCACGCTCGAGGGCAGCTTCCGAAATGTCGAAAAGGGTCACTTCAAAACCACTTTGTGCAAACACATGGGCAATCCCATTTCCCATTGTTCCTGCGCCTATCACTGCTACTTTCTTCATTGGTATTTAATTTTTTCAGTTGGTAGTAAAGCTGCTATTTACCATCGCCCTTCAAAATGGTAATGAGGGTGTATGCCAATATCTTTAAATCTATGGCGAGGGACATATTCTCAATGTACAGCACGTCAAATTTTAATCTCTGGATCATCTGGTCTACATTCTCTGCGTATCCGTATTTCACCTGTCCCCAGCTGGTTATACCGGGTTTCACCTTCTGGAGATGTCGATAATGAGGCGCCACCTTTACAATTTGCTCTATAAAATATTGTCGTTCAGGTCTCGGCCCGACAAGGCTCATATCGCCCATTAGCACATTGAAAAACTGTGGCAACTCGTCCATGCGCGTTTTGCGCATAAAGCGGCCTATATTCGTAATTCTCGGGTCGTGCTTGCTGGAAAGCTGAGGTCCGTTGGACTCAGCATCGCTGTACATAGACCGAAACTTGTAAATAAAGAAGGGCTTGTTGTATTGCCCTATACGCTCCTGTCTGAATATGATTGGGCCGGGTGAGGAGAGCTTTACCAATGCTGCAAGGGCGATGTAAAGGGGAGCAAGAATAACAATGGCCAGTGCAGAGACTAAAAAGTCGATCAACCTCTTTAGGAAAAATTGCCATGCAGGCATAATCTCCGTATTGATTTGCACCAGCGGCGCACCGAAAATGCTGGTCATCTTTACTGAGCCAGATAGTATATCGTACATATCCGGGATGATCTTAATGGATACTTGCTGCCCTTCAAGTTCGGTAATGATGCTACCGAGATTTTTGTGCTCTGACGATTCTACGGCTATGATGACTTCTTCTACAGCGTGATTGGCAATGGCAGTTTGCACCTGATGGAATTTGCCAAGCCAGGGCAACTCCCCTTGCAGGAGGTGGTCTTTGCCATTCATGCTGATGTACCCCACAAATTTAAAGCCCGGTGCTGGCACCATGGTCTCCATCTCCTTGTACACATTCAGTGCT
>JBGTBE010000004.1:0-4723 GCA_041749535.1 Cryomorpha sp. | reverse complement strand
TGCGGAAGGAGATGTGAATGGTTTTGAATTCAACTATTCAGATGATATGGACGAATTTGAGTTGATCGTAGGGCAGTATCTACAATTTATTGATGATGATGGTGAAGAAAACTTTATGCCGCTGAGCAATCTTTCGGTCATAGAAATGGAGCGCCCGCTCATTATGAACGATGAAATGCTCAAACGCTACTTAGAGAACGAATATTAAACTAACTAAGAGTAAGAAAAGAAAACCAATGCAAAAAAAACACTCCCAATCCGAGATCAACAACATTGTCTGGAAAGCCTGTGACACATTCAGAGGTGTCATCGATCCTGCGCAGTACAAGGATTACATCCTTACCATGCTCTTTGTAAAATATGTATCTGATGTATGGAAGGACAAAAAGGACTTTTATGCAAAGAAATACGACAATGACGCAATTCGTATAGAGCGCGCGTTGCGCAACGAGCGATTTCAGGTTCCCGAATCCTGCACCTTCGATTATCTTTTTGAAAACCGCAATGCGGCCAATGTCGGAGAGCTGATCAACACCGCTCTGGAAAACATGGAAGATGCCAATCGGAGCAAACTGGAACGCGTATTCAGAAATATCGATTTCAACTCTGAATCGAATCTGGGCCAAACCAAAGACCGAAACAGAAGACTCAAAAATTTGCTGGTTGACTTTTCTGCACTCGATTTACAACCATCTCACCTGGAAGACAATGATGTAATCGGAGATGCCTATGAGTACCTGATTGAAAAGTTTGCCAGTGACGCAGGCAAGAAAGCCGGGGAGTTTTACACTCCGGGACAAGTATCCAAGCTTTTGGCAAAACTTTTAAACCCACAACCTGGCGACCGTATTATAGACCCGACCTGCGGTTCCGGTTCCTTGCTGATCAAACTTTCCAAACAAGTTGGCAGCAAAAATTTCTCGCTCTACGGACAGGAGATCAACGGAAGCACATGGGCTTTGGCACGCATGAATATGTTCCTGCATGAGATAGATGATGCCACGATAGAATGGGGAGATACGCTGAACAATCCCAAGCTACTGGAAAATGACAGCCTGCTCAAAGGAAACATTGTAGGGGCAAATCCGCCATTTTCTTTGGACAAATGGGGCGCAGACAATGCCATATCTGACCAATTTACCCGATTTCACAGAGGCATACCCCCAAAAAGCAAAGGTGATTATGCTTTTATCACGCATATGATTGAATCTACGTATCATGATACGGGTAAAGTGGGCGTAATTCTCCCGCATGGAGTGCTGTTTAGGGGAAGCAGCGAAGGGAAAATCAGGCAGCAGTTAATCGAAGAAAATTTGTTGGAAGCAGTTATAGGATTACCTTCCAACCTATTCTTTGGTACAGGTATTCCGGCCACAATTTTAATATTCAATAGAGCCAAGGGAAATAACAAAGACATTCTTTTTATTGATGCCAGTCAGGGTTATGAATCCGGCACCAACCAAAACCGCTTGCGGGACTCCGATATTGATAAAGTAGTAGACATATACAGGGCTTTTCAAAAGGAGCACCCTTTGTTGACGGATGAAGGTGAAGTCTTAGAAGAAAAATACGCTTACCGCGCCACAATCAAGGAAGTGGAAGAAAACGAATATAACCTGAACATTCCGCGATACGTGGACACGTTTGAGCAGGAAGCGGAAATTGACATACCCGCTACGCGAGAGAACATCAGGGAACTGAAGAAAGAGCTGGTTGCGGTGGAGCAGCAAATGGATGAATACTTAAAAGAATTGGGGTTTTGAGCACTACCACCGAAATACCGAAAGGCTTTAAAAAGAGTATATCTGGATTGATTCCGATTGAATGGGAAGTATTAACGCTTCAGCAGGTTGCTAAAATTGGAAGCGGTAGTACCCCGAGCACATCTGTTTCAGATTACTGGGGAGGAGATATTCCTTGGTTGCCCACAGGCAAAGTAAACGATAGAATTATTTACAAAGCGGATACTTTTATCACTCAAAAAGCGGTCCATGAAAGAGCAATACGATTGCTGCCGGAAAATTGCCTAGTTCTTGCCATGATTGGACAAGGCCAGACTAGGGGAAGAACTGCAATTCTCAAAATATCTGCATGGGTTAATCAAAACTTCGCCTACCTGATCCCAAAGAAGAATATTGATGCAATATTTCTATTCTACCTTTTGGAGTATAATTATGGACGAATAAGATATGAAGGTAGTCGGGGTGGAAGTCAGGGATCTCTAAATACAGGAATGGTTAAAGCTCTTCGCTTTCCATTCCCAAATTTCCGAGAGCAGCAAAAAATAGCTGAAATTCTCAGCACATGGGACAAAGCCATTTCCACGACTCAAAACCTGATTGAAGAGCTCAAAATCCGAAATAAAGGGCTCGCTCAGCAATTGCTTACGGGGAAGAAGCGGTTGAAGGGGTTTGATGCGGAGTGGGAGAAGTATCCTTTTTCCGGAATCCTTAAAAAAGTCAAACGGTCGGTAGAATGGAATGATGATGCGTTATATAAGCTCATCAGCGTTAGAAGACGTTCAGGTGGTATCTTTTTTAGAGATGCGTTGTATGGGTATCAGATTAAGGTGAAAAATCTTCGGACCACCAAGGTCGGAGACTTTCTTTTTTCTAAAATGCAAATTGTACATGGTGCATCAGCTTTGGTCACTGCCGAATTTGACGATGCCAAAATATCGGGATCGTATATATCGGTGCGAGCAAAAGATGAATCGGTTCTATCTATGGAATTTCTTAACTGGTATTCTAAACTACCAAAATTCTATCACCAAACTTTCATTTCAAGTTATGGGGTCCATATTGAGAAGATGACTTTTGATTTTGGGTTATTTCTCACTGAAACTATTGAATTACCAAGCCTTGAAGAGCAAAAATCAATTGTCTCAGTCTTGGGAGGCGCAGATAAAGAAATGCAATTATACCAGTTGAAATTAGACACTCTGAAGGATCAAAAGAAAGGGCTAATGCAGAATTTGCTTACTGGTGCATTAAAAGTTAAAACAGAAGAAATATGAAAGTACTAGGCATACAAATCAATTCAAACGAAGCAATCCTTGTCGTACTAAACAAGGACAATCAAGGAGCAATTACCCAGCTATCGGAATCCACAAAATTTAAAATCGACGATCCAACTGACAGTATTCAGGTTAGGCAATTCAGAGATCAGGTAAATACTGCTTTTGACTCTATTTCTCCTGATAACATTGGAATCATGGCAAGGAATTACAAGGCTAAAGGTATAAGGGCACCATCTCCAATGTCATTTAAACTTGAGGGGATCATGCAGTTATATGAAAAATATCCCATTTCATTCGTTTGGCCTCAGTCAATAGCTGCATTTTTAAAGAAAAATCAACCTTCAATGGCTCCAAATAAAAAACTTGAGGAAGATGCTTTCAACGTTGCTTACTACCTGATAAATCAGTAATGGATAATGTGTTGAATGATATCAATTGCCCAACAGCGATTCGAGAATTTGTTCGCGCAAATGGGGACATAATCGTTAACGACTATATTGAAGAAGGTTGTAATGGTGAAGTCTATTTTGGCACTCGAAAAAAAATGGGTGATGAAGTTGTTCTTAAATTCTACTTAGCCACTGAAGATTACGACTCTTCCGAAGAAGCTGTAATTTTAAGGCAGATAGAACATGAAAACATTTTAAAAATTTACGATTTAAGATTCGTATCTCCCCATTACGCTTGTTTTCTGTCCCCTAAAATATCAGGTGGAAATCTCCAAAATTACTTGGACAACAATACCATATCGTCCAAAATGGCCTTAGAATTGGTTGCCGGGATTTTGAAAGGAGTAACCGAACTACACAGCGAGCATCAACTTGTGCACAGAGATTTAAAGCCAGGAAACATTTTACTTGATCTTTCTGCGAAACGACCTATAATTGCTGATCTCGGTTCAGTGAAGAAATTATCGGAAGCAAATAACTACACTACAGCGTCAAAGGCTACACGACTATATTTACCTCCAGAATCAATAATAGATGAAGAGTATTACTTTCAATCTGACCTTTATCAAATTGGACTTATATTGTTTCAGTTACTTGGAGGTTTTTTTCCGCTCGAAACGCCGTTAGACTTTCTTACTCAGAGAGAAAAAAACAGATTAGAGAAACTAATGGGTCATTCTTCATGGCCTTCTGTATTTAATGACCTGATAGATACCAAAATAGTTAGAGGCAAAATTGCTGATATAAATTCCATCCCACCATTTTTAGATCCACCATTTAAGAGAATTTTAAATAAAGTACTTCACAAGGATTACAAGAAAAGGTTTCAAAATCCCTCTGAATTTCTAATTGCGATTCACAATCTAATGAGAAGTTTCCCAAGCTATTCGAGCAATGCCGAATCTCTTGAAATTGAGCATTGTGATGGAAAACAATTTAGAATAAATAAAGACACTATGAACAACGTAACTGTGGAGAAAAGAAACTCTGGAGGAGCATGGAGGAAACAAAACCAACACGATGGCACATTTGAATCAGCACTTCAACTAGCGAGAAAATGAACAATCCCCTCACACCTTCTTCCCTCCTCAGCCTCATCCAATCCGGAGAGGGCTACAACGCGGAGTTTAAAATCCGCGTTCCCAATAAACTCAAAGAGTTGAGTGAGGAGATTTGTGCTTTTGCCAATGCCGCCGGAGGTGTGTTGTTCCTCGGTGTAGGTGATGACAATACAGTGCATGGTGTAGAGATTGAC
>JBGTBE010000003.1:0-140014 GCA_041749535.1 Cryomorpha sp. | reverse complement strand
AGCGTTCGTGCTTCAGGTGAGCAACAATGATCCCGATCCTACCCGTTTCCAATGGTTTTGGTTTGTTGCCTTTGGCATCTCCCTGTTCGGGTTGCTCATTCGCGCGAATGCGGTGGGCAGGGCAGCTCCGAATACATCAGGACGCAATACAAAAAAACAAGTTGCGGATTGCGTAAACAAATCTGGTTTATACAGCATCATTCGTCATCCTTTGTATGTGGGCAACTTCTTTATGTGGATGGGTGTTGCGCTGCTCACAGCCAACGGTTGGTTTATCCTGTTTTTTATATTTCTGTACGTGGTGTATTACGAGCGTATCATGTTTGCAGAAGAGCAATTTTTGATAGGCAAATTCGGAGATGAATACACCAATTGGTCTGTGGAAACCCCTGCCGTATTGCCTAGAATGAGTCATTACAAACCTTCTGTAAATTCATTTTCCGTGAGGCGCGTATTGAAGCAGGAAATAACAGGACTTCTTCTTCTCTGCGTGATGTTTTTATTCTTTGATCAGATCTATGAATTCTTCGCGTTCCAATCTCTTGAACTGAATATGGACATTTGGCTCATGCTATGCCTAGGCGTTGGCCTGCTGTATACAGTGATTAAAATTATTCAAAAGACCACTTCCCTTCTTAAAACCTGAGTCACCACAACTGCTCTACCAAGAGCCTTGTGCTTACCCTTTCACTTCTTTTCGTCCGTCAGCGTGCAGTGCGAAGCGTCCGCTGCTTTGGTCGTGCACCTGATCGCGGCGGGGCCATGGCCAGCCCCCAAACTGCGTTCGGTGGTAATCGTCAAAAGCTTCCTGGATTTCTTCCTTTGTATTCATCACAAAAGGGCCATACTGTATCACTTGCTCACCGATGGGTCGTCCTTGCAGCATCAGAATTCTCCCTTCATCTGCTCCATTTGTGAAGATGACTTCAGCATCGGGCTGGGCTTCCATTGAGTGGTATTTCGGGATGCTACTGCCGTTAATACTCAATGTTTGACCTATATAATAGAAGAGTTTTCTGTTGATGCCTGCAGTTGCTTTTGGCAATGTCCAAACCGCTCCCGGTTCCATTCTTATATTCCACACTGCTACTTCATTGCCCGGGTCTGAAGCCCATGAATCTGGCGGGGGCGAGGGGGCTTTCATTTCTCCTATCTTGCCAGCAATTATTTCTACAAACGTTTGTTTGCCATTTGCATTTTTATGGATATAGTTGGGAATACTTTCACTCCAGAGCATGGTGAAGTGGGGAGGCACCATCTTGTTTTTTTTCGGCAGGTTAAGCCATATTTGGAAAAGCTCCATAGGGTTTGGCTTATCATCCTGTAAGAGTGGAAACATCTCTGAGTGCTGTACACCACTGCCGGCAGTCATCCATTGAACATCGCCAAAACCGTAACGACCTGCAGCACCCAGGGAGTCGGCATGGTCTACAATGCCTTTACGCACTACAGTAATGGTTTCAAAGCCCCGGTGGGGATGCCCCGGAAAACCCGGCACCGTTTTACCGTGGTACATGCGGTATCCGTCTTTAATGATGAAATCATCGCCCAAAGAGCGGCCCGCCATGCTGCCCGTTGGCCCCATCTTGCCATTGCCTTTTGGGAAGTGGTCTTCGTGGTGCACACAAAAAAGAAAAGGGTCAGCGGTTTCCCACTGAAAGCCCATGGGGCTGAGGTTGCGAATGGCACTGCGCTGTTGCATTTCCACGGGTTCTATGGTTTCCTTAAAAGAGCGGGCGGCACTTACAAAGGGCAGGGCGAGCAATGTGCCAATGCCTGCACCCATGCGGGTGAGAAAATTCCTGCGTTCCTGATGGTCTTTCATATAAAAAGGTTCGTGGATGGAAGGTAAAACAAATTTTTGAAGGGAAAGTTGTGAGGGTGTCGAGATGGGTTTTTTCAAACCCTCAATTCATCTTTAAGGTTAGGCTTCATGAATGGTTATTGTATAATTCAGTAAAACAATGTTCGGATAATCTGCATCAAGAAGAATGAAATAATCCCTTTACATTCGCCTTATAAAGAAAATGGTTCATAAGATTCTTGTAATTGAAATGAGTAATGATTGGGCTAGTTTTTAAGATACCAGAACTTCTCTCCTCAAATCAATAATCAGTAAGTAAAATTTTTTATTAATAGACATATGCTATCTGCTATCCACCCGAAACTGCCCATGCGGAATAAAGAAAAGACAAGGAATTATTACATCAATTACTTGGGTTTTCACGAAGTGGGAGGTACTGATTTTGATGGATATTTGATGCTTCAGAAAGACCATATTGAAATTCATTTTTTTGAATTCCCCGATTTGAATCCCTTTGAGAATTACGGTCAGGTGTACATCAGAACCAGCAATATTGCCAGGTTCTATCAATCGTTGTTGGATAATAAAGTAAGCATTCACCCCAATGGGCGTCTGCAGGAAAAACCATGGGGACAATGGGAATTTGCCTTGCTGGACCCTGACCATAATTTGCTTACATTCGGAGAAGAAATAATAATTTGAGGGGCTTGCAATGTGCGTTTTTAGGCTTAAAGTCCTTTTCAAGCATCTGGTTCTTTTCAAATTACAAATCGAAAAGAGACAGGATAGAAATTGTGATAAGGTGAAATTTCAGTTTATTCATGCTTTTGAATTTGAACAGTGTCGAGAAAAATGCGAGATATACATAGCAACACTGCAGTTTCTAGCTCGAACAGTACTGTATTGAAATATCGCCTAGAGCTTAAGTTAATCGGGAAATAATGAAATCCATGTTCTTCGTATTCCTGCTTTGTATAGTATCTTTTGAATACTTGCTGGCACAGGATTATCCGGTATTTGGACCAGAAATTAAGGTACATATTGAAGGGCTCGCTTTCGACGCTATGGAGCCGTTTATTTCATTGGATGAGAACACACTTTATTTCAATTCACTCAATGCAGGTGGCAACACCAATTTGTATTATGCAAGCAGGATCAACGACTCAACATTTTCCTTTAACGGCCTGCTGGGAGGGACGTACGATGATTCACCCGATCATTTGGATGGTGTAGCATCCCTGGATAGCCTAAATAATTTTTTTTGGGTTTCACTCAGGAATTATCCTCTTGATTTCGAAAATCTTCATAGGGGTATTTATGCTTCAGGAAATGTCAGCAATATCAGCAGGGTATATGGCGACTTTAATATTTATAGCCCTGGTTGGCTTATCATGGATGCAGCCATTGGCTACCATGGCGACTTCCTTTATTATTGCAATGCCTTCTTTAACAATTGTGATTTTGGAATACCATGTGATGCAAGTCTCGGAATTGCGGAGAGAATCAATGATACCACTTTCAATAAACTCGACAATTCGGAATCGATTCTAGCCAATGTGAATGACCCTAATTACATTGTCTATGCCTCTCAAGTTTCAAAGGATGGGTTGGAACTCTATTTCACCAGAATATTAAAGAATACTGTAAATTCAGAGATTTGCGTTTCAGTGAGAAATTCCATTTCTGAAGTTTTTAGCGTGGCGGATGTGATCCATTCTAATTTTGGTTTTATTCCTGAAGCTGCCAGCCTTACTACCGACAAACAAAAGCTATACTACCATCAAAGAGACGATACAGAAGTATTTCATATCTATTTGCGGTATAGGTTATCCACCACCGAAGTGAAGCCTGCGGAATATGTGGGAAAATTAAGGATGTATCCCAACCCTGCATCCAACCTAATGTATATTCAATTGCCTGATATGTCGAAGCCTTTTCAGGTTCAGGTTTACTCCATGTATGGGGTTGAATTGCTCAGTGTTTCTAACGCTGCATCAATAGATATTTCATCTTTGGCAAATGGCATGTATGTTCTTTCCGCAGTTCAGGACGACGTGCGATATACTGCAAGAATTATAAAGGAATGAGTTCTGATACAGTATTGACAATATTCAGGATTGGACCTTTGCAGTTAATGCACCTGGTTTGGCTTAAGAAAAAACCTCCGCTGCAAACTTTTTATCAACCAAAACTGGGGAAGAACATGAATTCATTTATTCCTTTTCTCATGTCCATAATGCTGATTTCAATTTTCAGCGATGTGCCTGGGCAAACTATTTCATTCATGACATTCAATATACGCTATGACAACCCAGGCGATAAGGAGAATGCGTGGGGTGTGCGCAAGGATGATGTGGTGGGAATGTTGATGAGATACCATCCCGATTTTTTAGGTATTCAAGAGGGTAAGTACCATCAGGTGGAATATCTTTTAGAGCACCTTTCGGGTTATAAATACATAGGCGTAGGCAGGGACAATGGGGCGCAAGAAGGGGAATATTGCGCCATTTATTATGATTCCACGAAATTTGAATTGCTCGCTCAGGAAACATTTTGGTTATCTGATACTCCTGATAAAGTTTCAGTGGGCTGGGATGCTGCGATGGAAAGGATTTGCACCTATGGCAAATTCAAGGATAGTCAGTACGGAGATACCCTGCATATTTTTAATACCCATTTTGACCACATGGGAAGCACAGCGCGAAGCAAATCAGCTGAACTTATACTCCAAAAAATTGAAGCCTATGGTTTAAAACATGCCCATCTCATTCTTATGGGCGACTTTAATTCCCCGCCCGGATCAGTGCCAGTAGAAAGGTTGAAAGGTGGGCTGAATTACGGTTTGGACATTTCCCGAAAGGAGCTGCAAGGCCCTGCAGGTACGTACAATGCCTTCGACATCAACAAGGAGATGAAAGAAAGTATAGACTATATTTTTACCAAGAGGTTTGAAGTATTGAGCTACCAACACATTGATGAAAGAAGGGTAGGAGGGTTGTATATGTCAGACCATTTACCTGTACTTATCGAAGTGAAGGTAAATGGTCTGAGAAAGTAGGTTTCCATATGCAGTTCACAGAATAGAAGAGTCTTGATGCCGGGAGTTTTCCAATCAAAACGAGATAGGTATTTCTAGAACCTTCTGCCAAGTGTAATTCCCGCTCTGGGATATACCTCAATATAGGATTCACCGAATACCCGTCCTACCCCTCCAAACACCTCGCCGAAGAATCCGCTTTTCGACATGAACTTGCCTCCTACAGCTACCCCGGCACCCATGTTTACTACATTTTCTTCTTCATACGAGTAATACAAGCCATCATAATAATCCACATAGTCTGTTGACCCGATTACAGCAAGGTTTCCTTCAATAAAAAAACCAGAACCATGGTATTTGTCGGATGGGTAAAACCTAAAATAGGGGATGGTTATAAAGTTGAGGTCCGAATCTTCATTAAACCAATAACTGGCAGCCAATCCCACTCCTGTGTTGTCATTGAGAATTCGTTCATATTCCAATTCCAAAGCTTCGAGCACTCCGTAGAGTACATTTATTTTTAAATCATTGTTGCCCTGTCGAGGATCTGAAGTTTCCTGTGCTGAAGCAGAGATGGAGATGGCCATGCAAGTGCAAAAAAGAATGGTTGTGATTGGTTTCATAACGTAAAGTTTTTCAATATTTAGGTTTGCTCAGAACGGCCAAATCTCGTGCCAATTGTTGAGGGATATAAATAAAGGCCATCCTCATGGATGGCCTTCAGGTTTTGATTCCCCGTTTCTGGGCTGATGTATGGTTGTTTAATTATTTCTTCACGAATTTGCTTACAGCAACAAACTCGTTTCCTGAGTACATATTCACGATGTAAATTCCTTTTTCCAAACTGGAAACGGGAAGTTCAATTCGACCGCTGGCATTCGGTCTGTGTATGGCTACCTCACGTCCTTGAATGTCGGAAATGGTGATGCGCAAGTCATCGCGCATATCAAAATATGCACCCTCAACATACAGCATCTCAACGGCAGGGTTGGGGAAAAGTTGGAGCTCATTTTTTCGCACATCAGAAGCAGCACTCAGCATACGTCCTTCGAATGACCCTTCTTCAAACAGAACTACAGAAGGCAATGCTCCATCAGCGGCATTGCATATCGCGAGTTTCATATGATAGGTTTCTCCGTTGATCACTTCTACATACGCTTCAAGATTTACGGTGTATCCAGATGAAACAATGCTGCTCGCAGCATTCTGAGAATTGTTCACAAAGTATATCACATCTTCCTGCCAGTTTGGGTTTGCGTTCTGGCAATTCATACCACTATTGCCTCCTGAGGGCATTCCCCCATTCACCGTATTAATGGCAATAGGAGTCTCAGAGTCCGGAATGGTAGCAATATTGATTGCATTGTTCGAAAAAGGACCTGTTATACCTGGTCCACTTATGAAGAATCCAAAAGCATCATTAAATACAGAACAAGTAAAACCCTCGTACTCTGTGGAACCGAATACATAATTGAAGGCCAGGGCATCTGCCTCAACAAGCACATCAAACTCCAGCACAGCGCAGGTGGTGGTATTCATGCCAGCCAATACAGTTATATCCGGATCACCATCGAAACCAGGATTCCCGGGATCTATCCAATTGCCAAGCAATGCAGTTTGTACAGGATTCGTTCCCATCGCAAGGCCAGCATCCATGCCCAAACTATCGCTGAGTCCATTGCCAAAAAGCGCAAGTTGGTTGTTGATTTCAGAGGCTGGAGCACCATTGAAGGTGATGTTAGAAATGCTTACGAGCACCCCGGAATTAAAAAATGTATTTACGAGTGTTTCGACAGTAAGGCCATCTTGAAGCTCCACCTGGGCTGAGCTCTTGGTGGGCATTGATGCGGTGAGAACAAGTAAAATTGAAAGGTGCAGTAGAGTTTTTTTCATTGGGTGAAGTTTAGATTGGTTGGGCATGCATTTAAAGATGTTTTTTAACTTTTGAGCTGCGCACCTTTGTCTGATTGTGCTTTTTAAAAAGCGAGCACACTACACTTCAAAGGATGCTATACAAGTCATGTGAACAAAGAACATATAAGTGAAGGTAATAATTTATCTCAACCATCAAACTTAGAAAGCTTCGCTGCCCGGGATTTTATTTATTCTATCATTAAGTGTTTCCAGGTTTCAATCGTTGCTAACTTTGCGCGATGATTTTTTCAATTTTCTCTGGTCTATTTAATAATCCTTCCGCGAAAGAAACCAAGTCCAAAGTAAGTTTTGCAGAGCGATTGAGTGCCTTTCGCAATCTCCCAAGATTTTTCACCATGATTTGGGAAACGAGCAGGTCAATGACGCTGGGAAATGTGCTCTTGCGCTTGACCAAAGCGGCCATACCTGTTGCGATGTTGTGGGTGGGCAAATTGATCATCGACGAGATTGTGGTGCAAATGGACAACCCTGAACCAACCCTTAACAAGTTATGGCTTTACCTTGGTTTGGAGTTTGGACTTGCAATAAGTAGCGACCTAATAAACCGGGGCATAGCCCTGCTCGATAGTCTGCTTGGCGATCTCTTTAGCAACCACACTTCCGTGAAATTGATTCGCCATGCGGCTACCCTGGATCTGAACCAGTTTGAAGACAGCAAATTTTATGACAAGCTGGAGCGTGCACGCAGACAAACCAACAGTCGCACCATGCTGATGAGTCAGGTACTCACCCAAGCCCAGGATGTGATCACCATTGCCTTTCTCGCTGCGGGTATTATTGCCTTCAAGCCCATTTTGTTGCTGATACTTTTTGTGGCCATCATCCCATCCTTTTTGGGCGAAACACACTTTAGTGAAGCCGGCTACAGCCTGACCCGAAGTTGGACACCTCAGCGCCGTGAACTCGACTACCTGCGCTACATTGGAGCGAGCGATGAGACCGCCAAAGAAGTGAAAATATTCAACCTTCAGGATTTTATCTCTAGCCGTTTTGAAAGATTGGCAAGTGCCTATTATTCGGCCAATAAAAAACTGGCAATGTCCAGGGCCATGTGGGGGAGTGTACTTTCAGTATTGGGCACAGGCGCGTATTACGGCGCATACCTGTACATTGCTGCCGATACAGTGAGAGGCGTAATTACCCTTGGTCAACTGACCTTCCTGGCAGGGGCATTTCTGCAAATGCGCAATATGTTGCAGGGTGTGATGAACCGTTTTAGTGCCATTGCTGAGAATGCGCTGTACCTGCAGGATCTCTTCGATTTTTTTGCCATTGTGCCAGATATATCAAACCGTGGGAAGGCGCGAGCGCTGCCACAGCCCATCCGTGAAGGATTTACTTTTGAGAATGTAAGCTTTAAGTACCGGGGCAGTGAGAAATACTCCATTAGGAATCTGAGTTTTCATCTGAAGGTAGGAGAGAAGCTTGCCCTGGTGGGTGAGAATGGTGCAGGCAAAACCACGCTTGTGAAGCTGCTGGCCAGGCTATACGATCCGACGGAAGGACGAATACTGCTCGATGGAATAGACCTGAAAGAATATGACATCTACGACCTGCGCAGAAATGTGAGTGTAATTTTTCAGGATTACGTGAAATTTCAGATGCAGGCAGGGGAGAATATTGCGATTGGTCAAATTGAAGCTGTTGGCGATTTGGACCTTATTTCCGAAAGTGCCCGAAGAAGCCTTGCTGATACCGTGGTGGAAAAATTGCCACAGGGCTACGAGCAAGTCCTGGGTCGCAGGTTCGAGCAAGGGGTAGAATTGAGCGGTGGCGAATGGCAAAAAATAGCCCTTGCCCGTGCATATATGGGCGATACCCAACTCATCATACTAGATGAGCCCACAAGTGCTCTGGATGCGCGCGCTGAGAATGAGGTATTTGTTCGCTTCAGCGAATTGATGAAGGGAAAGACTGCGGTGCTCATCAGTCACCGCTTCAGCACCGTGCGCATGGCCGACACTATTTTGTTTCTCGAAAATGGTAGCCGTTTGGAAATGGGGAGTCACGAAGATTTGCTGGCCAAAAATGGCAAGTATGCAACGCTGTTTAACTTGCAGGCGAAGGGGTATGTGTAGGCTGTAGTGAAGAGGGCTTATATTTATGGCATCCCAATCTAAGGCTGTACAATATACATGTGAAGCCAACGTGAAATAACCCAAGGCCAGCTCCCTTCAATGTATTCTGAAAGGAATTGCAGGGACTTGAACCAATTCCATCCCTTTGCAGCAATATGTGTTGTTTATTAATAATGTATATTGCGCTGAGATAGGTATACCAATACTATCATTCCTTACTAACCAAAACCTGTTACTGGCAATGCGAATAGGGGCATTCAGATTTTGCATTTTTATTTTTCTGTTTATTACCAGTTTAACATGTGCTCATGGGCAACAGCTTGTGCTATACCTTCTGAATGGAGAAGTCGAAGCGATTGTTTTATCTGATTTGAGAAGCATCAAGTTTGATTCAAACCTATTATTGATCTATCAAAAAAACGGCAATGTAATATCCTGGAACATGGCTGATATCAACTCCTACCAATTTGACCTTGCAACGGCTGCAACATCTAAGGACAATCAGGATACCATGGGTGCGCTAAGAATCTACCCAAACCCTGCTTCCGATATTGTTGAAATAGAATACACCGGTGCAAAGAATCGCAATATTTTGATCGAAATACTTGATGGCAATGGAAGGAGAATAGAAGAACTCTACCAGGGGGTGCATATGGCCAAAACCTTACTCCGCTGGGATGCCGGAGTCAAGCGCATTGCACCCGGTATTTATTACTGTAGGGTAATTTCCAACACTAAAACGGTAACCGGAAGAATTTTCATACGATAACCTGGATTCAATCGAAATGAAATACGCATTTGTAATCATAGCCCTTGTTTTGAGTCCTGCATCATTTGGACAATATATCCACCATATTCAGCTGACCAATGGAACCACCGTCACTCACCCTGTGACGGAAATTGACAGCATTTCATTTTCTGTGACTGGTGTGCCAGTCATGTATTTGAATACAGGCCGCAGCAATAGTATCACACATATTTTATCTTCAATAGAAAAGGTGACGCTTTCAGGAATACCGGAAATAGAATATCCTTCTGGTTCCGTTCACTGCATTGAAGGTGGTTCTGAAGTAGTAGAAGTGTTAAACACGGTCACAGGCCACATATGGATGGACCGCAATCTTGGTGCTTCACAGGTCGCTGTTGCTCCTGATGATGCTGCTGCATACGGCGACTTGTACCAGTGGGGTAGGTTCAGTGATGGGCATCAGTGCCGAAATTCGAATACTACAACAATCCTTAGCACGATGGACGCACCCCCACACGGTGATTTTATTGTAGCGCTCAGCGCTCCTTCCGACTGGCGCATCCCTCAGAACAACAACTTATGGCAGGGGGTTGGAGGAGTAAATAACCCATGTCCTTCTGGTTTTAGAATACCTACCGACGCAGAGTGGAATTGGGAGCGATTAAGCTGGATCAGCAACGATATCGAAGGGGCTTTTAGTTCTCCACTAAAACTCACTCCAGCAGGCCGCCGTTATGGCCATAGCGGAGAGCTCAATAATGTAGGCTCAGGTGGAAGATATTGGAGCAGTACAGCCATAATTTCAGCACGTCGACTCCGTTTTGACGCGAATTGTGCCAGCATCAACTACAATGTTCGGTCCGGGGGCTATTCAATTCGCTGCATAAAGGACGTGGAAGAATCACAAGGTTCGATACAATTTTTAGATTGCGACCTTGCTTCCAATGTTGGATCGTTGCAAATTGATATGGCAGTCAGCGGTACGTTCAGTACAATACCGTATACAGGTGGCAATGGCGGAAGCTACAGCGCTCAATCCGTTGCTTCAACAGGCGTGCAAGGCCTTATGGCAACGCTGCCATCAGGTGTTTTTGCAAATGGAAATGGTTCGCTCATATACATTATTGGTGGCACACCATTGAGTAGCGGTGAGGCCAGTTTTGAAGTGAACATTGGTGGACAGGTTTGTGCACTCAACAGGTCAGTTTCTTCCGCAACAACCAACTACCCTGCTGGCACTGTCATTTGTTCCGGAATACCCACTGCCATTGTTGAAGTCTTCAATCCCATCACAGGCAACACATGGATGGACCGAAATCTGGGTGCCAGTCAGGCGGCAGACGCTAGTGAAACTGAGGCTGCTTTCGGCGACTTGTATCAATGGGGCAGGTTCAGTGACGGCCATCAATGTCGGAATTCACCGGACACAGCTGCACTGAGCACTACAAACTATCCGACTTTCAGCAATTTTATCCTTGCACCTATCAGCCCATCTGATTGGCGAAACTCACAGAATGACAGCCTCTGGCAGGGCGCAGTTGGAATAAACAATCCATGTCCATTTGGCTATAGAATCCCTACAAGCGCAGAGTGGAATGCAGAGGGCTTAAGTTGGAGCAGCAACAATAAGGAAGGAGCCCTTCAGTCTGCACTCAAGCTCCCTGGCGCTGGGCGCAGAAGTGCATTGTCGGGTGGAATCAAAAATACTGGGGCGCTCGGGGCGTATTGGAGCAGTTCTGTTTCAGGTTCTTCTGCACGCGCTGTTGGATTTGCCAACAACAACGCTTATATGTCCAGCCAGTCGCGGGCGAATGGCTTTTCGGTACGTTGTATTAAGAACATCGCAGCAGAGGAAGGGTCTATACAATGGTTAAATTGTGATTCTGCATTAAATAATGGAACCCTGTTAACAGGAATTCTTGCCAGTGGCGTGTCCAGTGTCATAGCCTACTCAGGTGGAGACGGTGGAACCTACTTCGGACAATCCATAACTTCTGAGGGCGTTCCAGGCTTAACGGCAACGTTGGCTTCCGGCGAGTTTGCATATGGAAATGGGGTGCTCGTTTTTACAATTACTGGTACACCTGTGTTGAGTGGTTCTGCAAGTTTCACAGTGAACATTGGTGGGCAGGTTTGTCAATTCGATCGGATGGTGGATGCAGAAGCACCAGCATATCCTAACGGTACCATGCATTGTACAGCTACTCCCACCCAAATTGTAGAAGTTGCAAATCCAGCTACGGGAAAATCCTGGATGGACCGCAATTTAGGAGCCACCCAGATGGCTGCCAGCAGTACAGACGAGCCTGCTTACGGAGACCTGTATCAGTGGGGGCGATTTGGTGACGGACACCAATGTCGGACTTCTCCTGTTACTACCAACCTGAGCATTACTGATACCCCCACTTCAGGCGAATTCATTATTGCGCCCAGCAGCCCCGGAGACTGGCGCAATTCGCAAAACAACAACCTGTGGCAAGGCGGAAACGGGATAAACAACCCGTGCCCTTCAGGCTTTAGAATACCCACCGAAGCCGAGTGGAACGAAGAGATATCGAGTTGGAGCAACTCCAGTATTGAAGCAGCGTTTTTATCGCCTCTTAGGTTCGCAGCGGCAGGCCGGCGCTACAGCCATAGCGGTGAGCTTGGCAGCGTGGGTTTGGCTGGCCGGTATTGGAGCAGCACGATTTCAGGAAGTCTGGCACGCCGTGTTCGTATAGACAGCGGCTGCACCGACATGGGCAGCCACAATCGGGCAAGTGGCTTTACTGTGAGGTGTATCAAAGAGTAAGTTTTAAGTATTTTGTAAACGCCCGCGAATATCCAATTGTAAAAGATGGTACACATAACTCCAGAATCTGGATTCGTTGGTTTTTGTGCAGATGGAGCAACATGTAGCCCTATATGCAGGTTGGAGCCGTTTATTTGGTACCAGGAAATTGTATTTTGAACCAGTTAAATTGATGATGTATGCTGTTTTCACGTCTTCATAATGCTGTATTGGTTATTGTATGGATTTTTATAAGTGAAATACAAGTAGCATATTCACAGATTGTTACGGGCCACTTTCCCGCTTACGCCAATGAGCAAATTACACTTACGGGTTTTGCCGGATTTAACACCTTTGCAATTGCAACTTCAATGGCGGATGCGCAAGGCCGCTTCACCCTGGCCTATGCCCCTGATCAACGCGGCATGGGTTACCTTATGGTTGCTGGCCAGAAGGCTTATTTTGTAGTTCTTTCTGGTGAGAATATTTTGCTTAAAGGAGGTTTGTTCTCAGACCCAAACAGTGTGGAGTGCCACTCGGGCAAAGAGCAGCAGGCATTTATACAGTACGCTGCAGAACACCCCCGCCGTGTAAAAGCCTTGAGCGCTTGGAGCTACCTTGAAGACCTCTATACGAGCGATTCACTCTTCGCTTCACACAGTGATGCACGCATGGCTGTGCAGCTTGAACAAGCCCGAATCTATAGGGATGATAAAGTGTTTCTTGCTGGTCTTGATCCGCAGAGTTATGTGAGCTGGTTTCTCCCGGTGCGCAAGCTAGTGAGTTCTGTAAGTACGATTGCCCAGTACCAAATCAATAATATACCCGCAACCACATCAGCATTTCGGGAATTGGACTATGCTGACCCTCGATTGTACAAAAGCGGACTTTACAAGGAGGCCATCGATAGCCACTACTGGCTATTGGAAAATATAGGCCACGGCCTCGATACAGTCTACATGGAGATGAACACCAGTACAGATTACCTCCTTGCCAATCTGGCAAATGATGAACCTAAATTTAACGAAATTACAGACTATCTCTTCGACCTGTTAGAGCGCCACAGTTTATTCGATGCGGCTGAGTATCTCGCCATTAAAGCCCTTACACAGAGCAGTTGTACACTGAACGATGACCTTGCAAAGCAACTCGAAACCTACCGCGCCATGAAGAAGGGCAATATGGCTCCGGAGATCTCATTTATAGCCGAGCAACTTCGAGATGGCGCAACAGTGAGCAGTCCTGCAAAACTTTCCGAACTGAAAGCCGCCCACAAGCTTGTAGTATTTGGCGCCAGCTGGTGCCCTAAATGTGCCGAAGAAATACCTCAGATTGCAGCACTCTACGGCAAATGGAAACAGCACGGAATGGAAGTGGTATTCATCTCTCTCGATACGGACGCTCAAAACTTTCGGTCTTTTACAAAAAACTTTCCCTTTCTGAGTTACTGCGATTATAAAAAGTGGGAGAGCCCCCCTGCTACTGATTACTACGTATTTGCAACTCCTACCATGTTTCTTCTTGATGCAGGGCACACCATTGTACTCCGCCCTAATTCAGTAAAGCAGGTAGATGCGTGGGTAGATTGGTATACAGGCAACAGAAAGTAACAGGAGTTACTCAGCTTTCTTACTGCTCAATGATGCACGCTGCAGCCCTGCAGAAATAGAAACTGGCTGACAAGTACCATTTATGCAAAAAGTCACATTTTTCCCTACCTATTTTTGTCGTGAGGTATTAAAACAGGATCTGTAAGATAACAGTTGTAGGTAAGAGACTCAACTTTACTCCAACGTTTTCCGGTACACTGCTTTAATGACATCCATTGCTGGTTTGCCCTGTGGGGTATAATGCACATTGTCAGGTCCACCGGCATTCTCTTTAAAATGCCATTTCCATGCAAATCCGCCCACTACCCAAGGCTCATGCCATAGGGCATCATATAGGGCGAGATAGGCTTTGCGTTGTGCATTGGTATTTAGTGGTTTTCCATCCCCATCCCATTGATTGCCTGCAGCTCCATTCACGCTGCGGTACCCATATTCGGTGAGTAATATGGGTTTGGTATGGGTTTCTGACAGTTGTTTCAGCTGCTTTTTTATAGGCTTCCAGGCAGCTGTAAGTTCTGCCATCAGTGGGTCATCATCTTGCTTTAGGGGAAAGTACGCATCAATACCAATAAAGTCCAGGTCTGCCCAAAAACCAACATCCTGGTACTCGTCCCAATTGGCTGCATAGGTGATTTTGCCAGTATAGATTTTACGCACTTCTGTGATAAGTTTCTGCCAGAATTCGGTACGCATTTTCGTTGCCAGTTTGTACTCCGTTCCTATGCAAAAAAGAGCCACTTTCTCCCGCGCTGCTATATGGGCATAGTTGACGATATACGCTTCGTAACTCTTTTCCCAAAGGGTCCAACCATCATCATTTCCCGCATCAAAGTCACCTATCCAACTCCGCATGAGCCATACCTGTGGCTTAAGCATTACCTGCATTCCTGCTTCATGCGCCATCCTGATCAGGGCTGCTACACCATCGCTGCGCTCTCCCCACCATTGCCTTTCCGAGTCAAAGTATACTTGCGGATCCCCCTCTCGGGAAAATGCATAAGGGATAACTGCCACCCAGTTTGAATGGCTTTCGAGCACTTCCTTCATCTGTCTGATCTCAATAGGTCGAGGTGGACTCTCAAGGCTCATTCCGCAGATTTTTTCAACAGGCTGTGCATTTTGTGCCTGGAGCGCATGCTTAGAGTGAATCGAAAAAAATAAGAAGATTAGCAGTAAGCTGTTCATGTACCCATAGGTTGAGATTGGGTAAATATCGTGCATTCTTTTGTGAGAGACAGATTGTGCGATAAGGAAATTGAATTTGACAACGCAACCTAAAGTATGAGGCGCGAAGCAATTGAAGTGGGAGATTTGTCGGCGCATCTGGACCGGCACGTGGAGCAGATGGAGGAGATTAAGAAAGGAGATGGTTTTGCAAATTGTGCATTTGCTGAAAATTAGCAGAGTTTGCTCTTTCGTATTTGGGCAAGACGGCGCATATGCATCTCCAAATTCATTATTTACGCTACATATATTTCCTAAACTACCACACAGTTTTTATTTTACTCCTGCTAACCAGAAAAACTTTTTTCGAAGTACTTTTTTTAAAATATTAGCCTGTTCGAATAAGGAACATAGTAAAACATATTTGCTTATTCATCGTCATTATCTTCACCGACCGGGATCAAACCGGAGTTAGTTCTAATTTCTGAATGCCTGATTTCACCACCGCTTGTGCCCACATATTTTGCCATAAGGCCATCTGCAAGGGCAATGATCAATATGAGTATAGATACATATTTCGCTACCCGGTAATTTTTGAGTTCGGTCCAAAATCCGATCAATGAAAAAGCTCCCAAGACGAGCGTAAGCGCAAAAAATGATTCGGCATACTCCTCGTGGTTATGGATAAGCGTTTCGCTGATTCCAGTGATGTTCTCTACGATTTCTTCAGCACCTTCGCCCGTGTAAAATGCGAAGGCGGAAGCTATCGCGCTGAAAATAAATATCCCAAATGCAGTGAGTTTGACTTCAGACTTCTTCACGATGAAGGCTGAAATAAGTACAAGAATACCGATAAGAATGCCCACAATGGGCAAGTGGTTTACTATAAGATGAAAGTGTGCGTCGTTCATGGTTATTCAGTTATTAAATTAAAGATTCTTTTGATTAATATTTGTGCGTCTTTGCCCAACTCAGATGCATTTAGCACTTCCACATAGCCATCGTTCATTTCACCGATGGAAATTTGCTTTTTCACAAATGAATATCCGTTCTCCGCTCTTTCCTGAAGTACCAATGCAAAGTACTTGCCGTTGATTTCAACCAGGGCTTCTTCTGGCAGAGAAGCCTTTGACTCGGATGTGGTATAAATATCAGCTTCTACATACATACCGGGGCTCAAGATTGAAGTTCTTTTTTCGTCTTTGATATGGCCATGAATGCCCACTGTACGGTTAATCGGATCTACTGTTTTATTGATGAGATATACCAAAGCTTGATACTTCTTGTCTTTTTCTTCCTGAATACTGAATTCAATCACCTGGCCTGCCTGTAATGTTGGCAGATCCTTTTCAAAAACGGTCAACTCCAGGTGCAAATGATCCGTATTAACCATGGCAATGGCAGTTTGTGATGGCATCAGGAAAGAACCAATGGAAATATCAATTTGCGTCACATAGCCATTCATCGGTGATAGCACGGCAATGGTGGTCTTAATATTTTCTATCGAAAGCTTGCCAGGGTCGATGTTCATGAGCATCAACTTCTTGCCCAGCGCTTCCAACCTGACTACGGTTACGGTATAATCTGATTCTGATTTGAGAAAGTTTTTCTGTGAAGAAACATTGTCTGCCGCCAGATTTTTTTGCCGCTCGTAGTCGGATTCCAGGTAAGTCAATTGTCCCTTTGCTTCTAAATAATCTTGCTGAATTTGCACAAAGTCAGGATTCTCCAGAATGAAAAGCACCTCTCCTTTTTTGACTTGCTGACCAGTCAGCAAGCGAAGCTCTTTCACGGTACCCCCAAAATAAGCACCTACCTCAGCCCGGTTTTCAGGTGGAACATCTATCATTCCTTTTGCTTTGACGACATTGTGAAAGGTTCTCATTTCAACCTGCCCCAGCTCCATCTCCGATGACTCAAATTGTGCCTGGCTTAATTCCAGCGTACCTTCAGCTTGATTTTCGGCTATGACCACGTCCCCAGCCGGCGGCTCCGGTTGAGATGTGCAAGACGACAGAGACAATATTGTGGCCAAGACGAGCAGTCCTGAAGCATATTTTTTCACAGATTTTCCGATGTTGCAGTTCATTTTATCAATTGATTAAGTAGTTTAATTCCAAAACAGTATAGTTGTATTGGAACAGTGATTTTAGGTAGTTCATTTCAATGTTTCTCGCATTCTCCAGTAGCTGCACATATTGAAGAAAATTGATCTCTCCATTTTTGTATGCTTCATTGGCATAAAAGAGCGTTTCTTTTGAAAGCTTCTCGCCGATAGATTCATAATAAGTAAGTCCTTCCTCGTATTGTCTCAGGTCTGACTGCATAGCATTGTAGCTTGAGAGCAGCTGTATTTTGAAGTTGCTCCGTTCCGCATCCATTACGATTGCCCCAATTTTTGCGGAGGCTATTCTGGACTTATGCGCTCCGAACCACAGCGGAACAGCTACGCCAACCTGAAAACCAATAAAAGTGGTCACACCCTCGCCATTGTTGGTGCCCCTAAATACCGACGCGTTCAAGTCCGGCAGCATTTTTTGCTTTTCCAATACTGTCATCTGCTCTGAAAGCTCCAGGGAATGGGCATAATATGCAAGACTTGGGTGAGAAACGGTATCGAGTGGTGTGGGCATCATTCTTTCAAATTGCTTTTCACTTAAAGCAAATGCCGTGTCCGACTGCAGCCACTGGTTGAGTTGGATATAATTCCTTTCAATGCTTTCACGAATTTGTTTAAGCTGAATAGAAACTTCTTTCTTCTTTGTTTCAGCGGTCAGTTTTTCAAGATAATTGGATTCTCCCTGCTCGAACCTTCTGTTTGCTGCATGCTCAAAAGCGGTGTAAATGCTATCGAGATAAATGTAGTTTTCGCGCATATTCCGCCAGTACACTATTTCATTAGATACTTTACTTACTTCCTTGGTCAACAAGCGCTTATCGATATGATACTGATCTTGTGTCAATTGTGATTTTTGCTGCAGCACCTTGCGCTGGGCACCATATACTGTGGGAAATTGAATGGTTTGGCCAACGCCCCACACATCAATTGGAAGATTGTTGGGAGCGATGTTGTTTTGGTCGTGGTTGTAGTACACCTCTGTTTTGCCGATATCGATGGCGCTCCCGATCAATCGCTCGCTTTGCTCAATGCGCTGTGCAGATGCCTGCAGCCCCCTATTGTTGCGCACCGCGATGTCTATCGCTTGCTCAACAGTGATTTTGTGGTCCTGTCCTTGTCCCAAAACCGGAAAGGCAAATAGAATAAGCAATGTAATCGCCGTTACCGGGATTTTAATATTTGGCAGATGACCTTTTCTATCAAAGATTGCGTAAAGGACAGGAAGCACAATGAGCGTTAAGGCTGTAGCGGAAATAAGCCCACCCACCACCACAGTAGCCAATGGGCGCTGTACTTCTGCACCTGCTGATGTGGAAATGGCCATGGGCAAAAAACCCAGAGCCGCAGCTGCAGCCGTTAGCAATACCGGACGCAGACGATTTTTTGTACCCAGCAATATTCGTTTTTTAATGTCGCCAACGCCATGTGCTTTGAGTTCTTTAAACTCTTCGATCAAGACAATGCCGTTTAAAACAGCGATCCCAAAAAGCGCGATAAAACCAACCCCGGCTGATATGCTAAAGGGTAGATCCCGGATATATAGCAAGATGACCCCTCCTACAGCTGCCATTGGAATAGCACTGTAGATGATCAATGCATCTTTGACCGAATCGAAGGCGAAATACAGCAAAACGAATATCAGCACAAGGGCTATTGGAACCGCAATCATCAGACGGGCCTTGGCGGTTCTTAAATTTTCAAACTGGCCACCGTAATCAATGGTGTAACCTACAGGTAATTTCACATCCCGCTCAATACTTTGTTGCACGTCTTTCACCACCGATTCCAAATCCCTGTTGCGCACATTTACACCGACTACGATTCTTCTTTTGGTATTGTCCCGTGAAATTTTTGCCGGTCCCCTGGTGTATGAAATGGATGCAAATTCACTCAAAGGCAGTTGATTGCCATTGGGGAGCTGGACCGTTGCCGCTTCTAAATCTTCAATATCGCGATGGTGTGCCGGATCAAATCGGGCTACCAGGTCAAACTGCTTTTCACCTTCAAAAACAGTTCCAGCCACTTTGCCTGCAAAGCCTGTGGAGATGATATTGTTCAGGTCTGCTACATTCAAACCATACTTGGCGATCTTTTGTCTGTTGTATTTGACAGACATTTGGGGCAGTCCTGCCACTTTTTCGATGATAATGTCTGCAGCACCTTCAACCCCTTTTATGGCTTTTTCCACTTCAAAGGCTTTCTGAGCGAGCACTTCAAGGTCTTCTCCAAAAATTTTGATGGCCAAATCGGCGCGGACACCGGTGATCAGCTCATTAAAGCGCATCTCAATGGGCTGCGTAAATTCAAAATCAACCCCGGGAATCTCAGACAGCGCCTCCTTGAATTTGTCGGCCAGTTCATCTTTGCTCTCCGCCGAAACCCATTCACTTCTGGGCTTCAACTTTATGATCACATCACTTTCTTCCATCGACATAGGGTCGGTGGGCAGTTCCGCGGCTCCGATTCTGCTCACAACCTGCTCTACTTCAGGAAATCTGAGCAGGATTTTTTCAATGCGTGTGGTGGCAAGTACGGTATTGCTCAGTGTTGTACCCGTCTTTAGAACAGGCTGTATCACAAAATCTCCTTCATCAAGGGTAGGCACAAATTCACCACCCATGCGTGAAAAAAGAAAACCCGCCGCAATAAGCAAGAATACAGCAATGGTCAATACCAGTTTTTTGCTGCTTAAGGCCCAAGCAATGGTAGGCTGATAGGCGTTTTCCAAAGATGAGATAAGCCTGGTAGAGATATTATTCTTGTTGGGATCGGTGGGCTTGATGAACAACGATGCCATAACCGGTACGTACGTGAAGCATAAAATCATGGCACCGATGAGTGCAAAACAAAACACCAGAGCCATGGGCCTGAACATTTTGCCTTCCACCCCAACCAACGAGAGAATTGGAATGAAGACAATGATGATAATAAGCTGACCAAAAACTGCAGAATGCATCATTTTTGATGCACCCAGCTGGGTGATATCGTCTATAAACTGTTGACGATTTGCTTTGGGTAGTGCAAGGAGTTGGGCGCGCTCAGCTGTAATCTTGAAAGCAATGAATTCAACGATGATCACTGCACCGTCGATGATGATTCCAAAGTCGATGGCGCCAAGGCTCATCAAATTGGCATCAACCCCAAAGATGTACATGAGTGACAGTGCGAAGAGCAAACACATGGGTATAACCGATGCTACAACAAGGCCAGATCGAATATTCCCAAGTAAAAGCACTACCACGAAAATGACAATTAAGCAACCTAGAATTAAATTCTCGGCTATCGTTAAAGTTGTCTTTGCGATAAGTTCACTTCTTTCTAAAAAAGGGTTGATACTGATACCCGGCGGCAGAGAAGGAGAGATTTGTGCTACACGTTCTTTCACGGCATCGATCACACCTTTCGAGTTCGCCCCTTTGAGCATCATCACTTGACCCAGAACTTTTTCTCCTTCGCCATTTCCGGTAATGGCTCCAAAACGCGTCGCGTGTCCGAAGCCGACCGCGGCCACATCTTTGATGAAAATCGGAACCCCATTTCTCGTTTCGATTACGATGTTTTCAATATCTTCAAGAGTGCCCACCAGACCTTCTCCCCTGATGAAATAGGTTTGATTTATTTTTTCAATATAGCCTCCCCCAGCCACACTATTGTTTTGCTCAAGGGCAACAAATGCCTGAGAGACGGATATATTAAGACTCCGCAATCTTTCTGGATTTAGTGCTACTTCATATTGCTTTAGAAAGCCCCCCCAGGTGTTTATTTCTACCACCCCGGGTATGCCTGAAAGTTGTCGTTTTACCACCCAGTCTTGGATGGTTCTCACATCCGTGAGGGTGTAATCGTTTCTGTGAGCAGAATCTACTTCGATCACATATTGATAAATCTCACCTAGCCCTGTCGATATTGGTCCCATAAATGGTTTGCCAAATCCGGCGGGTATCTTTTCTTCGGCAGATTTAATCTTTTCTGCAATCAGCTGTCTGGGCAAATAAGTACCTATATCGTCATTGAATACTACCGTAACCACTGAGAGCCCAAACTTCGAAACGGATCGAATCTCCTTAACATCGGGCAAGTTGGCCATTTCAAGTTCCACTGGGTAGGTGAGAAATTTTTCTACATCTTCAGTCGATAAATTTCGGGAAGTAGTAATGATCTGCACCTGGTTATTGGTGATGTCGGGAACTGCGCCAATGGGGATTTCAAAAAGGGAATATAAGCCGAAGCCTACAATACCAGCTGAAAATAAGAGTACAATTAATTTGTGATGGATACTGTACCGGATAATTCTGTCTAGCATGGGAGTGCAAACTTTTTATGTGCACTACAAAACTACCGGGGGCAACCTAAGGCTTTTCTCAAGCCATTCTTAAGTTTTGCTTAAAATCAGAAATTACGCCATGCTTACGCCAAAAAAGTGGCCCACCAATGCAGTCAATCCCATGGCTACGGTGCCCCAAAAAGAAATGCGCAGAATGGCTTTTGGAATGCTCGAGCCACCGGTTTTTGCTGCCAAAACGCCCAAAATGATCAGAAAGAAAATGGCAAACCCATACAAGTAATATTGCATATGCTCAATGGGCATAACAACCACGACCAGCAAAGGAAGAATACCCCCCGCACTGAATGCAGCTCCTGATGCCCAGGCTGCCTGAAGTGGTTTGGCCTGGCTTATATCATTAATGCCTAACTCATCGCGTATATGTGCACCCAGCGCATCATGCGCTGTAAGCTCTTTGGCCACCAGCGCAGCCGTTTGTTCACTAAGGCCCCTGTGTAAGTAAATTTTTGTGAGCATCTCAAGTTCTACCTCGGGCGTTTCGGCAAGTTCAATTTTTTCTCTTTCAATATCTGCATTTTCCACATCGGTTTGGGAGCTCACCGACACATACTCGCCGGCTGCCATGGAAAGCGCACCGGCAACTACCCCGGCCATGGTGGCCAAAATAACCGGCTCGGCAGTCGTGCTTGCGGCAGCAACCCCCATTGCCAGACTGGCTGTAGAAAGTATACCATCATTGGCACCCAATACGGCAGCTCTCAGCCAATTGCTGCGGTGGATATAATGCTTGGCCAAATAACTGTCCTGCCCTTTGTTCATGATTAAAATTTTATTGTCACTGTTGTCCCAACTCCTTGTATACTTTCCACTTTTAACTCGGCTTTGATGGCTTCAGCACACTTTTTCACAATCGAAAGGCCAAGGCCATTGCCGGTAATATGCTTATGGCCGAGTGCTTCAGATCTATAGAAGGCATTGTAGATGTGTTTCAAATCCTCTTCTTTAATGCCAATACCATAGTCGCGCACTGTGCATAACACACGATCATCGATCTCATCTATTGTAATTTCGATGATGCCATCCTGAGCAGAATACTTGATTGCATTGCCAACTACGTTCTCAATGATCAGATTGGTGCAGTAGGCAGGTACCAACAGTCGTTTTGTATCGTTGAAATTGAGTGTCACGTGCACTTGCTTTTCATTGATGGAGTGATGTAAATGCGCAAGTACATCCTGCACAACGTTGGGTAACAAAACGGTGTTGTGTTCAACTTCATGGACGGCATCCGAATCTACACGCGCGAGCAGGAGCAACTGCTCCAAAATGGCTACCATCTTTTCTATTTCCGAAAGGCTAAATCGTATTTTCTCTTCGTACTCCCATTGCTCTCGTGGCTTCCTGATGAGCACTTCCAGCGTACCACGCAAACTCGTAAGCGGCGTGCGCAGTTCGTGCGATGCATCTGATGTAAATTGCCGCTCCCTTTCCAAGGTGTTTTCGATTCTTTCGAGTAAGGCATTGAAATTTGCCGACAGGTCATAAATTTCATCCTTATTGGGTGGGAGCACTACCCTTTCTTTTAGGTTGTTGTGGGTAATGTGTGCGATCGTACTGGTAACTAGCTGCACGGGTTTTATGCTTCTGGAAGCGAGAAATCTTGAAATGAAATAAAGGCCAAATAAGACGGCGAAATACGAGATGAACAATACATCCCTAAGTTTGAGAAGGGTCGACTTGGCTGACTCAGATGACATTGCTGCCAAAATATAGCCTACTATTTTTCCATCTTCTTCCAGCGGAACCTGCACTTGCCTGATGGCCCGCTCTCCTAATTCGGAATCAAAGTGCCCGCCAAATTCGGATGCTTTGAATACCAAATCGTAGCCTTTCAAATTGGGCGACTTATCCATTATGCGTCCCTGCTTATCAAGCAACTGGATAAAAACCGGATTGACCTGTATTTCCTTGTGTTCTCTTTCTTCCCACTCCTCCTTGGAAGTAAAACTGATGAGGTTTCCATCGATCCTTATTTCGGCCTTATGCTTGTGTGCTTCGGTGGTCAGGTCATTGTCCAGGTTTATAAACACCGTTTGAGATACGGCAAAGTAAATAACAGTAAAGGCTATGGCCATCGCAAAAGCCGCTGCAAGCATAAAGTAAAAAGCGATTCTGTTTTTAAAATTTAGGTTCATAGCTCATTGGCGATATAACCGACGCCGCGCACCGTTTGAATGTAATTTTCATCAGCAGAAAGGTTCAATTTCTTTCGAAGCGCATTGATATACACATCAATCACACCGGTATTGTACTCAAAATGAATATCCCAGACACTTTCAATGATGCGGGTTCTTCGGCACACCTTTCCCTTGTTGCGCATAAGAAATTCCAATAGTGCAAATTCCTTTTGGGTTAGGTGGATCACCTGGTTCCCCTTGTGCACCTGATGGGTTTCGGTGTTCAGGATAATATCGCCCAAAACAAACGCTGCATGTTGGCCGGATTTAGGGCGGAGTTGTACTTTGATCCTTTCCAGGAGTTCTTCAAAATGAAAAGGCTTTTTGATGTAATCATTGGCCCCTGCCTGAAGCCCAAAAATCGTTTCGTCAAGGGTATCCTTTGCCGTCAAAAATATGATGGGCGTTTCAGCAAATTCTTTTCTGAACTGCCTGCAAATTTCAATTCCGCTGAGCCCGGGCAACATCCAATCCAATAGCAAAAGATCATATTCCCCGGATAGTGCGAGCTGCAAGCCTTGCTTGCCTTCATCGGCGACATCCACAGCGAAAGCCTCTTCTTCCAGCCCCTGCTTTAAGAAAGCAGCAATGCCCGGTTCATCCTCGACTATTAATAGTCTCATTATGTAAAGCTACGACTTAAGAAACTTGTTCTGCCAAAGAGAATCTTAAGATTGACTTAAAATTCATCCTTGTCACGAACTGCCAGACTTATCACTTTGAGCCATTATAATGGACCATTGAATTCTGAAGTTGCTTACATCTAGGCTGACTGAAAGTTTTACAATTTTAAGGCCTTTGGCTTCGATAAAATCCGTTGGGATCTTTTACTGAACTTCCACCGCGGTGCTGCTATCGGCGGGGAAGTTCGACTGGCCAAAACCGAGAAAATTAATGGCTATGACTTGTTTATCTCCATCAATCAGGGGGATGGTGTTTCACCACAAATACAAATTTGCCGGAAGGCTAAGCACCAAAAATGGAAAGGCTGAAATGGATGGAGTTACGCATCTTAATTTTTTCTTAAATTTTTAATGAGCCTGATGAAAATGTAAATGTGGCTGAGGAAAGCTGCCAATCCGTAGGTCACGAAGGTGAGCCAAATGAACCCCAGATTTTGGTCGTAGAGTTTCAATCCAAAAAACTGAGGAAATGCGGTGATGAGATCGGCAAACCCAAAGATGTTGAATATCCACACCAAGGGAACGGCCAAACTCCATTTGTTTTTTAATGCAATGCTTGCGATGATGGCAAGGATGGCGGTGGCCATGTCCCAAATACCCACGGTATTTAAAAATTCTGTGGGAAAGCCGGAGTAAAATTGCTCCTGCGCCATAAAGGACAATCCCAGATAGCGGAAGGCATTCAAATAGACGAAGGGCAGCAGCGCATCGTGAATGGAAAGGTGGGCGATGCGGGGTTTGATCCACCAATTGAACCCTATGATGAGCGCAACGGAACCAATGATGGCCTGTAGGTTGATAATCGTAAAATTGTCGAGTAGCATGGCTTTTAGATTTGGTTTTTAATTGAAGTTTGAAAGGCTTTTATGGCAAACAATGCGGCGGCAATGGTTACCCCTATCCGCACCCAGTGGAAGAATATCCAGCCTTGAAGTTTGACTGTAGCTTCGGCAGGTGTGTATGCAAAATCCATAAAATTCAAATTCACAGGAAGGTGGTAGGCCGCGGTTTGGATATTGACCAACAAGAGCGCTACAAAAGCATAGCGCCAATAACGCCTGCCTGCAGGATCCGTCTTATTGATAAATGCAAGCCAAAGGGTGGCAAGGAACGCGGGCATCAAAGTGGCGGCCGTTGGTCCTAGAAGAAGTGGGAAATCCACTTTGAAGCTTTCCATAAATGCCATGGGGTCCAGGGACTGCCAGTGAATGCCGTAGCTCAGGCCAATATTGATCATATTGCCAGCGAAGGCGCCAATGCCGATAATGGCGAGGTAGGGAAGTGTGTTTTTCATTTTTTCTGCGGGATGGGTTGTTTGTTGAGTTGCTTGAAAATAAACTTCGGCGCCAGGCGGCTCATCAATTTTAGCTGCTTTGAGAGCCCTGGCCTTATTTCGGTCTTTCCGTTTATATAGCCTTTCCAGAAAATTTCGGCCATTTTATCGGGCGGCATCGGCTTGAGATTGTCGTCTTTCAGGTCCGCATCCTTGGCGAGCTTGGTATCAACCACGGGCGGGAGCAATTCCACCACCCGTATGCCGTGGGGATTGAGCTGTGGCCTGATGGACTGGGTCCAAAAATGAACCGCGGCTTTTGTTCCAGAATACACCGGCGCCTGGGCGAAAGGAACGTATGCCAGACCCGAAGAGACGTTGATGACTGTACCGCTAGTACTCCTTTTTAGCTGAGGCAAAAAGTGGTGCAACATGCGGATGGGCGCGTGGAAATTGATCTCAATTTCTTCAAATTGCTTGTGCAGGTCATTGGCTTCGTTACCCGTGTCGAGCAAAACCATAATGCCCGCATTGTTTATCAGCACGTCAATGCCACCAAACTGATCAAAGAGCTGCTTTTCCAGCGTTACCACATCTTCTTCTTCGGTGACATCACTTTGGAATATGTGAATCTCCGGAAATTGTGTTTTTACTTTTTCGAGCTTAGACAGATTTCTACCTGTGATGATCACTGTGTGGCCGTGGTTTAAAAACTGTTGCGCAATGGCGAGTCCAATACCCGATCCACCGCCGGTAATCAATACTTTTTGTTTTGATTCTTTCATTTCATTTTGATATTAAAGCGCACCTTCGTTGAGCAATGTGGTGTGCATCCAAAGCATGATTGCCGTGGGGATCCATTCGATGGGATGCCAAAAATTAGAATGGGTGTAGGTCTATAATTGATCAGCGCGGCGGCCCGCACCAAGCCGCCAATAATTAAGGCCACCATCAGGAAGCGAAACAAGGCCGTTTCCGAAGGATTCCAGGCGGTGTAAAAAAATGCGAGAGAGGTGGAAGCCCATATGGCCGAGACGAAGCGGTGGTTGTTGTCCTGCATGGCATCACCACCGGCATTGTACTTGGCCGCGACGCCCATAAAACCAGTTGCCGCAGCAATAAGGCCATACAGCACCAAAAAAATACGAATGAAAATGAGCATATCAGACCTTCTTTATCAGCTTAGACAAGAAGGTTAAGCATGTGTGAGCACTTTGACGAAAAAAAAACGCAATTACTCAGATTTCACCCATTCGCGCGTTTATGTATTTCGTCTCAGCGCTGGTATTTCAAGGTATGGCTGTTGTTATTTCACACCACCTTGTTCCCGACCTACGAAGTAGTATAAGTAGGCTATCATAGGCAGATAGGTAAACACAAGCGAAAGCATGGTTGTGTTAAAGGGAGCGTCAAACTCAGGTATATTAAACCACTGGCGGAAAGAGATGCTGGCAATAAGCAATAGAAAGCCTATGCCGAACACAAACAACCCTGCTATTTGCAGCCTGTTTTTCCGGCTACGGGGTTTGTTCCTTTTGGAATCGACCCGAAAGTAATACGCGAGTGCTATGCCTATAAAAACTGCCTCGAGAAATATGGCCAGATACACATTAGCGTAGTATAGCCCCAGGCCTACTTCATGCGTATCTCCACCAAACACGTGATGGGGATAGCCTGACAACAGATCGAGTAGGTAATGACCTAATACCAATAGGGCACCCGCTATGGCAATGTTATTCTGCTTGAACAATAGCCGGCCTACAATAAAGGTAATGGTCATCCATACAAGTTGGGGCAGCAGGTCGTGGCTATAAACCATATCCACGGTTATATTCATCAATGTTACGTTGAGTAAGTCTGCAGGGACAGTGGGTTCCAAATCCAAATAGTGGAAGCTTAACCAAAGCAGATCTTGCAGTTGCGAAGCGATCAAAAAGAAGAGCAGGGCTCCCTTCCCGGGGATTTTTTGATGGGCAATAAGGGCGGTAGCGAAGTGTCCTGCTAGCATAATTTTGTTGTTTGCTTATAAGTATTTAGTTTTTAGATATTAAATTTTCCAAATTGCACCAGTTGACTCATCACAGTATTCCCACATCTTTTTTCTCAATACAGGGTCAAGCGCTAATTTCCTGTTGTACTCCTTGATGATTTTAGGATAGCCACTGAATCCTGTGATCCCGCCCGGGCCAACAAAACTGCCGCTTGGGATGGAGTCGTCTACTGCTGCTCTCAGGCTGGACAGTGCTCCTTGGGCAGGCGTCATCATGAATATGCCTTTTACGCTCCTAAAAATGTTGGAAATAAATCCTTTCCCGGCATCGAATAGGGGCGTAGCCGTCAAGCCCGGATGTGTGGAGATTACTTTGATCTTACCATCCAGCTTCGCTTTTTTAAGGAGTGCGTGGAGTCCATCTCTAAACTGAACAGCGGCTATTTTTGATAAACCATACACCTCCCAAGGATCATATTTCTTCTCGGCGTTTATGTCATCCCAAATATTTTTGTCATTGGCTTGGGTACTTGCGGACGAAGTAGTGGATACAATGACTGAGGAAGGTGCCTGCTTTATTTTATCCATAAGTAAGGATGTGAGTAGATGATGACCAAGCACATTCGTCGCCATTTGCAATTCAAAACCATCCACCGATTCCTTTCTCTCGGGCAAGGCCATTATTCCGGCATTCAAAAGCAAGCCATCAATTTGGGTGATATGAGAGTTGCTGTTTATTTTTTCAGCAAATTCTCTCACGGACTGAATTGCAGAAATATCCAATGGCAGGATGGTGAAGCGGCTCAAGTCATCCGTAGAGCTACGTATAGCTGTCATTGCCTTTTGCGCTTTAGCCACATTTCGGTTTCCCGCAATGACCTTTGCCCCTCTTTTAACCAACTCGTGGGCAAGCACCGTGCCTATGCCCGAGCTCGTGCCGGTAATAACATAGGTTTTATTGCTTAAATCTTGCGGTATGGAAACCGCTGTCCATTGCTTCATTGCTCTTTTTTATTGATTAGACAGGAGATTTGGAGATGTGTAAAGACTTTCAAGGCTTTATTTACCAATCATCAATAATGTGATTTAAAGTGAACCGGCATCGATTAGTTTGGTGTGCATCCACAGCAACAGGACAGTTGGAATCAATTCAATTGCTATCAGGAAAATGAGAAAGGGGGTTGCCGGGTAATTAATCAAGGCTGCGGCTCTGACCACACCACCAATAAAAACGGCCACCATCAGGAACCGAAACAATGCCGTTTCAGAAGGATTCCAGGCTGTGTAGAAGAACGCCAGCGACATGGCCATCCAAATAGCCGCCACATAGCGGTGGTTGTTGTCGGTCATGGGATCGGTTGCCTCGGGATTGTATGCGGCCGTGCTGCCCATAAAGCCCGTGGCAGCGGCAATGAGGCCATATAGCACCAGAAAAATGCGGATAAAGAGAAGCATATTTATGAATTTTGAGTGGTTGGTTTTAAGAAACAATAAGCCGCGATGATGATAGGTATGGCAAAGGGGATATGTTGTAAAATATCCGTTGGACCTGCGTTGGGAACGAAGCTGCCCCAAAGAAACATGTCTACTGCAATGACCAGGAAAAGAGTGACCAAATGGAATAAACCCGCCAACCTAAATTGATGAAAGTAGAGAGCCAGCAAAACGAAAATCGGTGGAAGAAAATCTCCGACAGCTTTGAAGATGGCTGTGATTTTAGCAAAACGGATGGCTGCGTCAGAGTCGGGAATGATGGAGAATGAACCTTCAGCAGCTGCAGGGTGCGCCAGCCAAAAAATGCCGATACCGATCAGCATAAAAGCGGAGACGAAGCTGGCCCAAACACCTGTTCTGATGTGCCGTGGCAAAGACGGATGAAGTGGATTTTTGAAATAATTTGTTTCCATGGATGATGCATTTAATTCGGCGCAAATTATGCATCAAGCCATAGAATCCACTTGATAAATGATAAGTTCGAAGCTCCCTAAACCGACAAACGGAGCTTTCTTAATCTGCTCAGTGTTTCGGGTGTGACCCCCAGAAAAGTGGCGATATCCTTTAATTGAAATCGTCGGAGAATTTCAGGATGCTCTTTTTCCATGAATTCATAACGCTGCAGTGCATCCAGCTTGAGAAACATCCTGCGCATGCTAAACTCCTGGATAAACTCCTCTTCTGCCATTCTTCTGCCGACGCGCTCGATGTACCCGGATTGTTGATACAAACCGTTGAGTTGACTGATGTCCAAAGTCAGAAACTCGCAATCTTCTTCGCAAATGATGGCAAGATCGCTCAGCCCTCCTGTGAGGGCACTGTGCAAGACGGTAAAAACTTTTGGAGCCACATAAAAGTGCGTCGTCTTTTCTATGCCATGATCCATCTCAAGTTTTCGCACGGCTCCTTTTGTCATGTGCCAAATGGTTGTGCAGGGCTTATTAAAGCCAAGGATGATTTCCCCCTTTTTCGCTTCGGTAACTTTTAGTTGCTGCGCGTAGATTTGCCAATCTTCATCCGGTAGCTTTCCGGCGATGTGTTCAATGTATGCTCTCATTTCCAATTTATTGCTGTTATGATCAACATATAAACCATAACGAAGGGGTTCATGTTTGTTTAATTAGAGTCTTCCCATTCAGTCAAGTGACTGGATTATAAAGTTCGATAGCAACGCGCACGCTGTTCTAAATATCAAGGAGTTGACTGAAGTCAATGACTGTTTTTAGAACAAGTGCAAGGCAGATAGCGGACTTTATGGACAGACACTAATTAGACAAGAAAAAAGAGCATACGTAAAGACTTTAAAGCTTTTTTCAATTCAAATTCAACATCGACTTCCAGTTGGCATCGTCGAGCAGCTTTACGAGGAAGTTTTTCTTTTCGAAGGTCGTTTTAAAGCTGTGGTCTTGATGCAGTTCTACATATTTCATCTCCGAATCGTCCACCAAATAATTCGCATCCGGTTCCAACTGCGCTTTGAATGTGGAGTATTCCTTGCGGTTGAACAACAGGTTTTTGGCATCGACCATCCCATTTTCTGTGGCGAAAGTCACTTTCTTGTGGCACCTGCAAGGGTTGGCTTTGTTGACCAGTCCGCATTTGTTTTGCATAAAATTATACAGGTCTTTGCGGGCTTTGCTCAGCTTCATGCGGTAATTGTCCTTGCTGATTTCCATGATTTCCGAGCCCACATTGTGGTCGGCGCCAAATATATCGCCGATGATGTAAATGAGCCGCTGTTCTTTGGTGAGACAAAGCAGCATGCCCGAAAGGCATTGCAGTCGCACTTCTCGGATTTCTTCTTGCTTAATTTTCTGCTCTTCGAGTGAAAGCTCCACGTTGGGTGCGGCATCGAGCCTATGTCCCAGGTCTTCAAAGCTGCTGGCGAATATGCTGTCTGGTTTTTTCTGATCGTTCAGAAAATGGTTGCGCACAATGCGGTAGGCCCAGGTTTGAAAGGCACTTTCCTGTTTAAAAGCACTTAAGTTGGAAATAATCTTGATCAGCGCTTCCTGGGTCAGGTCTTCGGCGTCAGCTTTGCTCGCTGTCATTTTCCAGGCAATGTTGTAAATAAAAGGCTGGTGCCGTTCAATGAGTTGGTTCAAAGCAGATTTCTTCCCTTCCAAAATTTCCTGGATGAGTTCATTGTCGGTTTGGCTTGAAGGGTATGCGCTTGTAAATGGATTCATTGTTGAAAAGGGTTGTTGAATTGTCTCAAGGAAATTCGTCTCAATGTTACTGATAAAAAAAGAGCATATCGTTGACAACCGCCATAAGCAGCCGCTCAGTTCTCCAAAGCTAACCCAATAATTCGGTCCACGAACAGTGGCGAATATCTATTTAAGTCGTTCAAGATTCCTATTTCTTTTTACGATATTCTTGTGATTCCAAATAAACGCACACCACCTATACATTGGCTACATTTTAGAATCAATGCCAAAATATTCGAATAGGTCAAACAGATCTTTTCCGGAAGGTTCAGTCTACTTTATTTGGACACTCTCCACGGCCTACACTTTTTCGCAAATTCATATCCACTCAACTCCCCTTCAACTTCTCCCCATTTGCTGAAAGCTCCGCTATTTGCTGAATCCTGGCAGCGCGGGTCTTTTCTGTTTTGGCCAGTTTGATCCAACGGAGCACAAAGCGCTTGCTGGAATCATTGATGGCATAAAAAAATTCCGTAGCGCCTTCCCGTTTTCCGAGGCCTTCCCGAAGGTCATCAGGCACGATCAGCTTGTCCACATCGTCCATAAAATCCCACAGGCCGAGTTGCTTTGACAATTCAATGGAACGGAACCCGGCTTCCTGCATCTTTCCTTCTTCGATGAGTCGGGCCGCGCGGTCTTTGTACGTTTTCGCCCAATGCTCCACTTTTCGGGGCGCAATCAACTGCATGGTACGGTCATCATCCAGCTTTCTTCTGATACCGTCTATCCAGCCATAGCAGAGCAATGCATCAAGTACTTCCGAGGTTGAGACGTATTTGTCCGGTACATTCTTTTTGAAAGTCACCAGCCAAATGGTTTCTCTTTTGGTGTGATTCTTATCCAGCCAGGCCCTTAATTCCTGACCGGATGTTACTTCTACTTTTTCGAAATGTTCGGTTTGAATCATTTTAAGTG
Organism: Cryomorpha sp.; assembly: GCA_041749535.1. Lineage (GTDB taxonomy): Bacteria > Bacteroidota > Bacteroidia > Flavobacteriales_D > Cryomorphaceae > JBBQZU01. Next base: position 107,662 of record JBGTBE010000003.1, on the reverse strand, counting down.
AATTGTTCAGTACTAATTAAACTTCTCTAAAAGGAAACAGAAGCCAATTTGTTGACATCTTCTCACGACTTGGGTTACCATCCCCAAAACGGCTTACCCAAAGTAGCCTGTACCATTATGAAAGTCATGAAAAAAAGTAAACCGCCGCTATGACAATTACATGTAGGATGCTTTTTGCCAAAAGGACCGAAGCTCTTGGAAGGATCTGCAAGGAGTGAATTCCATAAAAACGGGCCACCCTTAAATCTCCGTATTATGTTTCCATTTTTTAATAATTTCAATTTGTTTTAAAAATTGATCATCATTTTTAGATCGTCCAGCCCATAAATAAACGTGTCTTTTTGTCTCGGTCACTGGTTGTTATTGAGCGACATATCACCAAAACCAGCAGCTCCATCCCCAACCCCTCTCATCCATTTTTACCAGACCCGTTATGCCGTGTACAAACAACCATGGGATTTTGAAAACCAATGGATTGGTTGGGTCATACCGCGCGGTCATTTAGTCCGAATTTATATATATTCGTGGTTGCGAATACATCAAAAGCCATTGGGCAGCGTTGCGCCAAGCTTTTTGATAGCGGGGTGCAGCCGATTCCATTGGCAAGCGTTGGCTACTTAAGCTCTAAAGACACGTATGGCATGAAATGCACACAACTACGATCAACCACACTCCGCCGCCTGGGCTCCATTGCGCTGGCCGCCGCGATCACAGGCTTGGCGACCGGCGAGTCTTTCGGCCAATCCCTTAAGGTAACCCTGCTCGACGGTCAGCAACACCAGTTCAATACGGCCGATATACAAAGCATTAAATTTGTAGCAGACAATATGGCCATCTATCAAAATGATGGCAGCATAGATTGGTGGGACATTGCCGAAATAGCGAATTACTCCTTCGAGCTTTCATCGCTGCACACAGCTGATTCTGATGCCGGTACCGGCAGTGCGCTAAATATTTACCCCAATCCGGGCCACGACGCTGTGAGCATAGCATACAGCGGTGCGCAAAGTGGCGATGTGCGCATAGAAGTTCTGGACATTTCCGGAAAGGCAATAGAGGTGCTCTACCAGGGAGCACACACCGGGTATACAAAAATCAATTGGGACACAGCCAAGGTAGCCCCCGGATGGTATTTGTGCCGGGTGCAGAGCAAGGACATAGCAGTCACGGAAAAAATAATCGTTCAATAAACCAGTTGCTATGAAATACTTCTTCCTCTATGTTGCAATGTGGACCAGCATGACAGGCTTTGCGCAATACAACCAACATATAGAATTACTCAATGGCAGCGTAGTCACCCACGGGGTGAATGATATTGACAGCATTTCATTCACCAATGAGGGTACGCCCTTGTACCACCTCAGGTTGAATGACGGCAGCACCCTGGAATATGCCCTAGAGGACATAGAAGAGGTTGGCTTCAGCGGTGAAGCACTGCATCCATACCCCTCCGAAACGGTGCACTGCATACCCGTAGGCACCAAAGTGGTAGAAGTGCTGAATCCTCAAACCGGGCGCATATGGATGGACCGCAACCTTGGAGCATCGCAGGTGGCTACATCACCTGATGACGAGCTGGCCTACGGCGACCTATACCAGTGGGGTAGGTTCAGTGACGGACACCAATGCCGCAGCTCAGGCACTTCAAGTGAGCAGTCAGCGACAGTACTGCCAGGAGACGATCTCTTCATTGTAGGCAATTCAAATTGGCTCAGCCAAAACAATACCGACTTATGGCAAGGTGCAGGTGCTGTCAACAATCCCTGTCCCCTTGGTTACCGCCTGCCCACGGAATTGGAGTGGCTGGAAGAATTCAGCAGTTGGACGGAAGGCCTTGATGCCAATGGCGCCTATCTCTCACCCCTGAAGCTGACGCTGACAGGATACCGAAGAATGTTGGATGGAGAAATCATCGATGAAGGCATTGAAGGCCGCTACTGGAGCAGTACCGTTGCGGGTGTAAATGGCGCCATGAGGCTGGTGCTTTCCGAAAACAGTGTAAATGCCTTAAGTGTAAGCCGTGGCAATGGCAGTGCTGTGCGGTGCATCAAAGATGAGTGACAGCTGCAGAGTACATCAATTTTTAATTTTCTGAATGCGTACTGTTTTCATTCGTTCAGATAGGCTACGGATGTAGCTCCGCACTTTGAAATGGGTACAGAGCCGATGGCATCCGTCCCGATGCCCGGCTGATGCATCAATTCAAATCCACCAGGCTTTTGGTTGCATCCTTTACTAAGCAAGCGACGCCCTACAGCCCCATCAGTTGTGGCCTTTTTTATTTGCTGAAAAGCGAATAGCCCTGGTTAAGCCGGGGATGGGACAAATTTCGAAGGGGCTTCCATACGTTTTGGCCTGAACGATGTAATGCATGGCAGCCAGGCGTACAGAGCGGAATATCTGGGTATTTCAGATGCTATTTCACAAACTTCACCACCTCGTTCCGTCCATTTTTCACGAAAGTGATAAGGTACATTCCACGTGGCAAAGCGTCCAAACCATCGAGTCGGGCGATGCCATTTTTCACCTGCACTTCCCGGGTATCCACCAAGGACCCAAGCATACTGAAGATGCTGAAATTCACTGGTCCGTTGAGCGCATCCCCGAGCTTGAGTGCAATCTCATCATTTACAGGAATCGGGTATGCTCTGATTTCAGAGCGCACTTCATTCTCACCAAGTTCGAGGCTGCTCTTCTGATACACGCGGATGTACTCCACCTCCAATGCGCTTTGGGTAAAACCGGGGTCAATATTGGGCAGCACCGCCACATTCATGATTAAATATTGGGGCGAATCGAAGGGCCAATTTTGGGCAGTTTTTACAGCCGGTTGGTAGATGTAGTGCACGATACCGTCCGCACTGAAAACAAGTTTGTCTTCATCCCACTCCAAAGCATAGGTGTGAAATTCCTCCATTGATGTGGGGATCACCCTGCCCCCGCTGTTGATGACAAATCCCTGCGGTGGCCAGGTAGTAGGTGTGTGAATAGCGCTGACCACTTGGTTTGGGTTGTTGCCCCAGTGCTCCATAATGTCCATCTCACCACACGCGGGCCAAGGTACTTCGCCAAAGCCTTGTGTCTCCCACCATGCTCCGTTTTCGCTGATGTTTTGTCCGAGCATCCATATGGCGGGCCAGGTGCCTGCCCCACTGGGAATTTTGGCGAGGAACTCCACACGCCCATAGGTAAAGGCAAATTTGGAATTGAGCCGGGCGGAAGTGTACTGTTTGGTAACACCCTGATCGGTATAGGTCTCTTGTTTTGCTACAATGTGCAGTTTTCCATCTTCCACATAGCTGTTATCCACCCGATCTGTGTAGTGTTGCACTTCCCCACTAAACCAGCTGTTGCCCATTGGAAAAATCGTCTGGTGAAACCACCTTGAAGTGTCGATGTCGCCATCATTGTCGAATTCGTCCGACCAGAGCAGCACATCGTATGCTTCCGGCTCGGGCAAGGGCGTATTGGAAAAATGGAAAAAATCGTCAACGTATGCAATAACCAGATCGGTATTGTCTTCCCCATTCACTTGAATCAAAACCCTGTCAAAATCTCTTCGCTCTGCCGGCGGAGGTGTATTGGGATCCAAATTCACGTAAGGATCAGAAAGAAAATTAAAGCTCACTTCCTGCCATTGGTCGAGCACGATTGGTTTGGTGATCAGGGTCTGGCTTTTCCAGGAATCGATCACCCTTGAATTCTGGAGTTTGAGTGTGACCTGGTTGGGTTGATCGCCGGTGATGCTGCTCGATGGCACATAAATTTTGAAGGAAAATTCAGGGTGTGCTTCGATGTGAAAGTTGTTGTTCACTTCAAAAAATGCATTGCCCCAGGATCCACCGTAATCGAAATACTCCATCACCGTGTTGGATGTATTTATGCCTTCCGGAAAAGGGTTTGAACGGTTGGTATTGATCACCAAATCTGTCGCGGTCCAGTTGGCGATATTGCCATTTCCTTCAAAATCGTCTTGAATGGTTTGGGCTGATGAAACAAATGTCAGAAGGATAAAAAGAGTGATTAAGATACTTTTAGAAGGTCCCATTGCAACGATTCGTTTCGTTTAACTTTACAAGTCCCATTTATATCTAACTGATTAACTGTGCTTTGTGGAATCTTGCTTTATTTAATAGCTAAACACTTAATGACCAATATTGTTTTTACTGGAATGCTTGAATTGCAAACCACATTGGATAACTTTCGCAGTGGTTTTCAATTAAAGCTTGCTGTCAATTGGCCCCAAGCATGATAAATTCCTTTCTCATCGTATCGATGAATAGGAGATGCTTCCAAAGAAGATTCACCATCGCCGAAATTCCAAAGCCAGATGAACAGTGGGATGGAGTCGGCCGAAAGGTTGTATAAATCTGTAAACGCTGTTGGCGAACTGTACCAAAAACAGTAGATATCTCATAAGGGTTTTGAAATTGAATTTGATACAGATGCAACCTAAACAACGATCAAGTAAACAATTGCAATGGAAGCAAGGATAGCGATGGATATCCAGCACCAAGACAGATAAAGAGGTGAAAGGGATTCCCCACGCTCACGGAGCTCCTTCTGCACAGTCCTTAAGTTGAGCCAGGCATAGGCAGGTGTACCCACAAATGAAAGCACGGTTGCAAGGTCTACCATGGTAATCATACCCGGATTCCAGATGGTAAGCAGTGCGAGCGCACCACCAATTACCAATGCCATCGAGAGCATATAGCGGTGGCTCTTCCTGTTTCCTGCGGCAATGTTCCAGGTCTCGGCAAGCGATCGGGGTATGGCATCGAGGCAGGTGAGCACCGTGCTGAACATGGTAGCAAGGGCAGCTGCTGCCACAATTGCAAAGGACCACACTCCAAGTTGGGATGTGTACATGCCGAGCAATATTTTCGAAAATCCTACTCCCGCGTCGGGAAGGTGTACTCCGGACCCGTACAGGGAAAAAACACCCATTCCCAAAAATAGCATGGCCAGGACCATGGTACCCCAATATCCGAGATTGAAATCGGTCATGGATTGCCGGTAGGTGATCTGTCCTTTCGAAACGGACTGTTTCTCCAGGGTCCATATAGAGTGCCATACTGAAATATCGAGTGGTGCGGGCATCCAGCCCATGAGTTTTACAAGCATGAGCAGTGTTACACCATTTAGTATCTCCCCCAAACTTTGAGGATGAACACCTTCTGAGTGTACCATTGCTATGATAAATGCTGCGAGGGTGCTCACACTAAGAATTACTATGATGTAGGTCATGGACCGGTCAAGCCACTTGTATTTTCCTATGAGGAGTATAGCAGCGCATATTGCAAGAATCACGGCGCTCACCGAGCCTGTATCTGCCGAAAGGCCAAACACGAAACCAGCTATGCCGGCTGTTACAGCAGTGACCGCAGCGATAATGGCCCACATAGTAACGGCAGTATAGAGAAGGAATAAACCTACTGCCCACCAGCCCAACTTGAAGTAGCCTTGTATAAGACTGTGACCCGTGCGCATTGCATACTGCGGTCCCATTTTGAAAAATGGATACTTTGCCAAATGGATGAATACAATGGCCCAAAGTGGCCACCACCCGTATTCTGCGCCTGCCCGGGTACTTTGAATCAGATGGGATACACCAACAGATGCGCCGGCATACAGCAAGCCGGGACCAATAAATCGATGCCATTTGCTTAGTATGGTCAGCTTCTGGAAAGCGCTCATAAGGTTCAGCTTCCGAATATAAATGGTACCATCTTGTAGCAATAGATGGCGATGAGAAGTGCGCAAATGATGTTGAGAAACAATCCGGATCGCATCATTTGCTTCACCTCTATCATTCCGCTGCCGAACACGATGGCATTTGGTGGGGTGGCAATGGGCAGCATAAAGGCACAGCTCGCGGCAAGGGTGAGCGGTATGGCGAGTTCCAGGGCACTCCCTCCGAGAATGGGTGCCAAAGTGAGCGCGAGTGGGGCGAATACTGTAACCAGGGCCACATTACTCATTACTTCGGTAATAAAAATAGTGGCGGCAGTTACAATTAGAATGATGAGCAACAAATGCAAATGAGATAAGCCGGCCAGACTCTCGCCAAACATACCAACAACCCCGGAGGTGCTCAATCCGGACGCCAATGAAATACCCCCTCCGAAAAGCAGTAGAATCTCCCAGGGAAGCCTGCGCATATCTTTCCATTCGAGAAGTGGACTGTGCTTCTCTCCGGGTAGTACAAAGAGCGAAACAGCAGCAATGAGGGCAATAATGGTATCGTCGAGCCAGAACAGGATCTCAATGTTCGAAAGGGGTGCCCTAAAAATCCAGAGCAGGGCAGTACAGAAAAAAACCACGCTCACCATACGCTCTCCAAAGCTTGGTTTGCCAAGGGCCGTCAGTCGTTCATTTACCACACACTTTAGGCCCATCAACGGGCTCGCAGGCATTTGAAAAAGAACCCTTGTATTGATAATTACTACTGTAAAAAAGATCAAGGCACTGATTGGTACTGCAAAAAGCATCCAGTCGGCAAAGCCCAGGTCTATACCCAATGATTCTGAAAGCAATGCTGCCAAAACAAGGTTTGGTGGGGTGCCAATAAGCGTTGCCATACCTCCTATATTTGCCGCAAAGGCGAGACCCAAGAGCAGTGAAACACTGAAATTTGAGTAATGACGTGGATTTTCGAACTGTGGTTTTACGAGCTGTATTAGCGACATTCCAATTGGCAGCATCATCATCGCTGCGGCCGTATTGCTGATCCACATGGAGAGCAATGCAGTAGCCAACATAAACCCTACGATGATGTTTCTAGGCTTGGTTCCACTTCGTTTTAGGATTACAAGCGCCAGCCGCTGATGGAGGTTCCATTTTTCGATTGCAATACCGAGGATGAAACCGCCCAAAAACAAGTAAATGATGGGGTTCGCATAATTGGAGCTCACTTCTTTAATGGATTCTATACCCAGTGCAGGCAATAAAATCATGGGTAGGAGGGCTGTAACGCCAATGGGTACAACTTGAAGGGTCCACCAAACGAGCATCCAGGCCATGGTGGCAAGCATATACAATGCTTTGCCATCTATGGGCAGAAGCGCCAGCAAGACCAGGAAGGTAATCGGTCCGGAAAGTAGTCGGAATATCTGATTGGTGCCGGCCATAATTTGGCACTAAGCTAAAAACACCGCGAATTACTTAGCTGTGTTTGTTATTTTATTTTTAAGAATACTCTGAACTGAGCTAATCGATACTCATAAGATCTGTAAAATCAAATATTTGTATTCCCATTTGTGGATTTATTTCACTTCAGGATTACTAGGTTCAGTACTTTCAGGGCAACTTCGTTTGGTTTTCAGCCTTACTTTTGAAACACAGATTCTGGTTGTGGTTGAAGTTACCTGGATATTGTTTTTTCTTGGAGTGGTTGCATTGGCTCTGTCGCTGATGAGCCATATGCATATACAGGAGGCCCGCTCAAATCCTCTCCGGTTGCCGATGCTTGTTGAGTACAAGGTGGAGCGGTTTGCTTATGCCATTTTCTTTTTCATCTTTATGGCAGTTGTCATACTCCGGTATTAAGTAAATCAAGCAATGCGAATATTGCTGCACCTGATATGATAAGCCAGGAAGTGAAGTCTTTAAATTTGTTTTTAGGGTGTTTCAGAAATATGGCGTGAAGGCCTGCGTGCAGTATGAAAAACTGATTCAGCCAGAATATAAGATTGGTGTTCAATGTGCCATCCTCGTACCATAGCGCACTGAAAAGAACGATGTAAAGAGGGATGTGCAATAACGTGAAGACAATATATCCCCATTTCTCAGGAAGGGATGACAAACCGATAAACAATTCCCATTCCTTGCACCGTATTGCATCCATTTCATGGATGAGCATCAATGTAAATGCAACCCAAAAAAACAGGTGTGGAGTCATAAGCCCATCATTTCGCGAAAGCGGGTGCTGCGCCGCTGACTCATTTCTATAGAATTGCCGTTTTTTAATTCCACTCTGAGGGTGCTGTTAAACCAGGGTTCAATTTTCGCAATTTGCTTAAGGTTGAATATTTCGCGCCTGTTTGCTCTGAAAAAGCCTTTCTCGGGCAGTCGCGACTCCAGGTAGGAGAGTGAGCGGTGCATCATGGTTTTGTGTCCCCCGAAATATATGCGCACATAGTTCCCAATATTCTCGATGTAGGTTATTTCGCTGAGGTGAATGAAATGGCAGGTTTCTCCGTCCTTTACGAATATTTTGCTGTCCATTGCAATTGATTCCCGCGAGGGCGTGTCTGCTGTCATCGCAGCCCTTCTCAGCCGCACCCGTTCTATGCTTTCACTGAGCCTAATTGGATTTACGGGTTTCACCAAATAGTCGAGCGCACTTACTTCAAATGCTCTGATGGCGTAGTGATCATAGGCGGTTACGAAAACCACATCGGGAATATATCGCAGGTTTTCGAGCAATTCGAAGCCATTCAGGCCCGGCATATTCACATCGAGAAACAACAGGTCGGGTTTCTCTTTCTCAATAATTTCAATCGCATTTTCGGCCCTGTCGGGAGATGCTATAATTTCAATAATGCTATGGGGCTTCAGCATTTCTTTTAGCTCTGCTATAGCCAGGGCTTCATCATCAACTATAATAGTACGTATGTTCATGTAGTTGTTCGCTTTTAGTGAATGATATGCTGGCTGATACATTGTCAGCCTGACTACTGTTGAGAATAAAGCCAGGATTTTTTAAAAGGGCATTCATGCGTTCCTGAACATGGCGCAGGCCTATACCTCCAGTTGGCTTTTTCATTTTCCCGACAGGGTTTGTTACAATTATTGTTACCGTATTGTCGTGTATTGTGGCTCTTATAGTTATCAGTCCACCATCGGGAAGTTCAGATATGCCGTGCTTTACCGCATTCTCAGCCAATGTAAGTATCAACGCCGGGGGTATCAGTACCTCGCTGCAGGCTTCTTCACATTCAATATTGTACTCCAGCCTTGCGCCGAATCTCATTATTTCAAGGGTCAGGTACTTTTCTACCTCTTCGAGTTCCGCTTTGAGCGGAATGAGCGGGTGTTTTTCATAATTGAGGGTAAAGCGGAGCAGCTCGCTGAGTTTTACAATGGCTTCACGCGCCTGGGTGGAATCTATAATCACCAGTGCTTTTATACTGTTCAATGCATTAAAAAGAAAATGTGGATTGAGTTGTTTTTTTAGTAGTTCAAGCTCGGATGCCCTCGCTGTGCTTAGGGCTTCGAGTTTCTCCCGGGCTATTTTGTTGTTTTGCTCGAGTATATGAACCAGAAAATAGGCCATCACCCAGGCCGTGGTAACAGGTATCCAGTTCATAGCCAACCCGAGAAAATAACCAATGGAAATGGCATCGTTCAAATTTGAATAGCCAAGGATAAATCCTACACTCAGCGAACAAAGACCAAGTACAAGCGCAAGTACTATTACTGACACAAAAGCGGCGATCAGCACCTGGCGCAAGCCCAGTTCAAAAAGCTTGCTTCTCTTTATAAAAAACCTGAAACTATGGGTGAGCAAAAAGCCATAAACCGATGACAAAAGAAAGGTCCAGGCAATAGCCCATTCAAAGCGGTTTAGGATAAAGAATGTATAATTAATTATTTCTCTGAAGGCCACTGCGCTCCAACCCGAGACCTGAAGCAGGTAGTATATTTGCGTACGGGTAAGCCTGAAATATTGTGGCATTCCTACCTGGGCAATTTGGTTCGAATCTACTAAAACAACATTTTCACGCATTGGTTTATTATTTTTTTTCTGCCCGTGTTCAATGAATTATTGAGGCTCCAGTTTCAGCACTTCTACACCAATAGCATAGCCGTAATGCATGCCTTCTAAATTCTTATAAATGCGTATTTTATTGGTAGCTCTGCCCATCTCGGTTTTTTCCCAGGTAAGCCCTCCATCGGTAGTTTCAAATCCGCTGCTCAGCGTGCCTACAAAACCATGCGTAGGCGATATAAATCCCACACCAAAAGGCCTGGCTCCATGTTCATCACATATGGGGTACTCGGTCCAGGTGAATCCTCCATCGGTGGTTTTTACTACCCTTTGGGTCTTTATTTCGGTGTCGGGGTTATAGCTTTGCAGCGTCACGTAGCCAATATTTCGCGTCGGGAAAGAAGTCTTCCACGTAATCTCGTAAGGCCTGCTGCTCTGGTACACTTTGCTCCACGTCTTGCCACCATCCGTGGTATGTAATATCAGGGCATTTGATGTGGCCACATCAGCACTGCTGCCTGCGCAAATGATACCGGTATTTTTGTCAAACATCTTTATGTCGAGTATCATTTCTGCTCCTTCAACCTTTCGGGAAATGAAGTTTGCGCCACCATTGCTGCTTACCATCAGCATCGCCGGACTCCCAACCCTCCCGGCTGCAAAAATGTGTGTTCGGGTGTCGCTTAATCCGTGATTAATATAAGATTCACTTACAATGTCGATCGCGCAAAGGCCCTTGACATATGGTCCGCTGTACGCTTTTGGTTGCCAGGTTTTACCACCGTCGGTGGTGTAATAGAGCGGAATGGTATCGCTTACATTGGGGAAATAGTCGGTACCTACGGTTCCTGCAAATCCATTGTTGGAATCAACAAAGGCAATGGTTCTGAAAAAAGTGCCGGGCATTTCGATTTGTTTTGTCCAGTTAGTGCCGCCATCATCAGTTCGGTATATGCGCCCCGAGCCATTTACGTACCAACCGGTATTTTCATTGATAAAGCATATGTCGTCCTGCTTGCCGGGGTAAGGGTCGGTATTGAGCTTTCTCCAAATGGCTTTGCTGCCCGTGGTGCCACCCAATTGGGCTTTGGCCCATGCTACTGCCCGCAGGGTTACTTCCGGATCGAAGAGGTCAAATAACTGCTGGTATTCTCCATTGGCAAAAAGATCATATGCAAATTGCGTAGTTCCCGTTTTCGCGAAATAGTGGTCGGTTTCTGGAAATATTTCAAGTGTTGCTGTTCCCGGGCGGTAGTTGTTTACTGTATAAACTATTTGCTCATGGTCGCTTTTTGAGAACGCCTGAAAGTCAGCGCCACCGTACATCACCAGCACATTTGATTTTGTATTTGCCCAGTTTTCGAGCAGGGGCATATCCTGTATTTGTCTCCAATACTCGGCATTTCGCCCGAAAATGCTGCCTGCGCCATCGTACTGCCAGGTGCTGCGCAAAAGTGAGTCGGTTGCGGGAGTGGAGGCCATTTCATTCAACTCCCTTTTTCTGATAAAATACTCAAATGCAAGTTCGCTTTGTTCGCGGCAGTACTGCTCGTATTCGAGTGGGTCGGGTTTAGCGAGCATTCCCTGCACGCGGTTCATTTCCACCTGGTATTCATACCAGCTTTTGGCGGTGGTACCGTACACCATTACGCCTTTTATAGGGTGTTTTGCTGTAATGGCAGGTGCGACTATTCCACCCATGGAGTGTCCGAATATAAATACCAGTGAGGTGTCGACCCAGGGCAGTGATTTCAGTTTGATTAAGCCAGCTTCGAAATTTTCTATTTCATCCTTCAAGGTGCATCCTTCGCAGGGAGGGGTGTTGCGGCTGTCGCCGAGTCCGCTTTTCTCAATGCGTACTACTCCGAATCCCTCTTTGGCGAAAGCCTGTACCACACGACCGTAGGGGTGGCTGCCGCTAAGCCCGTCGACCGAACTGCAGGTATAGCCCGGAATGAAAAGTACGGCGGGGTGGGGGCCGGGCCCATTGGGTTTATTGATTATCACGTTGAGTTGTCCGCCGCGATATGGCGCCGAGTCGTACAGCACCTCGCTGTATTCAGAAGTTTCTCTGGGTCTGCCTGCGGCTTTGGCTTTTCGCGAAATGGTTTTGCCATCCCGTTTTACGCCTACCTGCAGGGTTTGTCCTTCGGTAAGCATGGCCAGCGATTCCTGAAGATCGCTCATTCCTTTCACAGGTTTTCCGTTTATTTCAGTGAGCACATCGCCAGCAAGCAATTCCAAAGCTTCAGCGCTGCCGCCTGCCACTCTCACTATTGCAAGTCCTGCGGGTTCTGAGAGTTTGTACTCAGCGAAATTTGACTGATCTATTGGCTGCAACTGCGCCCCCAACCAGGCTTTGCGCGGTAGCGGCTGTGCGCTGCAGGTAATCGAAATAATTACAGAAATAATAGTTAAAATACGCCGTGACATATGCAATCGCTTTTCAGCAAATTTGAGTGAATGCCAGTGCTGCTGAAAGGCTATTTACGCCACTGCGGTGTGGAAATGATAAGCGGTAATAAGGGGTGCTTATTGATGGGATGTGAATGTCAAATTGGGCTTAGACCCAAAATACTCAAAAAGTGTGGATTAATATGAAACCCGCGCTGTCTATTGGTACCTTGTTTTATAGATGTAATTTGCGAAGAAAGATTATCAGAATTAATTTATAGTCTCTGAAAACCATGTATATAACCATGGATATAAAATTTTCCTTGCATATTCCGGAATTGTACATATAACTTTGAGCCCGGCTAAAAGCCAAACAGTGAACAACGACTTTCGTCATATCTCTTCTACCGCCACCTGCATGCATAGCATGCATATGTGTATGTGCTTTCGCATGTGCCAGGGCTGAGTAGTTTCCACTGAATACATTTCGTGAAAAACACCCACCGAAGGCACCCTTCGGGCGGGATTTCTGCATTTACTCCACCCATTCAAATCAACACCAGGTTTCCATCAACTTTAAAACGTGCCATGAACAAACAAATCAATTATTTCAAGGAATCGGATCTTACTGAACAAAAACTCTTTTTGGTTAAAGATGGATTGAACCTGGAGCGTGGAGGATGGCTACGGTCACCCTCCATCGCATACAGGATTTGGGGAACTCCGAATACCGATGGTAGCAATGTGGTATGGGTGTGTCATGCACTCACCGGTAGCGCTGATGTTACAGAGTGGTGGGCTGGACTTTTTGGTAAATCTGCACCATTCAATCCCGACAGTTCCTGCATCATTTGCGCCAATATTCTCGGCTCATGCTATGGAACGGAAGGGCCACTATCAATAAATCATGAAACCGGAACACCTTACTACGGCTCCTTTCCTGAAATAACCATACGCGATATGGTTCAGGCGCATACGCTGCTGGCCGAACATCTCCGCATCAAGCGCATAGGCTTGCTTATGGGCGGCTCATTGGGTGGACAACAGGCACTCGAGTGGGCTGTGCAGGAACCGGATAGATTCAACCGTGTAATTCTACTCGCCACCAACGCGGTGCATTCTCCCTGGGGTGTGGCGTTTAACGAAGCGCAGCGCATGGCCATAGAGAGTGACCAAAGTTTTGGAGATACACATCCTAAGGCAGGCGTTTCAGGACTGCGTGCAGCGAGGGCTACGGCCATGCTTTCGTACCGTCATTACGATATTTATTGCGAAAGACTAGGCAGAGATGGTGAACCAAATCATCCTGCAGCAACCTATCAGCAGTATCAAGGAGAGAAGCTTGCCAATCGATTTAATGCATACAGCTACCACCTGCTTAGTAGGGCGATGGACAGCCATGATGTAGGTAGGGGCAGGGGAGGGGTAGTGCAGGCTTTAGCAAAGGTGAAAGCCAGTACGCTTTGTATTTCAATTGAGAGCGATCTTCTATTCCCACCGGAAGAACAAAAACGCATCGCCAAAGGAATTGTTGGCGCAAATTGGGTGCAGTTGGCTTCCGTTTTTGGACACGACAGTTTCCTTATAGAAACAGAAAAACTCTCTGAGGCCATTGAAGAATTTTTGGAATTAACTACCTATCAAGAAACCGCAAATACCCTGGGATTATGAAACAGAATGTAGTACTTATTGGGCATGGCACTGTTGGCAGGGCGCTCTATAAACAATTGAAATTGCAAGCAGAATTCAGTGTGGTTCATGTGGTGGTTGTACATCCCGCGAAGCACAAGGACCTTCCTGCTGCCCTGCTCAGCACCAATGCAATGGCATGTATTGCAGACCCCAAGGTTTCAATCATCCTTGATGCCATAGACGATACTGATGGGTCGCTCGCTTTCGCCGAGTTCGCGCTTCAGCAAGGTAAAACTTACATCACTGCAAGCAAGAGAATGGTTGCTTCAAATCTGGAGTATCTCCAAAAGTTGGAGCGCAGTTTCGGTGGCCGATTCCTATACGAGGCTGCAGTATGCGGAGCCATCCCCATAATTCGCACCCTTAGGGAGCACCTCTCAGGTGAAGTGATATTGTCAGTACGCGGTATTGTAAACGGTACCTGCAATTATATTCTTACCAGCATGGCCGACGGAAAAACTTCGTTTGCTAAAGCCCTTAAGGAGGCGCAGAAACTAGGTTTTGCCGAAAGTGACCCTACTTCGGATGTAGACGGCTGGGATGCCTATTACAAAGCCACCATCATTGCGCACACCGTTGCAGGTGGCAAACCCGATTTCAGCAGGGTGAAGTGGATGGGCATACGTGAAGTGAAACTTGAGGATGTGGCCCACGCAAAACGCTCAGGGAAAAAGATAAAACAGATTTGTGAAGTAAGGCAAATGGAGGGGAGATTTACCATCGATATTCGCCCTGCAATTATAGGTGCAGACGATTCCCTATTTCATACAGACTGGGAAATGAATGCGGTAGAAATTGTAGGGAAGTATAGCGGCTTATTGCTGTTCAGAGGCGCTGGTGCGGGAGGAGATGCAACTGCTTCTGCCATGATTGGCGATTTACGCAATGCTCCCAAGACACATTTGGACATGGTGAGGAAATTGATGCTGGCATTGAATTAGCAGCCTTGCCCAGAGATAGTCATCATGATATATGGTATAGTATATTTGCACAATGCTCTCCAAGAAGACAAAATATGCAATCGTGGCGTTGGTGCACATTGCAAAGCGCAATACCAAGGATCCCATAATAGCAAGAGACATTGCTGATGCTGAGAAAATTCCTTACAAGTTTTTGGAGTCCATCCTGCTCGATCTTAAGAAGGCCGCCATACTTACATCGAGAAAGGGCAAAGGTGGTGGGTATTTGCTGCACAGGCCCCCACAAGATATTTCATTGGCTGAAATTATGCGTCTGTTCGATGGACCGCTGGCTTTGTTGCCATGTGTAACCCATACCTATTACGAGCGATGTGAAGAGTGTAAGGATGAACAGACTTGTGGAATCAGGTCTGTATTTCTCGAGTTGCGAAATTACACTGTTGAGCTGTTGAAGGGAGCGACCATTGCCAATATTTTAAACAGAGAATTCTCGCTTCTTTCAGTGAACTCTGATGATTGATCTACTTGTTAGTAGTCACCCAGAACATGATCGTCAAATCTACGTATGCGGAATTATGCAAACCTGAAAGTTTTTTTTAAATCAATAAATATTTAATCCTATAGGATTAATAGAATTTATATATTTGCGCTCATGAAAACATGGTGCTTCACCCTTTTACTGGCAAGCAACGCTTTTTGCTTAGTGGCACAAGCACAAGCAGTAGATAAGAATGTTACTTATCAGGACTTGGTGTGGTTTGGGTATTTCAACAGGGCAGAGCTTTCATCAAAAGTGATGCTTGTCTCAGAGTTACAAGAGCGCCATTATATTGAGGGCTTTAAGAGGCACCAACGATTGATTCGTGCGCAAGTTCAATACCGCATACACCCGGAATGGAACGTATCAGTGGGCCTTACCTATTTTTTGCAAAGCGCACAGGATCCCGCTTCAACTTCAGATTTGGTAGTTCCTGAAATCCGTCCGCATATTCAGCTCAGTGGTGATGTAAAATTATCGGATAAGTTGAGGATGAACCACCGAATGAAATTAGAATCCAGATACTTCAGAAATGTTGATGATGGAGAACTCGCCGATGGATTTGAACATTGGTACCGGGCCAGATACAGACTTGGCCTTGCATACACAATAGCAAGAATTAACGACCGTCCATTAAAGCTTCTTGCGAGTGATGAATTTATGATAAATTTCGGTGAGCTAATCACCTACAACCGATTCGATCAGAACCGCTATTACTTTGGGTTTAGCATTGAAATTACAGATCAGTTTACATTTGAAGCAGGCTATATGAACTGGTTTCAGCAAAGAGCATCAGGTGTAGATTTTTACGACCGTGACATCCTTCGATTGAATGTGCACCACAGAATTAACCTAAAATCAAAACAACCTTCCAATGACTCCTGAAATTATAACCCTATTAGTCATCATAGGAGCGGTGATACTTTTCGCCACCGAGTGGATTTCTATTGATGTTGTAGCTATTTGCATTATCGCGGTGCTAGTACTCACGGGAGTGATCACGCCCGAAGAAGGCGTTTTGGGGTTTAGCAATAAAGCTACGATTACCGTCGCGTTTATGTTTATTCTGAGTGCAGCCTTGCTGAATACGGGTGCGCTGCAGGTAGTTGCCTATAAGCTCGCAGCTACGTTCAGGCAAAGCTTCAACAAAGGCATCATACTCATGATGGTGCTCATTGCTGTTGCGTCGGCTTTCATCAACAATACCCCTGTAGTTGCCGTTTTCATACCGGTTATCATACAGATAGCCCATGCTTCGGGTCGCAGTGCATCCAAGATGCTTATCCCTATGTCGTTCGCGTCTATTTTAGGTGGCACCTGTACCCTCATTGGCACGTCTACGAACATACTCGTAAGCGGTATTGCTGAGAAGGAAGGTCTGCCTGCATTTGGCATGTTCGAATTCACCAAATATGGTCTCATCGTACTGGCTTTTGGAATTTTGTACATGATTTTTATTGGAATCAGGCTGCTTCCTGATCGCAAAAACTCCGGCGATCTCGACTCTAAATTTGGAATGCGTGATTACCTGTCGGAAATAGAATTGCTGCAGAATGCAGAAGCCATAGGTAAGCGAATTATGGATACGGCCCTGGTGAAAGAATTGGCTATGGACATTATTGAAGTGCGCAGAAATGGATCGCGTTTCAGCATGCCTGCGGGCGATTTTGTGTTGAAGGAAGGCGACATACTAAAGGTGAATTGTGATATCAAGAAAATCAAGGACCTGAAGGACCGCGCGAAAGTGAATGTGCAAGAAGCGATGCGCATGGGGGGTGAAGATGTAAAAGGCAAAAACTCCAGCCTTGTAGAAATTGTAATTACATCAAACAGTTCTTTTGAAGGCAGCAACATGAAAGAGCTCGACTTTCGCCGTAGGTTTAGGGCTGTGCCTCTTGCCATCAGACACCGGGAAGAGATATTTCACGATGACCTTTACAGTGTAGAACTCAAGGCGGGTGATGTGATTCTTGCAGAAGTAAAAAAGCACTTCATTCCTGAAATGAAGAAAATAGAATCTGGACAAGATGCACCTTTCGTTGTGCTTTCAGAAGATCCTATGATTGATTTTAAGCGCAAGCGCTTTGTGTTGGTGATGTCTGTAATTTTGGGAGTTATTACCCTCGCTACATTGGGGTGGGTGGACATTATGATTGGCACCATAGCAGGTGTGGCTATTTTGGTCGTATCGCGCACACTTACCATGAAGCAGGCTTATGAGTCTGTGAGTTGGAAGATTGTTTTTCTCTTGGCCGGAGCACTGAGCCTGGGGACTGCTATGAACAAGTCAGGGCTTGATATTACCATAGCAACCGGACTGACCAACTACCTCGGAGATTTTGGACCAGTGGCAGTTCTATCTGGATTGTACCTCGTTACTACTTTGCTTACAGAAATTATGAGCAACAATGCCACTGCTGCTCTTATTACTCCTATAGCCATAGTTACAGCAGAGAGTATGGGCCTCAGTCCTACGCCATTTCTCATTGCAGTCATGTTTGCGGCATCAGCCAGTTTTATGACCCCAGTGGGTTACCAAACCAATACCATGGTATTCAGCGCCGGTGAATACAAGTTTATGGATTTTGTAAAAGTGGGCACCTTGCTCAATTTATCGCTGTGGATCCTTGCCACCTTTCTAATTCCAATGTTATTCAAATTCTAAGCGTGGAATCTTGACGCGCTGGCAAAGAAACTTTGTACAAAAAGAAAGCCCCTTGTTTCCAGGGGGCTTTCGCGTTTTTATTTCTTTTTTCTTATTTCTTCACCAGTGGCTCTGCCATGTCAGATGCTTTCGTGTACCCGAAAAGCTCATCCATGGTAAGTTCCTGCACCGGACCTAATTTCTTTAGCACTTCCAGGTCCATAAGAGCCCGGTTGCCAATCACATTATAGGTGTAATTGTTGCCTTTGATGTGCTCATCGAAGAAGGCCTGCATCTTATCCATGTCCATGGTCTTGAGTGCTTCATAGGTGGTTTTCTGAATGTCGTAGTCTATGCCGCGTTGTTGCGCAGTCTGGTAACTCCAGAATATGTCTGCACCTGTGGTGCGCGAAGTTTCTATTTGTTTCATGGCAGCATCGCGGGCACTTTCAAACTGAATCTCTGCACGGGGCATATCACTCATAAGGGCGAGCATGGCGTCGGTAGCTTCCGGTAGTTTGTCTACCTGAGCACCAATATAGCCAGTTACGTAGTGTGAACGATCTGCTTTTTGTGGAATGGAAAATCCGCTGTAGGCAGAATAGGCCAATGCCTTGGATTCTCTGATTTCCTGAAATACAATACTTGAAAGGCCGCTGCCGAAGTACTCGTTGTACAGATTTGCGACAGGTACCAGATTCAAATCAAATTGCGGGCCCTTGGAGGTGAGCATCATTTCGCTCTGCACCATGTCGAAGTGCGCAAAGTATACTTGATTGCTCTCTGTGGGAAGTTCAGCAAACATGAGCGGTTCAGGATATTCCTTCAGTGTAGCAGGCACCTTGTGGTGCTTGTCAACAACTGCCATAACTTCATTCGGTGCTTGAGGGCCGAAGTAGAACATGCGGTGCTTGTAAGCGGTAATTTCTTTGATTTTCTCAACAAGCATTTCAGGGGTTATGCCTTTGAGATCATCTTCAGAAATGATGTTCTTAAAAGGATTCGCCGGGCCGTACTGTGCATAGTTCATCATGGCACTGAACAGAATTTGGTTCTTATTTTTCATGGCATCCTGACGGTTTTTCAATACCCCATCCACCATGTCCTTAAGCGCCTGCTCATCCGGCTGTACATCACTCAGAATATGTTCGAAAAGCTCCATCCCTTTGTCAAGCGATTCATTCAAGCCGCTGAGGGTTACATACATTCTGTCTCTCGAAGAGAACACGTCAAAGCTAACGCCCAATTTGAAGAACTCCTGCTTCAGTTGTGATGCATCATACTTCGAAGTACCAAGGTAAGGCAGGTATTGCACGGCGAGGCTCATCACCTTGTCGTGGTCGCTCCCCATATCGAGTATGTAATACAGGTCAAAAAGCTCGTTGTTCTCATTTTTAATAGAGTTGAACTCTATACCATTACCCAGCGCTGTGGTGTTTATGGCTGCTTTGTAATCGATAAATAATGGCTCAACACGTCCTGATTTAATGGTATCCCAGGCCAGATAAAATTCGGACTTAGACTCTCTGTCGATATCAACTGGCGTGATGATGGGTTTCTCAACTTTCACGGCCATGCTTTCGCCAAAACGCTTATTCACCTGCACGTAATTGTTGTCACCAAAATGCTCATTGGCAAAATCTACAATCTCTTGTTTGGTAATTTTCTCCATGGCTGCAAATTCGCCCACCACATCATTCCATGATTGCTCATTGATAAATGCATCTACCATTTTACCAGCGCGCGCCCAGTTGGATTCAGTGCGTCGCAGTTCATTTAGTTTCATGTCTTTTACCACCGCTTCTACCATCCAATCTTCAAAATCACCTTTCTTGATGCGCTCCAACTGACCTCTTAGCAAGTCTGCAACATCGCTTACTTCCTGTCCGGTACGCGGCACTCCCTGCATGTAGAACATGCTGTAGTCTTTTAGCACATACGTGCTTGAGTAACCGCGAATAATTTTTTGTTTCTGCACAAGGTCAAGGTCAATGAGGCCCGCCTGTCCATTTGAGAGAATTCCATCGAGTATTTTCAGCTTTGGAATTGCAGGAGTACCAATTCCAGGCAGTCGGTAGGCCAGCATGGTAAATTCAGCTTCCACACCGGTGATGTCTACCACTACAGGTTCAGTAATTGGAGCCTCTACCACAGGTGTAAATGCAGGCACTTCGCCGGCGGTATAGTCACCAAAATATTTGGTAATAATGTCTATGGTATTGTCCGGGTCAATGTCGCCACTGAGCACAATGGCCATGTTATTGGGTTGGTAACGTTCTTTAAAGTAGGCCTGAATTTTCTCCATGGAAGGATTCTTCAGGTGCTCGCTGGTGCCGATGGTGCTCTGCTGACCGTAAGGATGGTTGGGGTAAAGCGCATCCATCATTGCAAAAAATGCCCTGCGCTGATCGCTGTCTTCACCTCTGTTGAACTCTTCGTAAACTACTTCAAGCTCTGTGTGAAACAAGCGAAGTACCAATTCCTTAAACCTGTTAGACTCGATTGCAGCCCACTTCTCCAGTTCATTGGAAGGAATGTCATTGATGTAAACCGTCTTCTCATTGGAAGTGTATGCGTTGGTTCCTTTTGCTCCAAGAGAGGCAATCATCTTGTCGTACTCATTGGCAATGGCAAGTTTTGAAGCGAGGTTCGATGTGCTGTCTATCTGGGCGTATATTGCTTTGCGTTTTGCAGGATCCGTTTCTGTGCGGTGTTGTTCGTAGAGGTTCGAAATCTGCTCTAGTAGTACTTTTTCTTCTTCCCAGTTTTTGGTTCCGAATTCTGAGGTGCCCTTGAAGAGCATGTGCTCAAGATAATGTGCCAGTCCGGTAGCATCGGCTGGGTCTTGCTTGCTTCCAGTGCGCACAGCTATCTGAGTCACCACACGTGGTTCCTCT
This sequence comes from Cryomorpha sp., assembly GCA_041749535.1. Classification (GTDB taxonomy): domain Bacteria; phylum Bacteroidota; class Bacteroidia; order Flavobacteriales_D; family Cryomorphaceae; genus JBBQZU01. The sequence goes on along the minus strand of JBGTBE010000003.1, from coordinate 86,865 downwards.
TTATTCACCGAAAGGTAAACTTTCAACCCATTGTCGAGGGTGTAAATTTTAGCACCTAGCGGGTCGCCAGCTACGGTTTCGTATTGGTAACGGCTTTTTGGTTCTTCTTCGCCAGAGCAGGCGGTAAGGGCAACAACCCCGGCGAACAGGGAAAATAAGGCAACTTTTCTCATGGATTTCATGTGGTTTCTGATTGTTAATTTCAGCAGGGCTACGAAGTTACATATTTATTGGTGCGGTCTATCCCAAAGGCAGTTATTCACACTTTTTAGCATTTCGCGAAAGCTTCAACATTATATAGAATTTAGCGCAATTTGCCCCAAGCCCAAAACCTTATCTTTGCAGCTCAAAAACCATTCATGAAAATAGGAATCGTTCTCTACCCAACATTTGGCGGAAGCGGTGTGGTAGCTACGGAACTGGGTAAGGCACTCGCCGCACAGGGCCATTCCATACATTTTATTACGTACAATCAGCCCGTGCGGCTCGGGTCATTTACCAAGAACCTTTTTTACCATGAAGTGAATGTGTCTGAATACCCGCTATTCGACTACCCACCGTACGAAACTGTGCTCGCTAGCAAGCTTGTGGATGTGGTAAAGAACGAAGGCCTTGATTTGCTGCATGTGCACTATGCCATTCCCCATGCATCTGCCGCATATATGGCCCAAAGAATACTCGAGGCCCAAGGCATACGAATACCCTTTATTACCACTTTGCATGGTACCGATATTACCCTCGTGGGGCGGGACCCATCCTTCGAGCCCGCCATTACATTTGCCATAAACCACAGCGACGCGGTTACTGCTGTGTCCCAAAGCCTAAAGGCAGATACGTATGAGCATTTTCGTGTAAAAAGGGAGATAGAAGTTATCCCAAATTTTATTTGCCCGGAGCATTACCTGCCTAGGCCGGAAAAGGACTTCAGGCAGGAGTATGCCCCAAACGGTGAAAAAATCATTACCCACATCAGCAATTTCAGACCGGTGAAAAGGGTAGAAGATGTGGTGCGTATTTTCAGAAGAATTCTCGATGTAATTCCATCTAAATTACTCCTTGTGGGCGACGGCCCCGACCGGTACCGGGTGGAGCAACTTTGCCGTGAATTGAAGACCTGCGGGCATACGCACGTGATTGGAAAGCTGAAGAAACCTGAAGAGGTGCTCAGCTTGTCAGACTTGTTTTTGCTGCCCTCGGAATCTGAGAGTTTCGGACTTGCCGCCCTGGAAGCCATGGCGAGTGGAGTTCCGGTAATATCTACCAACACAGGAGGTTTGCCCGAAGTAAATATCGATGGATTTTCAGGATTCACCAGCAATGTAGGCGATATTGATGAGATGTCGCGCAATGCAATAAAATTGCTTGGCGATGAGAAATTATTGAATCAGTTTAAGGAGAATGCGGTGCTGCGCTCGACTGATTTTAGTATAGAAAAGGTTCTGCCCTTGTACATCAACCTGTACAATCAGGTGTTGGAAAATCATAAGCAGCCTGTGCTATGAGCGTGAAGGTGATCAGTGAGAGGGTAAGCTATAAAGCTGAGCCCGGCGCACTGCAACTTATCATCCTTGGGCGCATAGAACGGTGGAAGGAAACCCTGCTCGCAGCCTGGCTTTTGCTATGGACGGTTTGTGGAATCATTGCAATTAGAGAGTTTGTTCTCAATCCTGAACGTGAGATGCGCATGGTGCTCTTCGTGTTTCTTTTCTTTTGGGGTTATTATTTGTGGCGCGTGGGAAAGGTGTGGCTCTATAGACGTGGGGGAAATGAACTTATCAGAATAGCAGGGGAAGAGCTAACGCTGAAACGGAGCATTTATACGTACGGCAAAGCAAAAACATACTACATTCCGAACATAGAGAAATTTGAAGCCATAGTGCTGATCAAAAAATCATTCGCGTACACCTACGAGAATGCCTGGTGGGTACTCGGTGGCGAAAAGTTGGGCTTCGAATACCAGGGGCGGCACGTGAAGTTTGCCATGCAACTCACCGATGCAGAAGCAGCTGCCGTGTATGCACTTCTCAAACCTGCCCTTGCCAAGGTTGCAAAAATGAAGCGCTGAAGGCATTGCCGCTCAGTCTTTTGGTAGCTTTCCCTTCTATGTCTTCTTCAAGTACCATACTTTGGGCTACGGCGCCTTGAAGTACTTCGCCTATATCCTTTATTTCCCCGAAAGGAATGTTTAGTACACCCCATACTTCCGACCAATACTTAAAAGGTTTTAGGGCGATGGCAGGCGCTATGGCACGGGCAAGGGAAGGCCGGTTCAATACACGTGCAGCATTGGTAGCATAACGGGCATCTTCACTGAGCGCTTCGAGTGCGGCGCTTTCGCAGAATGACTTAAACTGTGTATCGCTGCCTACAGCCAGTACCAACTTTTTATGGTCGGAAGTGAAAAACCAGTCACCGTAAGGCGCAATATTGGGGTGTAGTGTGCCAATGGGCTCTGCAACCGCTCCTTCCATCAGGTAGTTGGTTGCCTGATTGGCGAGCGCGCTGAGTGAAGATTGCTCGAGGTTGCATCGTACCAGGCTCCCCTCTCCGGTACGCATGCGGTGTATAATTGCGAGAAGTGCGGCCTCCTTGAGTTGGTGTCCTGCTATTACATCAATAAGGGCTACGGGCAGTTTTGCCGGTTTGGTTGAATCTGTTCCTGTCATGGATATCCAACCCGTTTCAGCTTGAAGCACCACATCAAAAGCAGGGCGCTGGCTTTCGCCGAAACCGTCCAATTGAACATAAATGATCTTGGGGTTCAGCAGTTTTAGTTGTGCATAGTTCAACCCGAGTTTGAGTGCTGTGCGCTCCTGGTAGTTTGAGAGTACAATATCTGCAGTGGCAATCTCATCCAGAATTACATCCCGATCTTCTCGGTTGTTCAGGTCCAGCATATAGATTTCCTTGGCGTAATTTACTGAGCAGTAGTAGGCAGATACGCCATCCTTGCTTTCTCCGTTCAATCTCCAACTGCGGGTTACATCCCCTCCCGCGCGTTTATTTTCTACTTTTAACACCCGTGCTCCAAGCTCGGCAAAGAACATGCCCGCAGATGGACCTGCAAGCACGCTGGCAAGTTCAATAACTTTTAGATCTTTAAAAAAACCACCCATGCAATTCCGGTTCAGATACATTGTGCCCGCCTCTTTAATTTTGCTCTCGATAAGCTGCGCCAGCACTATGGTGCACAAAGATGCAGAAATCTCCGCTTCTGATTTGGATACTATTAAAACAGGTAGCCCACCTGCAATGAACGATACCGATGTGGATGAGTCCTATGTCAGGATCAATCCCGGCGATGATGTGCCCGCCATTTTCAGGCGTCTTCGCACCTCACAAAGAGTGAAGCGAATAGAATTCACCCCGGGCGATTATTTGATCATGGACACGCTGCACCTTCCCCGCACGGGCGCTTTGGTGATTATTGACGGGCAGGGCGCAAACATAAAGGCAGGCCGGGGCGTGCAGCTCTTTTACAGCATTCCTTCCACCCAAGCCGAAGCGATGGTGTACAACAAAACCCGCTACCTTATTGAAAATTTCGGCAGGATAGAAGGGGGGAGCAAAGGCATTTTTATTGGTTCGAGTTTCGATACTGTGGTGCGTAACATTGAATTTACAGGACAGGAAGTGGCAGCCATTGATTTTGTTTTTTGCCTTATGTGCACCATCGATCAGGTGCTGGTCACAAATCCATTTCACGATGGCATTGTGCTGCGCAGCGGGGTAAACAGCGATACCCGCGAGAATGCCTGGCCGGGCACGAGCTACAACAACTCGCAGTGCAACCACACGGTGGTGCGCAGCAGCAGGGTGTACAACCGCAAGGGTTGCACCGGCACCTCCTTCAAAGTGCTGCAAAGCTCAGGGGTGCGCCTGGTAGATTGCATTTCCGAAGGATGGGAAAATGCCCGTGCAGTCTTTTTTGATGCCGAGCGCTGCACCACCGCCAAGTATTTCTCCATCGAGAATTTTCACCTTGAGCATGCACCTACCGAGGGGGCGCTGGTATTCAGAAGTTTTGGAAGTACGGTGGAGGTAAATGGACTTTTCACACAGATTGCTTCCGGCGAATCTCCTACCATTTGGCTGATGAACAATGGCAACTACGCCTTCAGGAATATACCCTGGTGGCCGGAGGGGGCCTGGGTTAAAAGCAGCCACAGCCCATCGGTGGTCATTGAGCAGTGCACCAATAAATTTTATGATGTCGCAAAGGTGTGGGTAAACGGAGAGCGGCCCGGACAGCCCATTTTTCGTGAGTACTTCCGTACGGGAAATGATTTTGTGCGCTAGCCTACTTCGACCCTACGCGTAGCCGGTTAAAGGAATCCACCATTCATGCAAAGTCCCGCCTTGTGGAGCGGGACTTTGAGAAAGTTCTTGACGTGACTTGCGCTGTCAGGCCATTGCCTCGGCATGATGCTCATGGCTTTCGGAAGGCTGCTTCTTGGCAGGATTGCGTTTGTAGGTTTTTCTGGGCATGGTGCCTATAATTACATCCCACAATGGGCTCGATACACCAAAGGCCACCGAATCGTCTTTGTAGTGGTGTATGCTGTGGTTGATCCAGAGCACATGCAGAAAGTTTTTGGGCGGTGGGAAAGCGTGAATTACATAATGCACACCCAGATATGCCGAGTAGCCCATTACAAAACCTGGAAGAAACGTGTACACATAATTGCCCATGAAAAATTTAAATGCGAAAAAAAGCGCAGTAAGTATGATAAGCGATGCTGCAGGAGGCATTGCCAGTCTCGTCTTATCGCGGGGGTATTCATGGTGTACACCGTGAAAGGTGTATTGCACCTTTTCTTTAATCTTGTTGGTGGGAAGCATATGGAACACATGCCTATGCATGATATATTCCACGAAAGTCCACACAAAAAAACCTATGGCAAACACCCCTACGCCTTGTATAGCAGTGGTGTAGCCTCTTGAAAAACTCAGGTACATCAATACCGCAGAACCAACAAAGTAAATAATGAGTGGAACGGAGATATGGGTGCGCGCGAGCTTTTCCAGTACCGGGTGCTTAAAGAGAGCGGTTGTGCCCTGTTCGTTTGGAGTATGCTGCATTCGCTTATTCATAGCTAAGCCTTTTGGGACTCAATTCTGACTGCAAATATACATTCACTTCATTTACTATTTTGTACCATTCATCACATACACATTTTTTTTTCAACTACTTTATGAACTCCAACAAATCATTAGCTTTGCCGCTCGAAATGCCCAGGTGGTGAAATTGGTAGACACGCCATCTTGAGGGGGTGGTGAGCTATGCTTGTGCTGGTTCGAGTCCAGTCCTGGGCACCTAAGGTGAAATCCCGATACAACTGTGTCGGGATTTTTTATGCTGTCTTTTTTAAAACAATCTCTTTTTCATACTGGTTCGAGGGAAGGAATGCCCGAACTGTTGCGAGGTACGAGCGACTGCTTCGGCATCCTGGGCACCTAAGGTGAAATCCCGATACGACTGTGTCGGGATTTTTTATACTGTCTTTTTTAAAACAATCTCTTTTTCATACTGGTTCGAGGGAAGGAATGCCCGAACAGTTGCTGCATTTCAGGTTCTTTGGCTATATTCATCACCAAAATAACCGCGATATGAACACCATGCAACAATGGTTTGATGCCTACGGTGCAAGCCACCAGAATGCTACCAACAAGGCGATACACTGGATATGCGTTCCGCTGATCTTCTTCACTATTATTGGCATATTGTCGCTTATTCCTTTTGGCTTTGTTCAGCAATACTTAGCAGATGCCTGGTGGCCCTATGTGCATGTTGGCACCTTGCTGCTCATCTTTGGAATTGTCTTTTTCATCAGGTTATCGCTGCCTGTTGCAGTGGGCATGGTATTGGTATCCATGGCGATGCTTTGGCTCGTGCACCGCACCCATCTGCTTCTCGGTGAGCAGGCCGGTTTGTTCTTTATCATTGTTTTTGTTCTTGCATGGATTGGCCAATTTATAGGCCACAAGATTGAGGGTGCCAAACCTTCCTTTTTTGATGATCTGAAGTTTTTGATGATAGGCCCGGCCTGGCTCCTGCATTTTATTTACCGCAAGCTGGGGATTTCGTACTGATAGCTCCACTTTCTGTATTATAAATTTAACCGCAATGCCCTTCGGTCCACAAAGGCTTTGGCCAATTGCGCAAAGGAGCAGGTGGGGATTTAATCTTCGTACAGAAAAATTAGAATTCACTTTAAGACAAAAAAACCGCCGGGCCTCGACACATCTCAGCCACCGGCAGTTTTAAAACCCAGCCTAAAAACCAGGCACTAAAAACCAGGCACTAAAAACCTATCACCTTTTAATCATCTTCTTCGAGATCAACTCTCCATTGGCATACACGGTATAGAAATACATTCCAGGTGCCAGGGAGCTGCCATCAAGAGTAAGTGTTTGTGGTCCGGCATTCATTTGGCCATCTATCAATTTTCGAAGTGGACGGCCTTGTGCATCGCTTAGTTCGAGCACTACATTGGCATCTGCAGGGAGTATAAAGTCAATGCGGGTGGCAGTGTCAAATGGATTTGGCACATTCTGCATAAGCTTCACTCCTTCGGTTGTGCCGGCAGGGGCAGGCAGAGAACCTGTGCTACCATCATTTGGTTCCTGAGCAGAGCCGAAAGAGCAACAGTTGTTTGTTTTGCTCTGCACAGACTGCATGATGGTGTACATGGATTCCATTTTCTGTTCCATGATTTCAACTTTTGATTCTAGCTCGGCAATCGTTTCGGCTTGTGAATTGAGCTGGGTTTCCTGGTTTTCAATAATACCTGCCTGAGCTGCAATGATCGTGTTCTGCTCCTGAAAACCAGCCACGAGAATAGGCACCATCTTTGTGTATTGCACACCGAGCAGTTCAATTTCGGTGTCGCTTACAAAGCCTGTTTCGTCCATAACGGGGGGGAGCACTACGGTTCTAACCAGTTCAGGTGCTACATCATTGACTTCTTGGGCCATAAAACCATATTGGAGCCCATCTTCAAGCCCGAGATTTCTACCTGTTTCATTAATGTTGTAATAGGTTTTGGGTTGGAACAGGCTAAGCAATTGCGTTGCGTTGTTTATTGGGTTGATGTCTGTTTTGATTGTCTGGTCGCTTAATGTAATAGGAGGTTGTGTAAAAGTGATACCACCTATCAACTGTGCGGCGTAGTCGGTTGAACCGGCAGGTGCTTCCGCATAAATACCGATATTGGCAGAAGCGCTGGCAGTTGCTTTAGTGTATGTTCCAATGGAAATGTTGACACCGCCAATGCTTGACGCCAAGCCGAGTAAACCCACCGCATACTTACCTTCCTCGGCCTGACCCGCCACACCGATGTAGGTATTTGCTTCATTTATTCCTTCGGCATTGGACAGTACACCATACACCAAGGTAGGTCCACCTCCGAATCCGGGTTCAGAGTCTGTTGCATCAGCAGAAAAAGCCGCGAAAGAATTGTCGCGCTCAGTGGTCATTGTTACATCAAGTTTGGCTTTGGGGGCGTTGGAACCTATGGCCACTTTACCGCGGTGGCAGGGGTCTTCGGGATCATAGCCCGTGAACATATCGGTTTCGCCGGATACGGTGACCGACGGAGTATCTGCCCAGCGACAGTCGGTGATGTTACCGCTCCAATTGCCAGTTCCATCCAAAAATTGACTTGCATCATTAGGGAAATCAAGTCTGCCTAAAAATTTATCATTTACGCCCTGACCGGCTCCAGCTAGGTTAAAACCAATAATTAGTGAATTTCGCGCACTATCGGGCAATTCTCTGATCCTTGTCAGGCCGCCAACATCGAGCGTAGTTATGATGTTGTCCAGTGGCGCGTTGTAGGGGTCTGGTTGTTCGTTTCGCAAGAAACCGATTACAGTTGTGCGCTTGTTGTTGTTGTGGCTGGGCCGTATGTGCAGGTTTGACAGTGGAGTTACCTGAAAGTCGGCATGGTCTCCGAGTACTGGATTTTGATTGATGTCCCATGCTACCCTGAATTGTACAGAATCAGTACGTTGGGCTACAACGAGGCGTCTCACGGGCTGCTGGTTGTTGTTGAATACGCTTCCTATTCCCACATTTCCCCAGGGGGTGATGCGCATGGTTTCGAGACCTTCCTGCGCTGAGCCTGGGCTGGCTGTTGCGGTAGTGGGAGCAAGAAATAAAAACCTCAAATTATCAGGGCCATTAACCGGTGAGAAGAATTGGTCATTGCATCCCCATGCGATGACCGCATCCACCTGTGCATTGTTGTTGGCAATAGCAGGTCTATTGATCAAACCTACATGCATGATGTCAGCACCCGCACCGTAGGTAGTGCCTACATTCATCCAGTTTCTGCGCAGATTCGCACTGATATTATATCCCAAATGCATCATACTAAACGGCGTTGCCATATTGTTTCCATTGATTCCGAAGAACATGCGGCTGGCATTAAAAGTGGTATCAGCCATGCTATAGTTGTATTGGGGATAGATTACGCTGCTCATACGTATTCGTCGCAGGTTGTTCTGCCTGATGTTCAGGTCGGTATTGTCATTTGGCACACCCCATCCAAGAAAGCCCAATGGGGTGTTAGCATTTGGATCATTGGTGAGATAGCTCACCTGGCCGCGGCCGGTAAAAGCGGTGAAACACAAGCAAAATGCCAGTGCGATTGAAGAAAAGTACGTTTTCATTTTTCAAGGGTTTTTAATAAGTTTTTTGGTTAATACCCCTGAATTTGTTTCGATCTTAAGCAGGTAAGCGCCCTGGGGTACATTTTCGAGCCGAAGCGTTGCCTTGTTGGTACCTTTTCCTGTCAGCACGGTTCTGCCGGTAATTTCTATCAGGTGGTAGGAAAATTCTCCTGCGGCTTCAATGAAGGTGAGCGCATTGGCGGGATTGGGATACACCTGTACGTCGTAATCGTTGTTGATCAGATTGCCGGCATTTAGCACCACATCGCAATAAGCCGGATCGGTAGCCACACAAACCCCATCGATATAATAATAGGTTTTGAGAAAAATCTCCTGCGGCGATCCGTTGAAGTAGGCCACTTCTATCTCATTAAGGTTGAAGAAGGTACCAATGCCGATGTGGGTATAGGCCTGATCTGCTGTAATCCAGCCTGATATACTTTGCCAACTAGTGGTGTCCACCAGCAGTTGATCATCGTATATATGGGCAAAACTGTTGTGGATATAAGGATTGGTATTGCTTACATAGCCTTGCGTGGTGAGCACAGCACCCAAATGGCTATTGGCACAGTCGCACCAACTGTGTGCGATCCCACCAAATGCTCTGCTCCATTGAAATTCAATATAGTACATCTGGCCAATTTGCAAAGGTTCTGACAATTCAATACCCATCACTTCACCGATATTGTTGTAAGCAATACCAATTAACCCACCATAACCTAGTCCGTTAAACGTGTGCTGAAAGCCATTATATGTGCTGAATGGTGTGCTAACAGTTTGGCTTTCATCACAAGCATGAAAAAAGTCAGGTGAACCCTGCCACATTTGCCATCCAGTTGCCTTTGCAATCTGAGCAAGTGCATCAGGGCAAATGCTATATTGCTCAAAATTGGGATTGGGCACCAGGTTGTATTGCTGGGCTTCTGCTGTGCAAAATGAAGCGCAAGCAACCAAGGTATAAGTTAAAAATCGAAACGAATTCATAAGGGATTATTGAAAGGTTCAATTCAGGTAAGTAGCACATGGACTACTTCTTTGGAAAGGAATACCAGCTTTTCAGGGCCCTACGTTCAGGGTCTTAGGTGACTACTGTTCAAATTTCTTAAAAATAATGTGAGGGATATGGTGGCTTGCGGCCCGGCCGCGACCGCGGAGGCAAAGTAAAAGTTCAACAGAAAAGAACGTTTTGAACAGACACCGCTACGCATGGCAACCGGGTTTTGGTTGCGCCCTGCCTGCACTGAGCGGAGCCGGAGCCGCTGTCTGCTGTCTGCTGTCTGCTGTCTGCTGTCTGCTGTCTGCTGTCTGCTGATCTAGGGTCATGAGCCGAAGATAATTGTTTTTGTGAGAAATGATTCCCGGCAGGTCAAATTTAATTTAGACGTAACATTTGCTTTTATACGGCTTTGCGCTATAAAAAAAACCGCCGGGCTTCGACTCATCTCAGCCACCGGCGGTTTAAAACCCGTCAAAGAACCAACCACCAAATACCCCTTTACCTCTTCACCATCTTCTTCGTGATCATTTCACCATTGGCATAAACAGTATAGAAGTACGTGCCCGGCGCGAGTGAACTGCCATCGAGCACGATACTTTGCGAACCGGCATTCATCTGTCCGTCCACGAGCCTGCGCAGTGGACGCCCTTGTGCATCGCTTAGTTCGAGCACTGCATTTGCATCGGATGGGAGTATAAAGTCAATGCGGGTGTTTGTGTCAAATGGATTTGGCACATTCTGCATAAGCTTCACTCCATCGGTTGCGCCGGTAGGGGCTGGCAGAGAACCGGTGCTACCGTCATTGCAGCAGTTGTTGGTTTTGGTTTGCATGGCTTGCACTACTGTGAGCATTGAAGCCATTTGTTGTTGGAGATTTTCCACTTGAGTCTGTAAATCAGCAATAACTTCTGCTTGAGAACCGAGTTGCTGTAATTGATCTTGAATAATGCCGCTTTGTTCGTCCATAGTGAAATTCTGTTGTTGATACCCTGCAATTAAAATAGGGATCAAATCAGTATAACGAACGCTGAGATATTCAAACGATGGACTGATTTCGTTACCTAATGAATCATATTTTGCCGGATGCACGTTTTGCACTACCAGTTCGGGTAGTACATCTCCAAGTTGCTGTGCAATAAGACCATACTGATTGCCTTCAGGCAGATTCAATGGTGAAATATCTTGCGTAAACTCATAAGCCACAGGATTCAATGCATCTAAAATTGCAGCAGCATTGGAAATTGGCTGAATATTTGACTTTAGATTTTCATCACTGGGATTGCTGAACGTACCGGTCACAGTTACATTGCCGTTGAAGTAGCCCGCATAATTGGTAGAAGAAGAACTGCATCCTTCGCCGTAGATGGAATAGTTATTATTTGTGGCATTGCAAGCATTTCCATAGGTGCCAAAATTGGCGCTTGCTCCAGAAGCGGTAGCTTCATTTCTTGCACCATAATTTGCTGAAGAAGCTCCGTTTGCAAATGATTGCAATCCAACTGAAACGGCTGTAGATGCTGCTGAAAGAACGTTGATTCCCATCGTTAAAAACAGCGAGCCTGCCGTTCCATTCACATCCAGCTTAGCAGTAGTGGCACTACCTAGTACACCAATACCCACATTCCCGCTGGGAAAGCCACTCCCAGTTCCGGTCCAAACATTTGTGGCATCGAAATCCCAGTCTTTGTCTTGAGGTACGCTGAAAGCACCCGTACCATCGAGGTACTGATCGGCATCGTTTGGCAGATCAACCCTTCCAATAAACTGATCTACATCGCTACCACCGGAGCCTGCTACAGCACGTTTGCCAAGAATTACCGAGGTAGGCCCAGGGTCATCTGGCAAATTGCGGATGCGGGTAATTCCACCAACATCGAGAATTGGTACCTGTAATGATACCGTTGGCGAGGTCCCCATCCAAATAACCAATAGCAGTAGCTCTGTTGTTAGCACCCGACTTGGGTTTGATGTATAGATTGCCTGCACTGCTTACCTGAAAATCGGCATTTACGCCCAATGTTATATTTGAATTGCGTGTTCTGGTAATTCGAAACTGAGGGAGGTCATCAGTGAGCCCCACATCGAGTGTGCGGTGAGGTTGTAGTGTGTTTGACCATCCTGTGCCCAGACCCGTATGCGCATTGGGGGTCATGCGAGCCACTTCAAGACCGGCATCTGATGAAGCATCACTGCCTGTACCATCACCCTGGGTAAATACAAAAATCAGATTATCGGGCCCGGCAGGATCGTCAGCATTGGTTCCATCGCTCCATACTACGGCCGCATCAGTGCGGTCGTCGTTGCCCCGCCGTCTTGGCCCTACAAACATCAGATCGTCATTGTGGGTAAAGGTGATGCCATAGCGCATCCAATCCCGATAGCCCAATTCCTGCGGTGAACCCGATCCATTGTTACCATTCAGGTGCAGCAACGAAAAAGGAGTGCCCAGCCCTGCCGTAAAGAAGGTGGCATCCTGGCTTAGCCCAAGAAAGCCTGAACGCGTAATGGTATAGCCATTGATGGAGCTGGTTCCAGTTTGCATTTGTTGCATACGGATCAGGTTGTTGGTGCGAAATTCGAGGTTTTGACCTGCATCGTAACCGAGGAATTTTCCAGCTAAGGGTGTATTATTTGCAGAGCTCGACTGAGCAAGCAAATTATGGTGAAAGAACAATACACATAAGAAGCATATTGAGAAACTTTTCGTTTTCATTGTTTTATGAGTTTAAATGTGTAGAAAGCTTGATTATTAAAAGCTTTCACCACATAAACTCCTTTTTGAAATTTTGAAACATTTATTTCCTGTCCTGACCGAATGTTTTGGACGTACATTACCATCCTTCCTTGAATATCATACATATACAATTGGTATGTATGTTGATCAGGAAGACTGACACGCGCTGTCTCCTTTGTCGGATTTGGGTAAACACTTATGTTTGACATTGGACGATTGGCAGTAGTTGAAAGCAAGTATTCACACTCTTCTGGAGTAGGTGCTACGCATACATTTTCGATGTAATAAATCCCCGAACAGGATCCCTCATCATTTAGAATGACAATATCAGTTTGTGTTCCTGTAAAGAAGTTACCGATAGCTACCCAGTTATAGGTATCGTCGGCGGTAAACCAACCTTCAATCAGGGTCCAATTGGTATAGTCGTCGAGAATTTCGCTATAATTGATGTGAGCGAAGTTGTCGGGTTCTAAAGGATTCCATACTGGTGGGAAAGGATCATAGGTAGGATCTTTGAAGAAGCGCATCCCAATGTTGTTGGTGGCACACCATCTTTGTTCTTTCACTCCACTATCGTACATGGACGCATGAAACATCATGTAATAGGAATTTCCTATTATCAATGGTGATTCTAATGGTGCCGCCATGTATTCTCTAATGTCTGGTGCAAATTCGACATAAGTACCTATCCCAGCATATGCATTACCTCCAATCGGTAATTGATAGCCCCAAGCATTTTCTGGGACTCCAGCTGTTCCAAGTCCATCATTATTGCAAACATTAAAATAATCCGGTGTCTCTTGCCAACTATACCAATCTACTACTTGTAGATGCAACTCTGTGGTACTCTGCGGACACTCCAAATACTCTTCAAAGCTTGGATTGGGCACTAGATTTTGGCCAATAACGGTGAGGGAAGCCACTGAGGCTATCAGGGCTAAGGCAATTTGTTTCATTTCAAAAAGGGTTTATGTGTTGAGAGCTATTGCGCTGCTTACAAGCGCCTCCGGCACTGCACCTTGTGCAACAGCCGTTTTTTTGTACCTTTGTTATATCATAATCACCTCCTTTTTACCGATGATTTGGTTATGAAAATTGAAACCGGGGAGTTACTGCTCTCCGGTTTTTTTGTTATCATTTGGTTAACTGCACAATAAGCAAAACGGAACCGAAAAACAATGTAGGAATCATTTTCTAATTTACCTACTTTTTGAAATGTTAAAATGCTTGGGGGGGGGGTATATATCTGATAATCAGCCTATCTATTTTTATTCATACGGCACATATTATAGATTTCAATGTGCCAATTTGCGCTGTCATTCTCGACGCAATTTTAGATTTTAGATGGTAAAATCGGAAATGAAAATTGTGAATCATTCAGCCAATTTTATCATCATTTCCATCCCCATCAGCCCAAACGATGGCCGCATCGGTACGGTCGTCAAAGCAATGGTGCTTTTATTGCCTATCCAGAGAGGATTTTTGATAAACGACTGTTAGGAAAAACCTCCCTAGCTATTTCATGTGAGCACAGATTTCAGACAGTCGCATCACCAAAAACCAACCACCAATAACCTTAAAAAATAAATACACAATCATGAATCCCGACAGATTAACCAACCCTAGTAACCTCTATCTTCGCCACATGACAGCCCATATCCCAAATGTGAAAACAATAGACACCCTGGAAGTGTATCCCCTACGCTTACAGGTGCTTCGCCCGGGTGGTACGCTGGGGGAGTGTATCTGGCCGGGTGATGACCTGCCCACTACCCTACATTTTGGCGCAGTAAGCGGCGATGGACAAATTGCAGGCGTGGCATCGTTTTACGAGCAGGCCCACCCTGTGCTGAAGGCATTGAAGCCTGTGCAGTTGCGCGGCATGGCTACCCACCCCGATGTGCGGGGCAAGGGTTATGGCAAAGCAATCGTAATTTATGCCCTACAATACTACAGAGAACAGGGCTCCGACCTGATGTGGTGTAATGCCCGCGAAGTGGCCGTGTCATTTTACGAAAATCTTGGATTCCAAATTACCGGCGAACCTTTCAATATTGGCAGTATTGGCAAGCACTGGGTCATGTTTATCCGGCTGAATGATTAGCTTTGCAACCGCATGTTTCGCAAGGCCAAAAAACATATCGCTCTGCTGCTCTGTTTTTGCTTCGGCATTGTTCTAAGCGAAAATGCCCTTCACGTTTATCTCCTGCACGAGGTTGATCTTGTAGAAACAACTGCACATATTTGTGGTTATCACAAAGCACCTGAAAAAGCCTCGCCATCCGCCCATTCATCAATGCTCACGGAAGCTGAGGTAGCTGATGTTTGTCTCCGCTGTGGTCAGTTTGTGGTAAACGTAAATTTTCAGATTGCCGAATCAATTTATCCACTCCATGCACCGGCCTGGGATGTACATTTTCCGTCTGAGGCCCAATCGCCCATAAAGAGCCTTAAAGACACGCGGCAACAGCGCGGTCCTCCTGCATCTGCTGCGTAATCACGCAAGGTAGTTTCAGTCTTTTTTCTGCTCCAATTTCCATTCAATGAGATTTTTATTGTCCCTCATGGGACTCCTCGCTTTTGTGTATGGTATCCATGCCCAATCGTGCCATATAACCCTTCGGGGAAGCATTGCCGATATGAATACCGGTGTTGCGCTTTCTTTCGCATCTGTGCTGCTGCAAGAGGCTGGTAAGGGCACGGCTTCCGACGTGAATGGGCAGTTTGAATTGTCAAAGGTTTGCCCGGGCACCTACACCTTCAGCATCACGCATATAGGTTGCGAACCGTATATTCAGCCTATCACCATTGTGCGCGACACTACTTTGAACATCCTTTTGGATCACAGCGATACGGAGTTGCATGAATTTGAGCTGGTGGCCTCCGCCCCTCAAACAGATATGCTTACGCGTATTGGAGTGCGTAAATCGGAAATTGAAGCATCAGGCGGAAAACAAGTGGCTGAACTAGCAGCCCTTATACCCGGTGTGCGGCTGAGTACAACGGGAAACAATATTGCCAAACCGGTATTCCGTGGTTTATCGGGCAACAGGGTGATGGTGCTTTCCAACGGCATAAGGCAGGAAGGACAGTATTGGGGTGGCGAACACTCCCCCGAAATTGACAGCTATATTGCTTCAAGCATCGCTGTGGCCGAAGGGGCAGATGCGCTGAGATACGCTCCCGACGCCATTGGAGGAATCATTTTGGTGGAACCGCCTTCTGTATTTGGCGAAAGCAAGAAGATTGCAGGCGAGGCGCTCACCGCCTTGCAATCTAATGGCCGCGGAGGTTCGGCAGCATTGTCACTCAGCGGAAAACCCTTTGCGAACCAGCAGCTTTATTACCGCTTGCAAGGTTCACTAAAAGGTCTTGGCGATATAAAAACCAGCGAAGTATGGCTCACCAATACGGGCATCAGGGAGTACAACGGCTCTTTTGCATTGGGTTATAAATTCCGAAAGTGGGAAGTGGAGACTTTCCTGAGTATTTTCAATCAGGAATTTGGCCTGTACCGCTACTCACACCTCGGCAATTTAACCGACCTGTTTGAGATACTTCAGGGCAGGCCAGCTCCGGATACCCTGGGATTTTCTTACAGCATTGACAGGCCCAAACAGGTGGTGCTGCACGAGGTTTTTAAAACTTCCCTCAAGTACGAAATCGATACCCGCAACAGGCTAGAATTTACCTACGCCCGTCAGTACAACCGCCGCAGTGAGTACGATGTGCATGTGGGGTTCAACCCCAGCCCGGAAACCTTATCGCGCCCCCAGCTCGAGTATGGTCTTACCTCACATCTGGGCGAAGCCATCTGGCACTACAAGTCGGGTCACCTTTCGGGAAATGCCGGTGCCACAGGTTTGTGGAGAGAAAATAATTTCAGAGGCCGCAAATTTATGCCGAGCTATATAAATTCGAGTGTGGGCATTTTTGCTACCCAAATTGCAACTTTCGATCTTTGGAAATTGAATTATGGCCTGAGATACGATTGGGTTACATCTGAGATTTTTGAGCCTGTGGCGAGCAGTGAGGATCCGCTCAATATTGGGTTTGAAGGTCTGGCAGTCGCTGCCGCAGTGCAGCGCGAACTAGGGGAGGGCAGCCTTACGATTTCTGCTGCTTCTCAATGGAGAAATCCTGCGGTAAATGAAATGTTCAGCAGCGGATTACACCACGGGGCGGGAGGTATTGAGGAAGGCAATCCTGAACTGAAGTTGGAGAGGAGCTACAACATCTCAGCAGGTGTGCGCCAAAGTTGGGGCGGGAATTCTCTGCACGGGATAGCTTATGTAAACTATATCACCGATTTCATTTACCTGGATCCTACCACCATAGAACTCACCATTCGCGGTGCCTTTCCGAGGTACGACTACCGTCAGTCCGATGCACTTTACACCGGTTTTGACCTGAAATATGAAGGTGACTGGAGCAGCCATTGGCAAGGAACAGCAGCAGCAAGTTTGCTTTGGGCTGAGAACCTCGGCAACCATTCATTTTTTATAGGTGTGCCGGCCCATCGGTTTGACGCAGGCCTTCGCTATCAGTTCCGCGATGTGAGAAAATTCAAGGCTCCATTCCTTGCCATCAATGGCTCCTACACCATGCGGCAATACCGCGAACCCGCCCTGTTTCCTTTTGAAACAGTTTTTGGCGAAAGCCCTGATACCCCCCTGCCCGTAAGCTTCGACTTCGCACCGGCACCCGATGCCTATTTTCTTCTCGGCGCTACTGCAGGCGTTCGGTTTGGCAACAGTACACTCTCACTCGCGGTTGAGAATGCGCTCAATACAGCATACCGGGATTATATGAACCGTTTCAGGTACTATGCAGATGAGCCGGGTATTAATTTTATAGTCCGTTTCAAACAAAGTTTTTAAATTCAAACACCCAAAATACAAACAAATGAAAAACAACAAATGGCTTTTTGTAGCCATTCTTTCTTTCGCAGCAATTGCGATAACCGGTTGCAACAGCGATGACGACAGCACTCCGCCACCGACAGGTGTAGGAGATGAAGAAGTAATTACTACGGTAGCGCTGCACTTCAGCAATGTACTTAGTGAAGCAATGTATCATTTCGAGTGGGAAGACCTCGATGGCCCGGGAGGTGATGCTCCGGAACTTGATCCCATCATTTTGCCCATAGGGACCTATGCCATGAAAATAGAAGTGTACAACAAATCAAACCCCGCAAGTACCATTGATGTAGCCGAAGAGATCGCAGAAGAAGGCACTGAGCATCAATTTTTCTTTCTGCCACAGGGTGGTGCTTCATCCGTTTTTGAATTCGTATATGCCGATTTTGATTCTGACGATTATCCCATCGGTCTTGAGTCTGTTTGGACATTGGAAATGCCTACTACCGAGGCATCACAGCTGCGATTGGTACTCAGGCACGAGCCTAATAAAAGCGCTACAGGTGTGGCTGTTGGTGACATAACCAATGCAGGTGGCAGCACCGATATAGATGTGGTATTCCAGCTTACGGTACAGTAAATAACATTGAGCGCCCGCTTTTCCTAACTTTGCATCATGAGATTGGCGGGCGCAATTATTTTCTGTGGCATATTGATGTGGTCTTGCTCCAAGGTTTCTGATGATTCGGTACCACCGCAAATCCTTCTCTATACATCCAATGCCGAAGTGGTGATGCCCGGCGATGTAATTGAAGTAACTGTGCAAGCCGCCGACAATGAAGAACTCGCTCAGGCCAGGCTTCGCATTCTCTCATCTTTTACAAAATCATTCGGGGCCTGGAAGGTGGTGAATATCAGCGATATTTCAGGAGCCACATTTCAAACAACTTACTTTCTCAGTGTACCTGACTCTGCCCTCGCAGGCATGTACAGCATGGGTTTTCAGGTGGCTGATGAGCGTGGCAACGCGAGCATAGACAGCCTTCTGTATTTCACCATCCTGCAGCCGGGTATTGGTCCTGAGTTTATCGACTTTGCTACCACACCTTTTCTGAGTGTAGCCGGCCCGAATACGCTTTCGGCAAATGACAGTTTGATATTTACCGGATTTGCCGCCGGCGACAGCCTCACTTCTGTAGATTTTGAGTTTAAGAGTGCCACCGATGCCAATATTGAAACCTACCCGCACGAAATTGAAGATGCAAGTTTGTGGAGTTTTACTGAGAATGCCGATACCGTAAGGTTTGCCGATTTTCAAACCCTCCCGGTGCGCATGGTGGTGAGAATTAAAGACAAGGCCGGCCATCAGGCGCGTCTTAACTTTCCTTTGTTCTTTTCGAATTGAAATCAATTTTTACCTGGATCAAAAGTTCCCTTGAGCAGATTTCTAGTTTATCCAATTCTTGTTTTACAACTCCAAATTTCTCTTATTTGCGGGGTCGTATTATGCACAATGGAACCCAATAAAGTGTGAAAGAGCTTGCCCGTGAAGCCGAAGGAAAGTTGAAAGGCTTCCTAACCAATCCCATCGATGCACGCGGTAGGGCATACTTCATCCATCCACCTCCCGGGCGCAGGCTGGTTATTTCTGATATTCACGGTTGCTACCAAACTTTCTCCGACCTCCTGGAAAAGCTGGCGCTGAGCCATGAAGACCAGCTCTTTATTGCCGGAGACATGATAAACAGGGGTCCGTATTCCACCCTCGTTGTCTTGAAGATATGGCAGCTTCTTGTGGATGGTTATCAGGTGCTTCCCCTCAGAGGAAACCATGAGCAACTGGCCCTTGAATTTAACCGTGAGCAATCTCAGAAGCTCACTTTTTTTGCCGAAAGGCAATACTCCGGACAAATGATTCAACCGAATGGGGACCTGATGACAGAAATGGATGCCTTCTTTGCGATGCTTCCCTATTATTATGAAACTGAGAAGGAATTCATCGTTCATGCGGGCTTCGATACATCCGAAAAGACGCCTCTTCTCCTTTGGAAGGATATGATTTGGATACGAAACTTTAGTTACGACGAGCGAAAGTTGCGTGGCAAGCGCGTAATACACGGGCATGTGCCCGAGCCCTATGCAGTGATTGAAGCCTGCGCCAAGCGCATAGCGCGCGAAGTGTGTGTGGACAATGCATGCGTGCGCGCAGGATTTCCAGGCTATGGAAAGCTGGTGTGTCTGGACCTGGATACGGGCAACCTGATTTCAGCCAAGAACTCCGACTTGCTGCCAACAGCTTAAGAAAAGCACATCACAGCTTTCCATCCGCATTTTTTTGGAGCAGGAACAGCTCATCGCGCAACCTGGCGGCTTCCATGAAATCTTGCTCTCTCGCTGCCTTCTGCATTTTTTTGCGCGTAGTTTCGATGGACCGCTGTAGTTCATCCACACTCATATAAGCCATTACAGGGTCGGCGGCAAGTGTGAGTTCATCGGGCTCTGTGTATGCCCGGCGTTGGCCACCGGGTCGGTGTTTCCTGCTTTCTGTCATGGCTACTCCGGCACCGCGCTTTATTTGTGTGGGCACAATTCCATTGGCTTCGTTGTACTCCTGTTGTCTTATCCTCCGTCGGTCCGTTTCGTCAATGGTTTGTCGCATGCTGTGGGTCATCGTGTCAGCGTACATAATTACCATGCCGTTGATGTTTCGCGCAGCCCTGCCCACGGTTTGCACCAGGGAGCGTCCGCTGCGCAGAAACCCTTCCTTGTCGGCATCGAGTATGGCTACCAGCGAAACTTCCGGAAGGTCGAGGCCTTCCCGTAGCAGGTTTACCCCAATAAGCACATCGTACACGCCAGCACGCAAATCAGCAATGATGTCTATGCGGTCAAGCGTATCCACATCGCTGTGAATGTACCTGCATTTCACACCCGTTTTGTCCATGAAGTTCTGCAACTCTTCAGCCATTCTTTTTGTAAGGGTTGTTACCAGCGTGCGTTCTCCACGCTGTGTTCTGATGTTGATCTCTTCGAGCAGATCGTCAATCTGGTTCAGGCTTGGGCGCACTTCAATTCGGGGGTCTAAAAGTCCGGTAGGGCGGATGAGCTGCTCTACAATTACGCCACCGCTCTTTTCCAGTTCATAATCAGCAGGTGTGGCACTTACATATATGGTTTGACTCATCATATGCTCAAATTCATCAAATTTGAGTGGCCTGTTGTCCATAGCTGCCGGCAATCTGAACCCATAGTCCACAAGGTTTATCTTGCGCGACCTGTCGCCAGCATACATGGCCTTAACCTGCGAAACAGTTACATGGCTCTCGTCCACCACAAAAAGCAGGTCTTCAGGAAAGTAGTCGAAAAGGCAGAAGGGGCGCTGCCCTGGCTGCCTGCGGTCAAAATACCGGGAATAATTTTCAATACCTGAGCAATACCCAAGCTCGCGCATCATCTCTATATCGTAGGTGGTGCGCTCTTCGAGTCTCTTGGCTTCCAGGTGCCTCCCTTCGCTTTCAAAATGCTGCACTTGCAAAACCATATCCTGCTGTATTTCCCATATGGCCTGATCCATGGTGGCTTTGGTGGTTACGAAGAGATTGGCAGGGTAAATATTTATATGATCGAAGTGGGCAATGGTAGCTCCAGTTTCCGGGTTGTAGCTCGAAATGGATTCTATTTCATCTCCATAAAATTCCAGGCGAATGCAGTGGTCTGCATAGGCAAGGTACACATCTACAGTGTCCCCCTTCACCCTAAATTTCCCTCTGGTCAATTCATAATCATTGCGGGAGTAAAGGCTGGCTACCAGCAAGTGAAGAAATGCATTGCGGGACACAAGTTGTCCCTTCGATACCGGAATCACACTTTTGTGAAATTCTGTAGGGTTGCCTATGCCATAAATGCATGACACAGAAGCTACCACTACCACATCTCTGCGTCCGGAAAGCAGGGAAGATGTGGCACTGAGCCTTAGTTTTTCTATCTCTTCATTGATGCTCAGGTCTTTCTCTATGTAGGTATTGCTGGAGGGAATGAATGCCTCAGGTTGGTAGTAATCGTAATAGGAAACAAAGTACTCTACCAGGTTGTCCGGAAAAAATTGCTTGAATTCACTGTACAGCTGGGCGGCCAGGGTTTTGTTGTGTGAAAGTATAAGGGTGGGTCTGTTTAATTGGGCAATGACGTTTGCAATCGTAAAAGTCTTTCCCGAACCCGTTACTCCCAGCAGGGTTTGCGCTGGCATTCCCGCAACAATTCCATCTACAAGCTGTTTAATTGAGAAAGGTTGATCGCCGGTTGGTTCAAATTCAGATGTTAGTTTAAATTCCATAAGGGATCAAAAATAGAGAGAACAACGTACTTTTACATATCAAACATTAATTCTGGACACATGTTTTTCAAACGATTGCTTCACTACTTAAATCCTGCCACCATGTTTCGCAAGGGCAGCGGCAATGTAAATCTGCGCATGATGCATGGAATCAATAGGATAACAATATTCGTTTTTCTGTTTTGTATTGTAGTATTGTTGGTACGTTACATTTCGCGCAGCTGATTTTTGCAGCTCATACCGGGTTCTGATATTATAGAACATCCCTCTTTGATCCGCTTGTGGTTTCAGCCCAATAATAAACCCGAGTTTTGCCAGCGGATAAAAAAGAAGCACGGCAATGGCCAGATTGCTTTCACCCAATTACATATATTTTTAAATAATGATTGTCAGAATTGTTAAGTTGCAGTTTGATGAAAGCACCCATGAAGAAGCCCAAAGCCATCTGCTCTCCTATGTCTCTACTGTGCGCTCATGGCCTGGATGCAGCAGACTTGAGGTGCTTTTTGATGCACACAGGGTAGGGAGGGTTGTTACGTATAGCCATTGGGAGAGCGAATCAGCGCTGAATGCATACAGAATTTCACCCGTTTTCAGAGAATTTTGGTCCCTTGTGAAGCCTCATTTGTCCAAGCCTGCTGAAGCCTGGACCATGGAGAGAAAGGTATATTTTCCTTAGCATAGGTTATAGATTTCTCAAGGCTGAGTTGTTGATATTGGCCAATATTGTTTCCCTGTAAGCCTATCAAAAAACCATATATTTGGCAGGTAAAAGAGTTCTTGCCAATGCGGGCATTGATCCTGAAAGAAATCAAGAGTTTTCTGAGTTCAGTAATAGGCTATGTGGTGATTGCAGTTTTTCTGCTTCTCACCGGGTTGTTTATGTGGGGCTTCCCCGGCGCACTCAATGTACTGGACCAGGGATATGCAAATCTCGATACCCTCTTCTATGTCGCTCCCTGGGTTTTCATGTTCCTGGTGCCAGCAGTTACTATGCGTTCCTTCAGTGAGGAGAAGCGCACAGGTACCATCGAGCTACTCTTCACCCGCCCCCTTTCCGATTTGCAAATTATTCTTGCCAAGTACCTGGCGGGTGTTGTGCTCGTTTTACTTGCCCTGCTGCCCACGCTGCTTTACTATTATTCTGTATCACAATTGGGCAACCCTCAGGGAAATGTAGATTTGGGTGGAACCATAGGGTCTTACCTCGGACTTTTTTTCCTGAGCGCCGGGTTTGCATCCATTGGCATTTTCGCTTCTGCCATCACGGAGAATCAGGTGGTTTCCTTTATTCTCGCTTTATTTCTCTGCTTCTTTTTCTACAATGGGCTTGATCAGATTGCCAACTTTGAGTTTCTCGAAGGTTTCGACAGGTTTATCCAAAAGCTTGGCATTGCTGAACATTACGACTCCATAAGCCGTGGCGTGATCGACACGCGCGATGTGGTATATTTTGTAAGCCTTTCGGGCATATTCATCATACTCACCAAATTGGTGCTTCAAAGCAGGATGTGGAGATGAGCGCAAAAGGAGGAGAGCGAAGTAAGATTATTCTGGAAGCGGTACTCGGAATTGTATTGTTCATTTCTATTTCCTTCATAAGTCAGTATTTCTTCGCGCGTTTTGACCTTACCGAAGAGCAGCGCCATACCCTCACTCCAACCACCATAGAATTGCTGAGGGAATTGGAGGATGTGGTGTACATAAAAGTATTTCTGGAAGGTGAGTTTCCAGCCGATTATCAGAGGCTGAGACAAACCACCAAAGAGAAGCTTGACGAAATGCGCGCCTACGCCGGCGACAATATTCAGTACGAGTTTATAAACCCTAGCGAAGATCCTGACCGCAAGGCGCGCGAAGCCATGTATGGTGAGTTGGTTGAGAAAGGCCTTATGTACACCTCTCTGCAAATTCGGGAAAAGGATGGCTTGAAAGAACAAATCATTTTTCCCGGAGCGCTGGTTTCATACAAGGACACTGAGATACCCCTTCAAATTCTTCGCAACCAACAAAGGGTAACGGATGCTGAAATGATAAACCGCACCATCAATGGTTTGGAATACGAACTGATGAATGCCATCTATCAGGTACGTGCACCAAGAAGACAGAAAGTAGCCTTTATTGAAGGACACGGAGAATTGCAACCCATTGAGACCCGGGATTTTCAATTCGAGCTGGAGCGATACTACGATGTGGAGTACCTTGAGATTGATGGCCAGTTAAATTCCTTAAGCAAAAGTCTCGTAGGTCAGGGCAGACGTGAGAATCGCTACGATGCCATCATCCTGGCCAAGCCCACCACCCAATTTTCGGAACAGGACAAGTACATTATTGACCAATTCATCATGCTGGGTGGGAGGGTACTCTGGCTGCTAGACCCTATGCAGATGGAGATGGACAGCCTTATGCGCACGGAGACCACTCTTGCGGTACCGCTCAGAATAAATTTGGATGACCAACTCTTCACCTACGGCGTAAGGCTGAACCGGGATTTGCTCATAGACCGTACTTGCGCACCCATTTCTGTGGTTACTGGTCCTTCTGGCAATGAACGCAATGAACTACTTCCATTTTACTTTCATCCCATTATCATTCCTACTCTTTCCCAGCCCATTGTAGCCAATGTAGACCCAATATTTACCGAATTTGTAAGCAGCATTGATACCATTGCTGTACCAGGAGTGACCAAACAAATTATTCTCACCACTTCGCCTTACACTAAAATTTTGAAATCGCCTGTGCGGGTGAGCCTTAATATCGTAGCTATTAACCCCGACTTTACAAACGGAGCAAGACCCAATTTGCCAGTGGCAGTGCTGCTGGAAGGCACATTTCCATCGAATTTCTCCAACAGACTTCCTCCCGAGTTTTATGATGACAAAACCTTTGCCTTCACGGAGAAAAGTTCCTTCACCCGCATGCTTGTGGTCTCTGATGGGGATATGATTCGCAATGGCGTGAGTCCGGATGGTACCAAGTTCAGGGAACTTGGTTTCGACCCTCTTGCCCGCCGTAAGATATATGGCAACAAGGAATTCTTAATTAATGCCATGAACTACCTGCTGGGGGACGACCGCTTGATTGATGTTCGTTCCAGAACGGTGGTGCTCAGAAAACTCAATGACGAGCGCGTTCTTGCTCAACGAACCCTTTGGCAAGGACTCAATATTGGATTGCCGGTGCTGCTCATCATCCTCATGGGCATCGCACAGTATTTTATAAGAAGAGCGGTTTACGCCAGAAAAATTAAGGAGCGCAACGCATGAAGAAGATTATTCCTTTCGTGGTCGTAGTATTTCTGCTGTCCATTGTATCCATATACCTGTACATTTCATTCGACACTTCGAGCACGGCAAGAAGGGAGCAAACAGATTTTGCCGTTAAGGACACCGCCGATGTGGGTAAGATATTCATTGCCGATATGCATGGCAACACCGTTACCCTCACCCGCGACAATGGAACCTGGATGGTAAATGGGCAGTTCAAAGCGAGGGAGGATGCCGCCACATTGCTGCTCGAAACATTTCGCAATGTGTATGTGCAACGCCCGGTCGCCAAGGAGGCCCAGGAACAGGTGAACAGGGTGATGGCAGGCAATGCAAAGAAAGTAGAGATATACCGCAAGTCGGGCGAGCTTATTAAAACCTGGTACATTGGCTATGGAACCATGGACAAGAAAGGTACCTATATGCTGCTAGAAACTCCGGAGAATGGGAAGAGCACTGCTGCTTACATTATGGATATGCGCGGTTTTACGGGAATGCTCGATACCCGCTTTTTTACTAACCTTTCAGAATGGCGCAGCACACGCATTCTTGACTACCCTTCACTGAACTTCCGGGAAATTGAAGTGGACTACCCCACCCAGGAATTTTCCGGCTTTAGAATTACTTATGAAGGGGGCAACAACATACAACTTTATGCATCGGGATCCGAGAAGCCGGTACAAGGTTTTGACAGCACATTGGTAAAGGATTACCTTCTAAACTTCAAGCTTGCTTCCTTCGAGAACTACAACACCCTGCTCAAGCCGGCGCAAGAGGATTCTGTAAAACAGCTCACCCCATACCAGGTCATTCGCATTACCGACCAAAAGCAGACCCGCACCATTCGCCTTTGGGCACGTGCTGCACCCCAGGGACAGTTTGAGATGGACGGAGAAACACAAGCTGAAATAGACAGAGAACGAATATATGCATGCGTGAATGACGATGAATTGGCCTTCGCCCAGCGCTTTGTATGGGACAATTTCAGGGCACCTATTCTCGCCTTTAAGCCCACTCCATAATTGACCAAATCTGTTCATAAAGTCTTAGATTCCTTTGGTCTTAATCGCTTATATTTGTCGCCTTATTAAGACCAGCGAAAAACCCGATTGAAATGAAATTTATCGTTTCCAGTTCAGACCTTTACAAGCATCTACAAACCATAAATGGTGTACTTGCTTCCAACAATACTGTGCCAATCCTCGACAATTTCCTCTTCGAAATTGAGAAAGATGCGCTAACCATCTCAGCAAGTGATCTTGAGACCACCATGATCACCCGTGTGAAGGTTACTTCCGAAGAATCGGGAGCGATTGCCGTTCCGGCAAAACTGATAATGGAGTACCTTAAGACCCTACCTGAGCAACCGCTCACCTTTACCGTTGATGAGAAAACCATGGGCATCGAAATTTCCAGCAGCTATGGCAAAAGCAAGCTCGCTGGATTCGCAGCCGATGAATTTCCTAAAAACCCTGAAATGGAAGAACCAATCTCTGTGGTAATTCCAGCGGAGGTATTCTCTGAAGCCATTCAGAAAACCATTTTTGCCACAGGCAATGACGACCTTAGACCAGTCATGTCAGGTATTTTTTGCGAGCTTTCTGATGAAGGTGTGCGCTTTGTGGCAACAGATGCACACAAGCTGGTGCGCTACACACGCACCGATGTGAAATCTCAGAATACGGCATCCCTCATTTTCCCGAAGAAGCCCCTTAATTTTCTGAAGGGTGTACTCGCCGGCACCACTGCTTCTGTGACCCTTGATTACGATGGCAAGAACGTGAAGCTGACCTTCGATGACAATATGGTGTACGTGCGGTTGATAGATGGGAAATACCCAAATTATGAAGCGGTGATTCCTAAGGACAATCCAAACCGTATGACGGTGGACAGGCTCTCCCTGCTCGGTTCGGTGAGAAGGGTTTCTATATTTTCAAACAAAACCACACATCAGGTGCGATTGAGAATCAATGGCAGCGAGCTTTCAATCAGTGCTGAAGATCTTGATTTTTCCAATGAGGCCAATGAACGTCTTACTTGTAGCTATGAAGGTCAGGACATGGAGATAGGCTTTAACTCACGTTTTCTGCTGGACATGCTCGGAAACCTTGACTCTGAAGTGGTGGAGTTGTCACTGAGCGGACCTACCCGGGCTGGAATTCTTATGCCAGTAGGTACAGATAATACAAGCGAAGATGTGCTTATGCTCGTGATGCCGGTAATGCTCGCGAACTAAACAAGAAGGTGCACTAAGCGGTCCTGATTTCTCAGATTATCCTACTGCCAAGCCATTGGGGGTTTTGCCCTCCGTAGTCAGCAATACTGTACCATCTTTATCCAGCACCCCAAGTACGAGACATTCACTCATAAAATCGGCTATTTGCCTGGGTGCGAAATTTACCACCGCCAGCACTTGGTTTCCAATTAGATCCTCAGCTGAGTACCTATCCGTAATCTGAGCACTGCTCTTCTTCAGGCCCAGGTCACCAAAGTCTATATATAATTTGTATGCGGGCTTTATGGCTTTTTCAAAAGCAAGTGCATCTACGATGGTTCCAGTCCGAATGTCCAGTTTTTCGAAATCTGCATATGCAACCTGAGGCTTTATTTTCATACTGTTTGGATTGGCTCTTTTTGGTGCGCTATCATTCTTTTTTTGATTTGTGCAATCTTCGGGGTGAAAGCAAAAAGTCGGTAATATCGATCCCGAAATGCTTCAGCGAAGCCATTAACCACACGGCAGCTGCAAGCTCATCCAAATTGCCAATAATGGGCAAATTGTCGGGCAGTTCCCAAATCCCAAAAGTGAAATTTAGCAAGTAGATAGGAGCTAGAACCAGGCCCATAATGGCAACAAGTCTTTTCATTCTGTTGAGATTGGTCAAAGTTACAAAATAGAAGGGGCACCCATCTTTCCCACCTGCATTCAACAATTGTTCCATCACGGAGTCGGATATTTGTTGGGCTTAGAACGAATCTTTAGTTGTGGACAAAAAGGAAGGGCGGGATTCTACGAATCCCGCCCTTCAAATTTTCTCGAGGCGCTGAAAAAATTTTGTCAATCTGAAATTTCAATTGAAATACTACCCACATTTCTGCTATACCCAGCCTTTTCTGGGCTGAGCGTGTAGCGCACTTGGTATCTGCCTTTTTTGAGATTCTCTGGCAGATCAAGACCAATTTTACCAAAATAACTTTGTTTGGCCGGAACCAAACTAAGTGACTTCTCACAAAGAAGCTTTCCTGAGGAAGCTTCGCCCGCGGTGAGATAGAAATAAGCCTTCACGTCCTTTAGGACTGCATCAGTGCGGTTGCCTATCCCAATATGGATTCCAACCCGCCTTTGTGTACCTTCTACAGTATAAGGAATAGGGGACGAAAGGTAGAAAATGTCATCATCAGATAATTCCTGAATTCCGTACATGACACGTTGATCTTCAAAGCTATGCATGTCTATCATTTGTTGAGAATTAGTGACAATTTATACTCCGATC
The DNA here is from genome assembly GCA_041749535.1 of Cryomorpha sp. Taxonomy (GTDB): domain Bacteria; phylum Bacteroidota; class Bacteroidia; order Flavobacteriales_D; family Cryomorphaceae; genus JBBQZU01. The sequence continues at coordinate 58,506 of JBGTBE010000003.1, read as the reverse complement.
GAAACTTTAGAAATGTACAACCTACACATTAATTTATAGGTGTTTGCTCCAAGAATTAGCCTGTTTAAGCAATTGAATCTATTAACCGGCTAAAACTGACGATGAGTGATGAATAACGCTGGATTCAATGTTTAGTTTTACTGGATTTGTGAAGAGTTCTTAACAGAAAAGAAACGTTGAAGGATTAAATTCTGTCTAAACGAAAATTAAGTGATTGAATAGGAGCGAGGTAGATTGTTAATAAATACCAAGATCATCCGATGCGCTCAGCCAACTGCAAGGGAATCCTGTATCATCAAATGGCTTTTCTGAATGCGCTTGTTCATAACCGCAAACCAAAGGGGAGGCAATACACTGAGAATCATCATGCCGGGATAGCCTGTGGGCATCTGAAGGCTGTGTGCATGGTGGTCGAGTGTTTGGTATTTTTTTGATGGCTGGTAGTGGTGGTCACTGTGTCGCGATAATTCGAAAAGCATAACCCTCCCAACAAGGTGGTTTGAGTTCCAACTGTGTATTGGCGTTACCTTTTCATACCTGAAATCATTGATCATTCTCCGCTGAAGTCCATAATGCTCAATATAATTTACGGTCTCCAACATCAGAAAGCCAATTATTGATGCGCACGTGAACATAAGCATGATTTTCCATCCAAAAAGGAAGTAGATACCCCCAAAAAAACCGAGCTGAATAAACTGAAATCTCAGCATTTCATTTCTGAATCCAAGCACCGGCTGCCCCGCTCTGTTAAGACGTTGTGCTTCCAGCTTCCAAGCTGATATGTAACTGTACACCACAGATCTGATCCAGAAGTGATAGAGTGACTCGTTGTACCTTGCTGAAGCTGGGTCTTCTTTGGTACTCACATTCTTATGATGCCCCCGATTGTGCTCTATGTAAAAGTGTAAATAAGCACAAGGAAGCAGTAACATTTTGCTGAAGAGTTGTTCCATTTTATTTGCCCGGTGACCAAGTTCATGCGCAACATTGATTCCCAGACCTCCCAGCACCACGCCCATGGAGAGGATAAGCCCTGTAATTTCTACGCGTGTGTAATCAATAGATGAAAGGTTGAGTAGGAAAATGATGATGCATAGGTACACTACAGGAACCACCATGTAAAGCATCAAATCATAACTGAAATCTTGTCTGCGTATTTCAGTTTCCGCAGCTTCAATATTTTGCGAATCTGGTTTGAAGATCAGCTCCAAAAGGGGAATAATACCGAATGCAAAAAGCAAGGGAGCAATTGTAAGCCAACCACCTTGCCAAAGCCCTAAAAGAAACAGTGTAGGTATGATATAGACCATACCGTATTTGAGTGCGCGCATAGTTCTGACTAAACTAGAATATTAGAGTCTAAGTTATTCAAAAACCAATTGAAAGGCTATGCTGAATTACGGCTGGCATTAATATTTCCATATAGCGACCTGACTACGAGCTTTCGATAGGCATCAGTGATCGAGGTACTCTTCTGCCCTTTCGATTCCATTTCCTTGATCTTCATTAACCCATACTGCTGAATAATGAGCAGGGGAAGAACTATTTCTTCTCGTAAATCAATACTCTTCTTTATGGTTGGATTGGTTTCAAGCAGGCGGTTTTGCCCTGATATGGAAAGAAGGTATTTCTGTGAAAGCACAGACTCATCATAAAGTAGTTTCCAAAACTCCCCAAACTCAGCATCTTTCTCCATGTATCGGGTAAGTTCAAAATTGGTCTTTGAGAGTGCCTGCATTGAGTTTTCCAGAAGCGTTCTGAAAAACAGTGAATTCCTGTATAACTTCTTTACATCATCGAGTCTTCCACTTTCTTCCATCACTTGGCATGCCCTGCCTATACCGTAAAAGCCAGGGACATTTTGTTTGAGCTGACTCCACGCACCTACGAAAGGAATGGCACGTAGGTCTTCAAATTTCAATTCGGAACCCTTGCCTCGCTTCGCTGGCCGACTCCCAATATTGGTTTCACCGTAGTATTTTAAGGTGCTCATCTTTTCAAGATAGGGCATAAACCTTGGGTGTGCCTTGAATTCCTGATATGCCTTATAACTGATCTCAGACAATTGATCCAGGAGGTTCCTTTGCCCAGCATCGAGCACCCTTGCAGGACTTTCCATCAGTTTGTTTTCGAGACCTGCTGTGAGCAATTGCTCAAGGTTGTACCTGGCAGCGTCGGCTGTACCGAAATTGGAACTGATGGTTTGCCCTTGAATGGTGATTTGAATCTGATTGCTCTCAATAGTAGGTCCCAGAGAAGCGTAGAACTTGTGGGTATTGCCCCCGCCACGGGCAGGAGGTCCGCCACGACCGTCGAAGAAGACCACTTGAATGCCGTATTTTCTTGATACAGCACTAATTTGTTCCTTCGCTTTAAATATGCTCCAATTGGCAGTAATGTATCCGCCATCCTTGGTTCCATCAGAAAATCCGAGCATGACGATCTGCTTATTTTTGCGCTGCCGCAGGTGATTTTTGTAGGTCTTTTGTGTGTAGAGTTCTTCCATTACTTTACCGGCTTCGCGCAAATCATCTATTGTCTCGAAAAGAGGAATGATATCTAGAAACATTTTTTTGCCCAAGCCGGCCAAACGCGCAAGTGCGTAAACCCTTGCCACATCATCTTTACCGCGACAATTGCTGATGATGTATCGGTAACAGGCCGCCGGCCCATTTCGTTTCTGGATTTGTTTCATGGCACCGAGACTTTTGAAAGTATCATCGAGCACCGGGTCTTTCAGGCTTGGTTTCTTCCTGGCTTCATCTACCCGGAAAAGTTGGTCCACATATTCTTCAGGCCCACTGATGTCGAGGTTGATGGCTTCCTTTACTTCTTCGAAAGCACGGCCTATCACACGGCTATCTTGCCTTATATCTATGGTGCTGAAGTGAAATCCGAATATTTTGACTTTTCTCAAGAGGTCCTCAACATCATCAGCGAAAAGGCCACTGTGGTCGCTGTGAAGACAATCAATAAGCCGCTCCAATTTTCCTAATAGCCAGGTGGCTGTAATGCTCGGTTTCGAAGGATTCAAATATGCATTCTTATACAGTTCCTTCTCTATGCCATCAAGAATTTCTGCTGCTCCCCGAAAGGTGATTCTTCGCTTCAGCATTCGCACATCCCTGAAGTATGCCTTTAGCACCCGGGTGCGCAGTTGTTCAGCTACTTGCAAGGTGGTATCTACGGTCACAAAGGGATTTCCGTCACGGTCGCCCCCCGGCCAAAATCCCATCTGAATAAGTGGATTGTCGCGAAAAATTTCTTTGGCTGTATCGCCCAATTCTTCATGGGCATTTCTGTAAATTTCAGGGATTGTATCGTAGAATATGTTCTCGAGATACCACGATAAGCGTATCGCCTCATCATACGCGCTAGGTTTTTCTTTTTGGAAAAATGGCGTTTTGCCAAGTTGGGCCAAGTATTGCTTTATGAGGCTAAGGTCGTTGTTTTTGACAGCATCAGTGAGGTCAGTGATGATTCCAAGCACAGCTCCTGGATAGAATTGCGTAGGGTGGGCAGTAAGTACAACCCTGATTCTGAAATACCGAAGTGCATCGGTGAGCCTCCCTTTGGCATTCATATTCGAAGCACTCTGAACAAATGCTTTCCAGCTGCCACTTCCTTCTAAATTGTTCACTTTTGCGAATGCGGCATCTTCAAGCGCATCAACAAGTACAACTTGCCGCTCTATGAATTGCACAAATTTAAAGAGCAAGTCCAAGCGCTTTTTCTCTGTGTCGTATTCGTCTTTCCCAACAAAAAAACCATCGATGATTTCTTTTGGCGAAAGCCCTGACTCCAGCCCTTTGCGACATTGCTCTGTGAGCAGGGGCACTAAAATTCCTGTGCGGTGAACCCCGTCAAGATTGAGGGTAAGAAAGATGGAATTAAAAACTTGATACCTCAAAAGTACGTGCTCTTCAAAAGCACTTAAATTCTCATTCATCGCTCAATATATTAAGCGTGAAGGTACTCATTCATATGATTGACACAAAGCCAGGACCCAGATCGACATTATCGATAAACCGCTTATTATAGCTAACTTTGCGCAGTTTTTTATGGAAGAAAAGCAGCAACAGACTACCGAAATTGCATTCAAGGAACTCTATCCCTATCAGGAAGAGGCTATTGCTCAGATTTTTGAAATGTTCCGAAAGGCAGGGGGAAAGTTGAATGTGCTTTTTCAGTTGCCCACGGGTGGCGGTAAGACCGTGATATTTTCTGAAATTGCCAGACAGTTTATCCAAGAGACAGGACGAAAAGTTCTCATACTTACCCACAGGGTAGAGCTGAGCGCCCAGACTTCAAGAGCACTTGGGGAGATAAGAGTAAAGAATAAGATTATAAATCGCGACGTGAAAGAGCTCCCGGATCGGGAGCATTACGATTGCTATGTCGCGATGGTCGAAACGTTGAACAACCGGCTCAACGAAAACGAGAATTATTTGCTCGATATTGGTCTTGTAATTGTTGACGAAGCACACTATAATTCGTTTAGGAAGTTATTCAAGCATTTCGATAAATCGAATATGCTTGGTGTTACAGCAACCCCGCTTAGCTCAAACAGAAACCTTCCGCTCAATGAAAATTACAGCCAATTGCTCGTAGGGCATAGCATATCAGACCTAATTAAGGACGGATATCTCAGCGAGGCTGTTACATATACCTTCAATGTTAATTTGCGCTCTCTGAAGGTGGGACCCGATGGTGACTTTACAGTAAGCTCCCTGGATCGATTGTATAGCCTTTATTCCATGCAGGACAGGTTGCTTGCATCTTTTCAAGAACACAGCGAGGGCAAGAAAACATTGATTTTTAACTCTGGTATAGCCACTTCAATTAGGGTTTTTGAACTGTTTAAAAATGCAGGCTATAAAGTTAAACACCTTGACAGCACCTTCACTCCCAAAGACAGACAGGACACCCTTGATTGGTTTAGAAGCACACCTGATGCGGTGCTCACTTCGGTAGGCATTCTCACCACCGGATTTGATGAGCCATCGGTAGAAACGATCATAATTAACAGGGCAACAAGGTCGCTAACGCTTTACCACCAAATGATCGGTAGAGGCTCGCGGATTACAGCCACCAAGAATTTTTTCCAAATCATCGATTTGGGCAATAATGTACAGCGATTGGGGCTATGGCAGGATTACATAAACTGGACAGACATTTTTCACTTTCCCGACAAATACTTTGAGCGCATTGAAGACCGGGACTCAAACCTGATGCACGACTATAATTATGAGCGCTCGGCAGCGCTGATGGTTCGGTTTGGCAACAATACTGCAGAGGATGAGTTCGACATGAAAGGCGTATATATTCAGATGGCCACTGAAGGTGAAAAACCTAAAAAGGCCATAGATCTCAGCATTTCTAACCACACGGTACAGATAGGTAAGAATGCAGAAGATTATGAAGCTGGGTTGGAATTGTTTGAATTGCTCGAAGACGAGATACAATATCGATGTCGCCTCTATTGCAATTGCTTGCACAGTGCTACGGAGAGCTATTTTGAATGGCTCTGCGAAACCTATAAACGCAAACTGAGGCACCAGTTGCACCAGCACTATTTCTCCGAATGATCTCGGTGAACATCAATCAATATTGGAAGGATACCCTTTCGGATGAATTTGAAAAACCTTATTTCGCTGAGCTGGTTTCGTTTGTAAAATCGGCGTACACGAAAGGGAAAGTATACCCTGCGGGAAAGGACATATTCAGGGCACTTGATCTCACCCCTCTTCCTGATGTGAAAGTCGTAATCATAGGCCAAGACCCTTATCACGGGCCAGGCCAGGCAAACGGACTTTCCTTTTCGGTAAATGATGGAGTTGCAATTCCACCTTCCCTGTCTAATATTTTTAAGGAAATTAACCGGGACTTGCATTTGCCTTCGCCCACAAGTGGGAATCTTGAGAGGTGGGCACGTCAGGGGGTGATGCTCCTTAATGCTACCCTTACGGTTGATGCACATCAGGCAGGTTCACACCAGAATGTTGGCTGGGAGATATTTACTGATGCAGTGATAAAAGCCATTGCATCAGAAAAGAGCAATGTTGTGTATATGCTGTGGGGCAACTACGCCCAGAAAAAGGGTCAATACATCGATGCTTCCAAAAACCTTGTTTTAAAAAGCCCACATCCTTCACCGCTATCCGCGCACCGTGGGTTCATTGGAAATGGCCATTTCAGCAAGGCCAATGACTATCTCAATGGACTTGGGATAAAAGCCATAGACTGGAGGTAGACTGCCTAAAGCAAGAAGATGGTAAGTACTGCCAATCCGAGAATTGTTAAGGCAAGAAGTACAGGTCCTGTTATTTCTGGTTCCAGATCTTTATTAGGCTTTTCCAGCATATCGAGTAAGTTTGACGCAAATATAAAACATTAGCACATAAACGAAATGCATCGCATTTTTTAAGTGTAATAAAATCTAATTTATATATTCACATCACCTTTAAAGACTTTTTAAGATGAAGAAGGTATGTACAGAATGCAAGGAAGAGTTTGTAGGCCGATCAGATGCAAAATTCTGCTCGGACCAATGCCGGAGCAGCTACCACAACAGGCAGTCACAGCCGCTTAATGAATATGTACGGCAGGTAAATGCTGCTCTTAAAAAGAACCGGAAGATACTCCTTGAATTTAATCCGGATGGCAAGTCCAGGATCAGGGGTACTGATTTGAGGCGCCGAGGTTTCGACTTCAATTATTTTACCAACGTGTACCAAACCAAAGACGGGCGTGAATACAAATTTTGCTACGATCAGGGCTATATACATACCGGAGAAGATTGGTATACCTTGGTTCTGAAGCAAAGTTATGTTTGAGCAATTTCGCTTCGGCTTAAACGGCGGTCGCGGTAATTGAAATAAGCCGCAAGCAGCATTCCGGATATAATATGCCATACACCCCACCATGCCGCGATGATGGCCATACCACCATTTCCTTTGAAGAAAGTAAAGATGATGATAAGGCCCAATCCTGAGTTTTGAATTCCCGTTTCAATTGCAATTGATCTGCGGTCTATTTCAGGAAGGCGGGCAAGTGCTCCCGAAAAATAGCCACCTGCCAGGGCCACTCCATTATGTAAAAGCACCAGCACAAAAACTGCGGATAAGTGCACCTTGAACGTATCAAAGTTTTTGGCCAGTGCCAAGCCTATGAAGGCTATGAGAATGAGAAAACTAAGTATGCCAATTGGTTTTTTAATGATCGAGACCAGTACAGGATATTTGCTGCCCACCCATAGACCAAGCAGGAGTGGGAGTACCAAAAGCAGCAGCACAGTGCGGAGCATGTCTGAAAATGCAATGTCAAAGCTGTGCAGGTATTCGCGGGTATCTGGCAAAGCGCCTCCCCATAGTTCAAAATTTAAGGGTGTCAAAATTGGGCAAAGCAATGTGGCAAGGGCTGTAAGACTCACCGAAAGCGCAATATTGGCTCTTGAGATTGATGATATGTAATTTGAAATGTTACCTCCTGGACATGCAGCAACAAGAATCATCCCTAAGCCAAGTGTGGGGTGGGGTTTGAAAATTAAAATGAGCAGAAAAGTAAGAAAGGGAAGAAGGAGAAACTGCGAAATTACCCCTGTAAATACACTTTTCGGAAATTTATTGATCGCCTTGAAATCTGAAAATTTTATCTCGAGGGCGATGCCAAACATTATGAAGCCCAGACAAAAATTGAGTGCCAGAAGGCTCTCATCCGAAAAAGCAATGTGAATGTTGTCGATTGATGCCAAGTCCGCAGATGTTTTGCGGAAAAGTATAAAAAAAAGAGCCGCAAGCGAGCCCGAGAAAACGATTCAGAGAATCGATAACCAATCAATCTAAAACAACCATTAAAGACTGGGCTCAACTTGCGGCAAGACAACCCCATCGGGTCGTCAACGGGCTAACCAAAACCTCGCTGTATTGCCTTTCGGCTTTACGATTCAAAGGTACGATGTTGACTTTTCGAATGAAAGTGAATTTAAGTTAACAATTCGATCATATGGACTAAATATTGGATTTTTAATAAATTATATTTCTAAAATTAATTCGACCAATAACCCATATTTACCTGCAAAACACTATTAGTATCGACGAAACAGATAAGGCTTGGAAGGCTAAATATTGCTTTATTCGACTATTGCCCAATTTCACGGGCATCAAACCCTGAAATTTCTCCATCGGAAAGTTCAATTTCAAATTCGATAGGGTTGCAGCACACCTCACAGTCCTCGATATATGATTGATGTTGTATGGAAGGGTCTACCAATATAGAAATTGATGCAAAACAATGAGGGCATTGGAAGAAGTGTTCTATCATTTGCTTTGTTATTTAGAATCCAGCTTTACCATGAATTCGTTTGAAGGCAGAAATAAATATACAAAGAATCAATTCGTATGAGTAGAATGCAGGTACTTCGCGCTCTCCGCACTAGGGATCGACTAAAGAACAATGGAGGGCTTATACCTAAGAACAGCTATTGGTAAGAGGTATACAATACCTCGCAGATGAATCTCAAAATCCCTACCTTCTGTACATTGCCCGCACGCAGACCCCACAGGGGTGAAGAAATATTCATTTTTCGAAAGGGAAACGCTAATAACGTTGAAAGAACTCCTTGGTTGCATTTCAGCAAAGCTGCTGAAGTGTCAGAATCCATTCTCAAAAAGCGATAATTAAGCGCCTGCCATAGCTCCTTTAGAGCGCTTGCGTTCGTTTTCGCTCAGGTATACTTTTCTGAGACGAATCGATTTCGGTGTTACTTCCACATACTCATCAGCCTGTATATATTCCAACGCTTCTTCCAGGCTAAATAATTTTGGTGGAATAAGTTTCACTTTTTCGTCGGTACCAGAGCTTCGTATATTGGTGAGTTTCTTTGTTTTGGTTACGTTGATCACAAGGTCTCCAGGACGGTTGTTTTCACCAATCACCTGGCCCTCATAAATCTCTTCATTGGATTGAACAAAGAAATTACCTCTATCCTGCAAGTTGTTGATGGAGTAGGGGATGGCTTTGCCGTTTTCCATGCTGATCAATGATCCGTTCTGCCTTCCAGCAATAGGACCTCTGTATGGTTCGAAACCGATAAAGCGATGCGACATGATAGCTTCCCCTGCTGTTGCGGTGAGCAAATAGTTCCTTAAACCAATAAGTCCACGCGAAGGAATTTTAAATTCGAGTAGCATTCGGTCTCCTTTCGGAACCATGCTCAGCATTTCACCTTTGCGAAGGTTTACAGCTTCAATGGCCTTGCCAGAAACGGCGTCGGGAAGGTCAATGCGAAGATCTTCGATCGGCTCACACTTTACCCCATCCACTATTTTGGTGATTACCTGCGGCTGACCAATCTGTAGTTCATAACCCTCTCGGCGCATGGTCTCAATAAGCACTGAAAGATGCAGTACTCCCCGGCCAAATACCATAAAGGAGTCGCTGGAACCAGTTGTTTCAAGCCTAAGTGCAAGGTTTTTCTCCAACTCTTTTTCGAGCCTTTCCCTCACGTGTCTTGATGTAACGAACTTTCCTTCTTTTCCGAAGAATGGAGAATCGTTGATCGTGAAGAGCATACTCATGGTAGGCTCATCTATACTGATTGGTGGCAATGCTTCTGGGTTGTCAATATCCGCAATGGTATCTCCAATATCAAACCCTTCAAATCCAACAACAGCGCATATATCGCCAGCATCTACGAACTCTGCCTTCTTTTTGGCAATGCCGTCAAATACATACAGTTCTTTTACTTTTTCAGTCGTGCGCGAACCGTCACGCTTTATGAGAGAAATTCGCTGTCCGGTTTTCAACCGACCGCGCTTTACTCTTCCGATTGCAATTCTTCCGATAAACGAAGAGTAATCCAGTGACGTAATGAGCATCTGCACGGTGCCTTCTTCGGCTTTCGGCGGTGGTATATGCTCTATAATGATATCCATCAGCGGAGTAATAGAATCTGTTGGTTTGCGCCAGTCGTTGCCCATCCAGTTGTGTTTCGCTGATCCGTATACTTCTGGAAAGTTAAGCTGGTCCTCAGTAGCTCCAAGGGTAAACATCAAGTCGAATACTGCTTCATGCACCTCTTCAGGGGTGCAATTTTCTTTGTCAACTTTATTGATTACTACTATAGGTTTCAATCCTAGCTGAACAGCCTTTTCAAGTACAAAACGCGTCTGGGGCATGGGCCCTTCAAATGCATCGACCAGCAGAAGAACCCCGTCAGCCATATTCAGTACACGCTCCACCTCACCTCCAAAGTCACTGTGACCGGGAGTATCGATTATGTTGATTTTGTAATCTTTATAATTAACAGCCACGTTCTTGGCCAGAATTGTTATCCCGCGCTCTTTCTCTAAATCATTGCTGTCCATTATGAGGTCGCCCGGACGCTCGTGATCGGCAAATACTTTACCTAGCATTATCATCTTGTCCACGAGGGTGGTCTTACCATGGTCTACGTGGGCTATAATCGCAATATTCCTAATTTTCTGCATAAAATCGCTCTTTTCGGCGCGCAAAGATACTGTTTACCTGTCGGGAAATAACTAAATAGCCGGGAAGTATTATGATGTACTGACTTTGTGTCTGAATTACAGGTGTTTATGCTCAGAACAAATCATTGCTTCTTCAAGGTTCTACAAGCAATTGCACCAAGCTAAAGGAGCTCAGGATAGGAATTAACGCTTATTGTGTTTTTGATGCCTAGTAATCAGCCTTTATGAAGGGTTCACTGTACCACTCATCAGCAATTTTCATCTTCAGAATATACATGCCTGAATTGAGCAGGCTCACGTTGAGTTTCACATACTGACGCGAATTATACACGGGTAAACTCTCATGTGTCATGCGGCGCCCCTGATAATCATATATTTCAAAATCGAAACTATCCCCGAAAGGAATTATGGACCTCACCTCAAGCCAATCGGAAACAGGATTGGGAAGCAGTAAATAATTCTTGCCATCAGGAAGGGGCACATTGCCGAGCGTATTATCACAATCGGGGTATATCATTTTCGAGTCGTAGGCCGTGAGCCCTCCGGGATCCGTTACCCTAAGTCGTATTTCGTACCAGTACGTTTCATTTTCAGAACAGCCAGTAGGAGCGATTGAAGTGTAAGCATTGTTCCCACTCTCTGTGCTCATAATATGAAAGTGGGTATTGTGATTCAACCGGATTTCCCAAAGATATTCCAGTGCCCCGGGAGCTGACTGATCATCGCTGACCTCTGCTACAAGATTGAATCCCGTGGGAAGGTTGATGCCATACAGTTCACCATCTTCAATACTTATAATGCTCGCCGCAGGTGGTGTGTTGTTCAACGACACAGGTACTAAAACTTGGGTTTGCCCACCTGATGTATCTGCAACGGAAAGAGTGACGGTGTAATTTTGTGTTTGAGAAGTGGCGGCGACAAATGTGTGCGTGGGGTTTGCATCGATCGATATGTTTCCATCGCCAAAGTCCCAGTGGCATGAAAGTGGATCTCCTTCAGGATCGTAAGTGCCTACAGTACTAAATTGTACTTCTATAGGTGATGCACCATACACCAATTCAGGGGTAACGGATACTATGGGATTGAGATTGGCACCGAAGCAAATTCTCCTAATTTCGGCCGGATATACGCTCGTAACATATGCGCAGCCATTAAATGTGTTGAAATTAATATTTATAGGATTCACAAGATTCCCAATCCAGTATTCAATTTTTTCAGGCTCTGAAAGCTCATTCAATTTTATGGCGCGGAGCCATCCTGTAAAATCGAGATGCAGTTGCCATCCCTGATATTCTACTGGAATTCTGTCGCCCATCAATATTGCACTGCCAGATGCACTCAGACCAATGAAACTGCCACCTTCAACGCCGCATTCTGGGTCACCAATGATACAGTAGGTTGCATCTCCGGCTTCATTGTAGGTGGATGTGACCGCGTAAGGGTTTCCGGTATTCGCTTCGTTCGCATATGAAACAAGTGGGCGGGAATGAATAAATGTTATTACATCTGATGGTATTTCTATCGCAGGGTTGCAGCTATTGGGCAGAAAATAATCATGGTTGGCATTGCTTTGAATGACTGTCTCCTGGTAATTAAAAAAGGGTTTGTTGCAATTGGACGATCCATGCAATGGATTTGGGGCATTGGAATTTAAGGTGGTATTCATCCAATAAAAGTTGTGAATCGAGGGACCTTGAAAAAGAGGCCATCCGAAATTTTGACCGGGCACTTCTGCTACATTAATTTCTTCCCAAACCCAATCTCCTACATCAGTAATAAGGAGTACTCCAGGGAATCCATCATTCATGGTACCCTGTCCGGTGCCTGGTTTTACTGTGAACCTGTAAGGATTTCGCAACCCCATTGACCATACCTTCGACCTGGCCCCATCGGGATTTGAAGCATCATAAAAGGGGTTATTCGGCAATCCATTTCCGGTCTCGGGATCCATTCTCAGGACCTTGCCATTTAAACCATCCAGATACTGTGCACGGTATGATCCGAGCAATTGATCAGAACTGAGAATTCCATCAGCGAGCGCCAGACTGTCATAGCCAAACTCTGGAACAGGTCCTGAACCGTTGTATCCATAACCATTTGCGCCACCAACCCAGGTACTGCCATCGCCGGTAGAAGCCAGGAGGGATCCATCTTCACCGAAAGCCAGGGTGCCCACCCCGTGCGAAGGGGTGCAAATAGGATTTCCATCACCTGCTGCTTCGCCTAGAAGTACATATCTACTATTGGGAATTGCGAATTGAAAGTCGACAGTATTAAGGGTATATCTTGTGATCCTACCCATGGATGAAGTAAACTGTTCGCTCGCATCAGGATTGTATGCAGGGGTCCCAAATTTCAGTAAGTGGTGCCTGTCTACAGCGTAAAAGAGATATATATAACCGTTTGTAAGAAAATCGGGATGCAGCACTGCGCCAATCATACCCAAATCACCCCAGTGAGCAACCTCTTCAGCAATGTCAATAACAGGAGTGGGAAATTTTACGTCGTCTTTGATGAGCCACACCCTTCCACCCAACTCCCAAACGAAAGATACATTGGTGTCAGCATGTAATATGCCAGCTGGACTGCTAAAGTCAGTATAAACCACCTCTTGGCTGAAGCCATCTGGAAGCTGTTGGGCAGACACTTTTTTTGATCCGATGAAGATTGTGCAAACTGCTGCAAAGTATCGGCAATATGTTGAGAAACTCATTCCGCAAAAATAGCACTTTGGATCGAAGGGATCATTTTTGTGGCCTGAAGAAATTTCTATCTATTGTCTATTTTCTCAACTCCAGGGTATTTGGCAGTTGTGAATGTGAACTCGGCAGGGGTATAGATTTTGTCAGTTTTGAAAGTCTTCACTTCATAGGTATAGTTGTCGCCCTGCTTGCCAAGAATCAGGATTTTTGAAACTTCCATTTTCGACTTTTCTATGAATAGCTTCACCGTATGAAAGGTTTTCTTTTCTGGTTTCAAAGGCACGAGTTTAATTACATGGTAGGTCTTGCCGCCCTCTGTAAGTTCCTGCTCGTAAAAGTGCTTAAAGCCGGTTTCCCATACTGTATATATCTCTGATGGATTTAATCCATCTTCACCTGATTCAGCGTCGTCAATGTACACTTCATTCATGTCCTTGTTGTAGGTGTACCTCGTTACACCATCAGAGTATATTTCATTTACGCCTAGTTTAATGTAATATCTCTTATCCTGCATTCTAAGTGTACCATCCTGCGTCTGTTTCACGTTCGCCTGTTTGTCATCCAATGTGAATGAAAAATCACTCGTAATGGAGTTGAATTTGCGGGTTTTACTGCTTAGTTCGTCCAGGATGCTTTTTGCTTTCTCGTCCTGAGCGAAGGAATTTATGGAAATACCTACTAAGAATGCGATGGGTAATATTTTGAGCAATTTCATGGATCTAATTTACTATGTTTTCAGCCTGTGCTCTCAACAATTGTTCCAAAGCATACTCGTCAGGTACGAGCACCTGTCTTGCCTTGCTTCCTTCAAATGCACCAACGATGCCTGCGGCCTCAAGTTGGTCCATAATCCGGCCGGCCCTGTTGTAGCCCAATTTCATTTTTCTTTGAATAAGTGAAGTGGATCCCTGCTGATGTACAACCACCATTCTGGCAGCTTCTTCAAACATAGGATCGCGGTCAGCAATGTCAATATCACCTGGTCCTCCTCCTTCTTCACCATCGTATTCTGGCAACTCAAATGCCGAAGGATATCCGCGCTGAGATCCTATAAATTCTGTAATCTCATCGATCTCTGGTGTGTCAACAAATCCACACTGTAGCCTTATCAGGTCATTGCCTGTGGAGAGAAGCATATCTCCACGGCCTATCAATTGGTCTGCCCCTCCCGCATCAAGGATGGTCCTGGAGTCAATTTTAGAAGAAACCCGAAACGCAATTCTAGCGGGGAAGTTGGCTTTTATAACCCCTGTTATGATGTTTACCGATGGACGCTGGGTAGCAATGATGAGGTGAATGCCAATGGCCCTTGCCAGCTGTGCCAGACGGGCGATGGGTGTTTCAACTTCCTTACCCGCCGTCATAATCAAGTCAGCAAACTCATCCACAACGAGTACAATGTAAGGGAGGAATTTATGCCCTTTCTCAGGATTCAATTTCCGACTTACGAACTTCGCATTGTATTCTTTTATATTTCTGACTCCAGCATTTTTGAGCATCTCATACCGGTCGTCCATTTCAATGCAAAGTGAATTTAAGGTGCGAACCACCTTGCTGGTATCGGTGATAATTGCTTCTTCTTCACCAGGTAACTTGGCTAAATAGTGACGTTCTATTTTGTTGTATAGCGTTAGTTCAACTTTCTTAGGATCTACCAATACAAACTTTATTTGTGATGGATGTTTCTTGTAGAGCAGAGATACCAAAATGGCGTTCAGTCCTACGGACTTGCCTTGTCCGGTGGCACCTGCCATGAGCAAGTGGGGCATTTTGGCAAGGTCTGTCACATACGTCTCGTTTTGAATGGTTTTGCCCAATGCAATGGGAAGATCGAATGAGGTATTCTGAAATTTTTCAGAGGCGATCAAAGTGCGCATTGATACAGTGTCGGGGTTGCTATTAGGCACTTCTATACCTATAGTGCCCTTTCCGGGAATGGGCGCTATAATACGGATGCCGAGTGCAGCAAGGCTCAGTGCGATATCATCCTCAAGGCTTTTGATCTTGCTTATTCTCACCCCCGGCTCTGGTACAATTTCATACAATGTAACAGTAGGTCCTATGGTTGCCTTGATGCGTTCAATGCCTATTTTATAGTTTCCGAGGGTGCTTACAATTTTATTCTTATTCTCTTCGAGCTCCTCTTTGCTTACACTTACTTTTCCACCGCCATATTCGTTCAGGAGTTCTACCTTGGGCATCTGGTACGAGCCGAGATCCAGCGTTGGGTCATATTCTCCATACTCAGCCACCTTCCGGTTAATCTCTTCTTCGCTCAGCTCTTTTTCCACCACAGGTTTCTCTACTGAAAATGCATCTTCCAATTTTCCGCTTGCCACTTCAGGAACAGCAGGGGCCTGATTGATTTCTTCATATTCAAAAGGTACTGAAGGTTTCTTTGTGGAATCACTCTCTTGCAGCTCCATCTCAATATCATCTTCATCTTTTTCGGTGTCCGCAGATTGCACCAAACTGAATTCTTCTTCACCCCAGGAGTCATCGTCCTGCATTGCCATATCGGCAGCGCTTGTGGTAAACTTGTCTACTTGTCCTATGGTGTCTTCAAATCGTTTTACATCATCATCTTCCTCTGCCGAAAGCGCGCGCGAAGCTTTAAAATCTGCTGCTGCTGAAACAGTTTTTGCCGTGAGGCTTCGCATGGCCACCAAAGAAAATGCACCCAATTTGTGAAGCCATGTAAAAGAAGGATTGAAAACTGCGATGATGTATGAAATGGCAAGAAAGAACAAAAGTACGCCTGTACCTGCGGTTCCTACAACACCCCGCAGAGAACTCTCAATATAAAAGCCAAACGCTCCACCTATAATCTGCCAGCTTGGCCCGGTAAAGATAAATGCGAGAAAAGGTGAAAAAATCAGCATGGCCACACCCGATGCTGCCATCAGCTTTCCTATAGGCATAATGTGTTTGCGCATAAGTATTCGGTACGAAATACCGAAAATGATGGGTATAAAGAGCAGGCTCATAATACCAAACCACTGATGGATAAAAAGGTGGCTTACCATTGCGCCAAGCGGACCAAGCCAGTTTTCTGTGTTATAGTTGCCCTCGCGGAGTACGATCCACCAGTTGTCTGATAGCATGGACTGGTCGGCCTTCCACGTGAAGAGGTAGCTGGTGAATGCGAGTAAAAGATATGAGCAGAAGAACAAAAGAAACAATCCAAAAATCACATGTGTCCGCCTGTCACTCAGAAAGCTGTGCTTTCCAATCTTCGCGTTTTTATCCGGTTTTTTGGCATCGCTGCCATTGTTTTTTAGCTTGTTTTTGTTCGCCATCGGAGCGGAATATTTCCAGTAGGATAATCTTCAAAGATACCCATGAATTAAGGGCTAAACGCAAATAATGCCTTTCGTATTTCAACAAGCCAATGTTGAAGCAGGAGCTTTTCTCTAAGGGTTTAGCTTTTCGTCTTTCCGATGAATCTCTTCAGACTGTATCCTTATTGATTCTTCGTGAATCGCATTCAATAGCACTGAAATGAACTTTTTGTCGACATTCATCATTTCACCTTTTTCCAGATACCTGTTCACCACTTGGTTCCAACGTTCAGGCTGGTACAGGGCTATGTTGTTCTTCTCCTTGAATCCGCCTATGCGGGCAGAGATTTTCATTCGTTGAGAAAGGAGCATTACGATTTCATCATCTACCTCGTCGATTTGCCTCCGCAGGTTCTCCAAATTTTCCAAGTATTCCAGATTGTTTGAAGAGAATTTTCGGTAGATCAATTTGCGTTTCAATTCTGCAAAAGTGGCTGGCGTTATTTGCTGCTCTGCATCGCTGAGAGCATTGTCCGGGTCGGGATGTACTTCAAGATGTATACCTTCATAGCCCAAATCCAAAGCCTGCTGTGATACCTTTTCAAGCAGGTGGCGGTTGCCGGCAATATGGCTGCTGTCGCAAATAAATGTGAGCTCCGGGAATAGGCGTCTTAATTCTATTGGCATTTGCCAGCGAGGCGGATTTCTGTACTCAGAGTTGCCGTAAATGCTGAATCCTCTGTGCACTGCCGCAATGTAATCAGTGCCTGAAGCATAGATTCTCTCTATAGCTCCGATCCATAATTTTAAGTCTGGATTGAGGGGGTTCTTCACCATAACTGGTACTCCAGTACCTTTTAATGCATCTGCAATGGCTTGCACTGAAAAGGGGTTTACAACAGTGCGCGCGCCAATCCAAACCACGTCAACTCCGTGCTTAAGTGCTTCTTCGAGGTGGTGAGGGTTTGCAACTTCAGTTGCTATTTTTAGTCCGGTGGCTTTCTTAGCGGCTGCCAGCCAAGGCAAGGCTTGCGAGCCATACCCTTCAAAACTATTGGGTCTCGTACGAGGTTTCCAAATCCCTGCCCTCAGTACATCAATACCAACTGCAACAAGATCCTTGGCTACCTGGAGCATTTGCTCTTCAGACTCAGCACTGCAGGGACCTGCAATGTAATGCACGCGTTTACCCTGGTCGGGGAAAAAAGGTTTGAATTGAAGGGTTTCTACTTTGCTGGCAATATTCATTTTCTCTGTGGCTCTCGGTATGCAAATCAACACATTATTCTCGTCAACTCAGATTGATTAAGCCATATTTAAAACAACAACATCACCGCCTTGTTTTAGTATTAATTTTGCATTGAGCAATTTGCTAAACAATACCAAAGTAAAAATGAACGATTCAGGAGTAATAATAAATTTTGAGGAAGCCACATTGGGAGCAGGCTGCTTTTGGTGTGTAGAAGCTGTTTTTTCTTCTTTGGAGGGCGTTGAGAAAGTGGAATCTGGATACAGTGGTGGCCATATCAAAAACCCCTCATATAAAGAGGTGTGCAATGGAAATACCGGCCATGTAGAAGTTGTTCGACTTCGATTTGATCCATTGCGGATTGGTTTTGAGAAAATTCTGGAAGTATTTTTCCAAACCCACAATCCTACAACATTGAACCAACAGGGCAATGATGTAGGTACCCAGTACAGAAGTGTGGTTTTTTATCACAATGACACTCAAAAACACCTGGCCGAATTGGCTAAGCTGGCTGCCGGGCAGAGCGAAACTTGGTCAGACCCAGTGGTCACCGCCATCGAGCCACTTACCAACTATTATCCTGCTGAAGATTACCATCAGGATTATTTTATGCACAACAGTGATCAGCCATACTGCGCGGCAGTGATCCGCCCAAAGATGGATAAGTTTCGAATGAAATATTCAGCATTGCTCAAGAAGGAAGGCAGTGGGGCGTAAACTCCTCCCGAAATCAAAGTTTTTTAAAGCAAGCTTATTTAAGGCATTGCAACCCGCAATTGTGATTGTTTTAATCTTTATTTCAGGAAACTGTATTTCACAAAGTATTTTTTTGCAACCTGCCGACAGCTTGAATAAATCGCGTGCTTGGCTTGTAGGTTCTGTTGCAACTGTGGGAACGGCGGGTGCAATCGCAGGGTTGAGTCAGGTGTGGTATTCCGACTACGATCGTGGCGATTTCAGGTTCTTTAATGACAATGATGAATGGCTGCAAATGGATAAGGCAGGCCATGTATTCTCAGCATATCAGCTCACCCAAATTGGATTTGAGTCGTTTCGGTGGGCGGGTGTGCGCCCAGGTTCTTCCCTCATTGCTTCCGCGGCATTCAGCCTCACCTTCATGACTGCCATTGAAATCCTCGATGGTCACAGCACAGGTTGGGGATTCAGCACCGGAGATGTTGTGGCCAACATTTCGGGAACAGCTGTTTTTGCTGCACAGCAATTGGTTTGGGATGAGCAGCGATTCACCATCAAGTTCAGCTACATGCCTTCAGACTACGCCCAGTACAGACCAGAAACACTTGGGTCTTCCCAAGCCGAGCGCTTCATCAAAGATTACAACGGGCAGACTTATTGGCTATCTGCCAATGTTTTTTCCCTTACGGGAAAACCGAATGGTATTCCTCCCTGGCTGAATGTTGCATTTGGCTATGGAGCAGATGGCATGTTAGGTGGGTCTGGTAACCCAATGATGAATGAAGCAGGTTGTGCACTTCCTTCCTTTGAGAGAGAAAGGCAGTATTTTATTTCACTTGATATTGATACACGTAGGATTCAGACCAAGTCGTACTTGCTAAAAACCATCTTTAGCGTGTTCGGTTTTATAAAAATACCTTCTCCTACCCTGGAATTCAGAGGTGGAAATGTATACGGACATTGGCTCTATTTCTGAATCTTAATTCTGGTATATACGGGAAGGTGATCGCTGTATCCTCCATAATACCTATCTCCTGAATACGTCCTATTGGGAGATTCAGCATTCTTATCATTTTTGTGGATCATATCTGCTGAAAAATAGGGTGAGGTTGAGCCTTTTATAAGATCCAGTCCTTTGCCATCAAAAAATGGTCGGCTCACGATGATTTGGTCTAAAAACCCCCAATCTCCTTTGTAATTATATGAACCCCGCTTCTCTGACTCAAGCCCCTGCATCAGGTTTACCAATATTTCATCTTCATCTTTAGAGCGTGCACCAAGTGTTTCAATCAGTGATTTGTCTGTTGGATAGTCATTAAAATCACCCATGCAAATGACGTAGGCATCAGGATCGGTCATAAGTATTTCATCTATTTTTTCCTTGAGCACTTCAGCTGCCGCAATTCTCTTGTACTCAGTAATCTCAGCGCCACCTGTTCTCGAAGGCCAGTGGTTTACAAATACGTGCAATACCCCATACTTCCTGAATCTTAATTGAGCATATAAAATGTCGCGCGTTGGCCTTTCGCCTTCCGGCATAGGCACATTAAGCGCCTCTTTGCGAAGAACCACCATCTGCTCCTTTGGGTAAAGCAGTGCCACATCAATACCGCGCTCGTCAGGACTTTCAAAATGCACTATGCCGAAAACGTAGGGCCGCAATTCATCGCGATTGCTGAGATCTCGAAGCACATTTATATTCTCAATTTCACAAAGTCCCAATAGCATGGAGCGATTTTGTCCCATTTCTGAAATCACCTTGGCAAGTTGGGACACCTTCTCATTATACCGATCTCTGCCCCATTTTTTAGTCGAAAGAGGTGTAAATTCATCATCGTTTGTAAGTGGATCATTGATGGTATCAAAGAGATTCTCTACGTTGTAAAATGCCGCTAAAAATTCCTTTTTATTCCACGCGTTCACTTCAAATCCTACCCCAATTTGAGCGGAGGAAGACAGCGAAATAAACATGGTGAAGTACAATATAAGCGAAATGCGGAAAATTTTGATCATCTGTTTATTACGCTATCGAATGATTACTTTCGAACGAAAGTACGAATATCAGTTTCCAAAATCTTCCTTTGATGGGCAATCAATATAATTTAGGCGATAAAGTAATCTTTCTCAATGAAGTAGGGGCTGGTGTGGTTGTAGGTTTTGCGCAGAACATGGTGCTGGTTGAGGACCTTGATGGCTTTGAGATTCTGTGTGATCCCAACAAACTAATTCTTCAAAGTAACCACTTGGACAAAGGGCTGATGGCTGAAGACGAACGCCTGCTTGAGAAAAAACGCGGCACTGAGAAGAAGAAGGAGATTCCAATGCCCGATGAAAGTTACAGGTTGCGAAATTATTCCAGCAATAAAGACCGATTTCTTGAAGTGGACCTGCACATACACGAGCTAATTGATAGCAACCGGAACATGACCAACTCCGAGATGCTAAAGATTCAGATGGGGCATTTTCAGCGCATGATGAGCATGGCCTTGAATGATAAATTGATGAGAGTGGTATTTATCCATGGTGTTGGTGAAGGGGTGCTGAAAGCTGAAATCAGAAAGGCATTGGAGTATTACCCAAACGCCAAGTACAGAGATGCAAATCACAGAGAATATGGCACCGGAGCGACTGAAGTGCTCTTGTGGTATAATTAGTTGTGCGTGATAAAATTCAACAGAAAGAAGGCGGAAGCTAGAGCTTGATCGCAAATGATTTTGCGAAATCTTCGAAGCTCACTTCCCGAATACTTTCCGGCACGTTGAAGATGAAATCAGGAATTGAAGAAATGTTTACTTCTGTTGCACGGAATTTCATGTGAATTCCATTTTGCACCATTTCATATGCAAAAGGAATTCCTTTGACATCAGCAAATTGAGGTAGATAGCTGTTCTGTGATAGCTCATCATTGTAAAGTATTTCGAGCGCCTTACCATCGGCCATGGCTACTGCTTTTCTACATGAGTACCCTAGCAGTGCCACAGATTCATCCGATGTTGAAATCGCGATGGATTTGGTCTGGGCAAGGGTTCCAATATTTTCTTTATTCAATCTAACCAAAAATTCCTGGCCGAAATACGTCATCAGAAAAACACTGCTGCCATCATTGCTGTCGTTTATAAATAATTGTCGACCACCACCAGATAGCGACTGCTCGAATCTTGACTTGGTATCTCTAATCCATAGCGTGGCAGATGATGGAAGCATGGACATGAATCCCAGGTTAGATGGATCGGTAGATTCATATGAAATTTCATAGACGATCTTACCTTCAAATTGCCCAAATGTGAAGTCAGGACAGAGAAAGAATAACACTGAAACTGCAAATACACGCATTCTTATTATCATAATTCAAACATTGCAATGAGTTCTTCAAGCTCAATTTCCATAGCTTCTCGCGATACTTCGGTATAATCTGGCGCATTTTCAAAGAGTGCTTCTTCTTTTGGCAGCGGCTTTATGCTCGTCGCTTCCAGCTTCATTCTTACACCAAACTCTTCCATTTCATAAGCCAGAAGGACGCCATCAATGTCAAAAAACTGTGTGCACCAGTTTGGAGAATTTATTTTAATTCCATTGGTGTAGTAAACTTCTATTTCAGGTCTACCTATTTCTTCAAACACCACGATGGCCTTTTTACAAGGAAATCCGGCAATTGTGTCCAAGTCATCCGTATAGATCACTACCATTTTAGGATAATCATCTATTCTTTGAAGTATTGTAGATTCATTCATGCTGGCCCTTATGCGTTTCCTAAATATTTTCAACTCATGGTTGATGGTCATCGTTGACCTGTCGGAAACAACCCTGTTTTTAAAAACCCCTCCAACAGTCTCAAACGAAGATGAGAACAAATCACCTGAAAAAAGATAAATCATTTTATCAGGAACCAATGTTCCGGTCATGCCTTCGTCACCCAAATCAGGAAAAGTGATTTCAAATTCTATGAGTCCATCTGTCGGTCGGTTGTCGAACACTTTTTCCGAAAGGCCATTACAAGCAGCGATCAAGGCCGCCATCATAATGAGTGGTGTCAGCCATAAAATATTCACAGCCAGCTTGGTATACTTTGTTGGGAGTGGGGTGTTTTCGCTCACGTAAGGCAGATTTTTCGAGATGAAAATGTACAAGTGGTGCTATTTACGTAGGCAACCGCGCTATGTTTCAACATGAATCAGGAATTCTAAAAAGTAGTTATTTCCATGTAACTGTATGGCCAAAGGTATTTATATAGTTTTTGCAGGAAGCGATTTCCGAATACTTCATTGAATTTTACAATCTTTGCACCCACCACCTTACTAGAAAATGCTGGTTTGATAGGCCATTTTTTAGCATTGCTCATTCAACCATGAAAAAGATCAAAATTATAGAAGTAAAGTCTGAAGTTGCCGCTGGTACGCGAGGTGCAAGCCTGGGCATCGACGCACTTAAGACTGCCAGTCTCGACCTAAAATCAGATTATTTCACCCAATTCCCGAGTGCGGAAGTGGAGACGTACAATGACGTGCTTTTCGAAGCGCCAATTTCCATGTACGCCAAATACATTCAAGTGGTATATGATACTTGTGTGAATGTAGCCACTGAAGTGGCATTCGCCTTACGCAACAAATATTTTCCCATTGTGCTCGCTGGCGACCACAGTTCTGCTGCTGGCACCATTGCTGGTATTAAAAGGGTGCGAAGAAAGAAAAGGCTGGGAGTAATCTGGGTGGATGCACACGCTGACTTACAAACTCCTTTTACATCCTCATCAGGCAATGTGCACGGTATGCCTCTTGCAATGTCTACCTATGAGGATAATTTGGATATGAAAACGAATGACATCACAAAAGAAACCCTAAAGTATTGGGAGAAACTTAAAAATATGTCTTTCCGTGGGCCTAAGATCAATGCATCGGATATTGTATTTATTGCAGTGCGTGATATTGATGGACCGGAAAAAGCCTTGATTAAGAAGCACAAGATCAGAAATTTCACCATGCCTGAAATCAAGGCAAAGGGTATACGGGCCATTGCCGAAGAAGCCCTGGATCACCTGTGGGATTGCGACAATATTTATGTAAGCTTCGATGTAGATTCGTTGGACACATCCATTTCTGTAGGCACCGGAACACCTGTGGAGAATGGGTTAAAGGCTGATCAGGCAAAGGAGCTGCTCAAGATTCTTGTTTCTGACCGCAGTGTATGCTGCTTCGAGATGGTGGAGGTGAATCCCACCCTCGACTCACAAAATATGATGGCCGAAGTCGCATTTGATATTCTTGAATCAACCACCGAAGCGCTCAAAAACCGGTAATTCGGATATTATTTTTTTATTAATCGGCCTTTGCCAATCGCTATTCTAAGCACCACATGCAGAGTACATCGCACATTCTTATGATTCGTCCTTATACATTCAGGTATAACGATGAAACCGCACAGAGCAACCATTTTCAGTCAGCCGAAGGGAAGGAAACGCCCGAAGCAATTGCCAAAAAAGCAGAGGCAGAGTTTGATCAATTCAGAGAAATCTTAAAGCAAGCGGGTGTGCAGCTCTATATTTTTCAGGATGATGCATTTCCTGATACGCCGGACGCTGTGTTTCCCAATAATTGGATGAGTTTTCACGGCGATGGACGGGTAGCTATCTATCCAATGTACGCTGAAAGCAGGAGAGGAGAACGTAGGGAAGAGATGTTTGAAATTCTCGCTGATGATTTTGGCTTTCGGGTTGATGAGATTGAAGATTTTACCCATTTCGAGAATGAAGGGATCTATCTGGAAGGAACGGGTAGCATGGTGCTCGACAGGATGCATAGGGTAGCGTATGCTGCGTTGAGCCCGAGGACGGATGTGCTGGCATTGGACACCTTTTGCGATCAGTTTAATTTTGAGCATATTGTTTTTAAGGCAAATCAAACCGTAAACGAAATCCGTCTGCCCATTTACCATACCAATGTGATGATGAGTCTTGGAAGTTCATTCGCAATTATTTGCTTGAATTGTATTGATGACAACAGAGAGCGCGAAACTGTGAAAGCAAGTTTAAAGGCGAGCGGACGAAAGATTATTGAAATTACTGAAGCCCAGGTAGCACAATTTGCCGGAAATGCACTTGAAGTTTTGAGCAAGTCTGGTGAGCGACTTTGTGTAATGAGTACCCGTGCATTCAACGCTCTACGCATCGATCAGAAAGATGCAATAAGCAAACACGCGAGAATTGTACATACCCCTCTAGATACCATTGAGACATATGGTGGGGGTAGCGCAAGGTGTATGATGGCTGAAGTTTTTTTACCCCAATCAAGAAAAGAGTAGATGGACATAGAACATACACTGGCCAGCGCTACAGCCCGGGCCATGAAGAAACTTTTTAATGCCGAGGTGGATGCAAAGGATATTCAAATTCAACCCACCAGAAAGGAGTTCGAAGGTGAGTTTACAATTGTTGTATTTCCACTTTCGAAATTGGCGCGCAAATCTCCAGAACAAACGGCTGACATGCTTGGAGCTTTGCTTACCGATGAACTGGCAGAAGTTGAGCAATTCCAAGTGGTCAAGGGGTTCCTCAACCTTAAATTGACGGGTGCTTTTTGGTCCTCACACCTCTCCTCTGTTTGCTCCACGTCTCGATATGGATTCTCGCCCGAAGGCAGCAAAGGGCTGGTAATGGTGGAGTACTCTTCACCAAATACCAACAAGCCACTTCACCTTGGCCACCTGAGAAACAACTTCCTTGGCTACTCAGTAGCCCGTATCCTGGAAGCCAACGGACACGAGGTGAAGAAAGTTCAGATTATCAATGACCGCGGCATTCATATATGCAAGTCAATAGTGGCCTGGCTTCGCTTCGGGAATGGTGAAACTCCGGAAAGCTCAGGAATGAAAGGTGACCACCTCGTAGGGAAATATTATGTGGCTTTCGACAAGGCCTACAAGGCAGAAGTGGCGGCGCTTATAGCAAGTGGAAAGGATGAGAAGACCGCCGCAGATGAAGCCCCTATTATGGAAGAAGCGCGCAGCGTACTCTTGAAATGGGAAGCAGGTGATAAAGAAGTGTACGATTTGTGGAAGAAGATGAACAGTTGGGTTTACAGCGGCTTCGAATCCACTTACCAGAGAATGGGGGTAAGCTTCGACAAGCTATACTACGAAAGCAATACGTGGGTGCTGGGCAGGGAAGTGGCCTTTGAGGGAATTGAAAAAGGTGTTTTCTACCGTAAAGATGACAGTTCAGTGTGGGCTGATCTGAAAAGCGATGACCTCGATGAAAAGCTACTGCTCAGAAAAGACGGTACAGCCGTGTACATGACCCAGGATATTGGCACTGCCCTGCTCCGTTATAAAGAGTTTCCCACTGTGACAAAAATGGTTTATACTGTTGGAAATGAGCAGGAGTACCACTTCAAAGTGCTCTTTGCGATACTCAGAAAACTCGGTTATGAATGGGCAGGTCAGTGTCACCACTTGTCATATGGCATGGTGGAACTTCCTCAGGGCAAGATGAAATCCCGTGAAGGTACCGTAGTGGATGCCGATGAGCTGATGGCAGAAGTGGTTAGCGCAGCCCGTGATCTGACAGAAGAACTCGGGAAGTTAGAGGGGCTGAGTGAGAAGGAACGCACGGATCTCTTTGAGAATATCGGGATGGCTGGACTGAAGTATTATCTGCTCAAAGTAGACCCAAAAAAGAACATGATGTTCAACCCACAGGAGAGCATAGAGCTTCAGGGTCACACAGGCCCATTCATCCAATATGCCTATGCGCGCATACAATCAATGCTTCGAAAATTCGGCAAAGATGTACCTGTGCAGACGCAGGCTGCAGATCCGGGTGTTTATGAGAGAAATCTCCACTTGAAAATTTACCAGTACCCCTCCGTGATCAAAGAATCTGCGCAAACTTATAATCCTGCTGTGCTTGCCAATTACTTGTATGATTTGGTGCGTGATTTCAGCACCTTTTATCAGAATGTACCCATCCTTCAGGCTGGCTCAGAAAGTGCAGTTGTATACCGATTGCAGTTGGCATTGGCAGTGTCGGGAATTGTAAAATCTGGTATGAACCTGCTCGGCATCAACATGCCTGAGAGAATGTAGGCATACAGCCTGCTTTTTTTACCTTTGCAGCCCTAAAAGGGCAGCAATTATGTTCGAAAATTTAACAGATAAGTTTGATAGGGCATTCAAAGTGCTCAAGGGAGAAGGACAGATTACGGAAATAAACGTAGCCGAAACCCTCAAGGAAGTGCGCAGGGCACTCCTGGATGCCGATGTCAATTTTAAAACTGCCAAGGACTTTACCAATGAAGTAAAGGAAAAGGCCATGGGTCGCCAGGTGCTTACTGCGGTGAAGCCAGGACAACTCCTCATAAAAATCACCCATGAGTCGCTCGTGGAACTTATGGGCGGGCAAGCCCAGGAGATCAACCTAAAAGGCACTCCTGCAGTGGTGCTGATGTCAGGCCTTCAAGGATCTGGAAAGACCCCCTTTTCAGGCAAACTGGCCAACCACCTAAAAACGAAGAAAGGAAAGAAAGTGCTGCTCGTTGCCTGTGATGTGTACAGGCCCGCCGCCATCGATCAGCTGCATGTGGTTGGTGAGCAAATTGGCGTAGAAGTATATTCAAACCGCGATGAAAAAGACCCGGTAAAGATTTCGAAAGCTGCTATCGAACACGCCAGAAGTAACGGGTTCAATGTGGTAATTGTAGACACCGCCGGTCGCCTCGCCATCGATGAGCAGATGATGGCCGAAATAGCCGCTGTGAAAAGCGCTATACAGCCTTCAGAGACACTTTTTGTGGTGGATTCTATGACAGGTCAGGACGCTGTGAATACCGCCAAAGCATTCAACGAACGCCTCAATTTTGATGGGGTAGTACTCACCAAACTCGATGGTGACACCAGGGGAGGAGCCGCCATTTCCATAAAATCGGTTGTCAATAAACCCATCAAGTTCGTAGGAACGGGGGAGAAAATGGACGCCATCGATGTGTTCTATCCTGAACGTATGGCTGACCGTATTCTCGGTATGGGCGACGTGGTGTCGCTGGTAGAGCGTGCCCAGGAAAACTTTGATGAAGAGAAAGCGCGAAAACTGCAGAAGAAGATAGCGCGAAATGAATTCAACTTCGACGACTACCTGGAGCAGATACAGCAGATAAAGAAGATGGGTTCTATGAAGGACCTTATGGGCATGATACCCGGTATGGGCAAGGCCATCAAGAATATGGAAATTGACGATGACGCTTTCAAGAGCATCGAATCCATGATACATTCCATGACTCCCAAGGAACGCCAGAATTACAAAATACTCGACAACAGTCGCCGCAAGCGAATTGCTTCTGGAAGTGGCACCACCGTGCAAGACGTGAACAAGTTCATTAAACAATTTGAAGAAACCAGAAAAATGATGCACCTGATGTCCAACAAGAACAACATGGCGAATATGATGCGTCAACTTGGAGGGAAAGGAATACCCGGCATTTGAGAATGGAAAAATCATTGAATAGCACCACCCACATACTTGATGGCAAATTAACCGCATCCAATATCCGCAAGGAAATTGCTGCCGAGGTTGCCGATCGCAAAAGCAAGGGATTAAAAGTACCACACCTTGCAGCAGTGCTTATTGGCAACGATGGCGGGAGCGAAACATACGTGAGCTACAAAGTAAAAGACTGTGCAGAAGTGGGTTTTGGCTCTACCCTTATCAGGAGACCCGACAGTATTTCTGAATCGGAATTGCTCAGCCTGGTAGAAGGGCTGAACAACAATGATGCGATCGACGGATTCATCATACAACTCCCACTGCCCGCACACATCGACGCCCAAAGAATTATTACCGCTATCAATCCAGACAAGGATGTGGATGGATTTCACCCTACAAATTTGGGGAGAATGGCCCTCGATTTACCCGGTTTCCTCCCGGCTACGCCTTCGGGCATTATAGAACTGCTCAAAAGAAATGGAATTTCTACAGTGGGAAAACACTGTGTAATTGTTGGGAGAAGCAATATTGTAGGCTCCCCGCTCAGTATACTACTTTCGCGAAACAAATCAGACGCAAACGCAACAGTAACCCTTTGTCACAGCCGCACCAAGGACGTCGCCAGCCTAACCCGACAAGCGGATATTCTGGTATGTGCCCTCGGAAAGCCCGGTTTTATTACTGCCGATATGGTAAAGGATGGAGCAGTGGTGGTGGATGTGGGTACCACCCGCGTATTGGATGATTCCCGGGCATCGGGCTTTGCACTCAAGGGCGATGTGCGCTATGAAGAAGTTTTTGCGAAAGCATCTTATATCACCCCGGTTCCGGGTGGCGTAGGACCCATGACCCGTGTTGCGCTCCTGCTCAATACCCTTCGGGCTGCAAACCTGAGATAATTGAAACTTTCGAAAATTTCAAAGCGTAAAGACTTGTGCTCGCCTAAAATTGTACAAGATTCTAAATTTTCACTTTGGATAAATACTGCTTCTCCGCTGCCCACCACATCAGGAATATAGCAATGCTGTGTCTGTTGCTTCTTTGGAGTTCCCTTTCATTCTGCGCGGCGGAGCATGAAGCAGGGGCGCCCTACAAGGCCATCGGCGCTGTGTGTGCCACTCCTTATACCCCAACATCTATTGCCGGACTCCAGGGAACAACCGAGGGCGCAGTGCACAGGCTCAGCTGGACCGCGGCATCGGAGAGTGAAGGTTACAACTTTGAAATCAGACGCTCAGTTGATGGCGTACACTTTAAGGCCATAGGCGCGGTGATGGGTGCGGGCAGGAGTGCGCATCCTGTGGGGTACAAGTTCGACGATTTCGTTGCACCTTCCGGTGAAACCCACTATCAGGTTGCCATAATTGATGCTTTTGGCACTGAAACATTGTCGGAGGCAGTGGTTCATTTCGCGAAACAGAAAAAGCTGAAAGGTGAACAACTCAATTTTTCAATATTTCAGGATTTGAAAACCAAGGGAGAAATGAAGGTAATAGTGTCAGAACAGCCCGCAAGCGAGATCACCGTTTCGGTGGCTGACCTTTCGGGAAACAATGTTTCCAGGCAAAAAATTCGGGTAGATGCGCAGGGAATTTCTGATAGCTTTACGTGTAATTGCGGAACAGGTGTTTACTTTGTTTCCGTGGTTGCAGAAGGTACCATGCGATCCAAACCACTCGTAATACAAGAATGAATTTATGAATTTGAACGAACCTGTACTTGGCATAGGAGCAAGGATTAATCACCCCACATTTGGCACCGGAATCGTTGTAGGAATGGACGTTTCTACACTGGATGTTTTTTTCAGAGGTGAAGGCGACAAGCAAATATCCAGATCCTTCAAGGGCATAGAGGTGTTGGAAGGCGCCCGTGAAGCAGAGCAAACGCTCGACCTACCCACCATTGAAAAAGCGCTGGAGCGGGTTCTCCACAAAGCATCGGCCATCTCTCAGCCGGTGGAAATGGGCGCTAAGTGGCTCAAAGGAAGTATGGAACTAAAACCTGGCAACAAGGAGCTTCAATCAAAAGAGTTTCCAATTGAAACCTTTTTTCACAAGATTGTAATGGTGCGGGACCGGCTTAGGGTTCTCGAACAGAATATCAATAGTAATGAAAAGCTTGACGATCAGGAGAAAGTTCAGCTTCAGCAATATATCAGCAGGGTATACGGTTCGCTCACCACTTTCAACATTCTTTTTGCCGATAAGGAAGATTATTTTTCGAGCAAATAAAAGGCAACTTTTGCAGATTTCCTTCTTAAAATGTATACATTTGTTCAAAGGGAAGTAAAAGTACTCCCGTGCGAGAAAATTCAGTTTGAAAAACTAACAAGATTAAAATTGGAAATTGACTCGTTGCGGTAAGGGCGGGCCTCAGCCTACAGTGTGGGCGCTCATTGAGCAGGAGGATTACCGAGCCGAAGCGGCTAATCCATTCATGTCGTTTAGAGTTTTTCTAAACCATGGTCTCGCACGGGACTTTTAATTTCAACTCCCCATCTCCATGCAACAATTAGAATCAGAACCAAGGGTATCGGCAAGTTTGCCGGTCATGGAGCAGTTCTACACCATTCAGGGCGAAGGAGCCTATACTGGCACAGCTGCTTACTTTATCAGGCTTGCAGGCTGCGACGTGGGTTGCGTATGGTGCGATGTGAAAGAGAGCTGGCATACGGAAGGATATCCCCTCATTGGTTCTCAATTGCTCTCAGAGCAGGCTGCCTTATCGGGAACAGAGGTGGTGGTGGTAACGGGTGGAGAACCCGCCATGCACAACCTTACCGAACTTACCTCAGCAATTCGTACCCACGGACTTAGAACCCATATAGAAACTTCCGGTGCACACCCCCTTACCGGTGCGTGGCATTGGATTTGCTTCTCACCCAAAAAATTTAAAAGACCATTGCCCGAGATATACCCAGTGGCGCACGAACTGAAAGTAGTCGTGTTCAACAAGCACGATTTTGGTTGGGCCGAAGAACACGCAGCGCTGGTGAACGAGAATTGTGCATTGTATCTTCAGCCTGAGTGGGACAAAAGCGAAGCCATGCTGCCCTTGATTATAGCATATGTCAAAGACAATCCCCGCTGGAAGATTTCTCTGCAAACCCATAAGTTTATGCAAATACCCTGATCTATGGTCCTGAGAAGCGTTGGATTATTTTTATTGCTTGTTTTCTGTATATGCAGCGCGCAGGCGCAGAAATATACATCTACCCAAACCAAAGCCATCAAGGCTTACGAGAGCGGAAGAACTGCCTTCGATCAGCGCAATTATGAAATGGCATTGAGTTTTTTGGAAACCGCTTCAGAAAAGGACCGGGCATTCGTAGAAGTGTATTTGCTCAGATTTGAAATATACAGCGAGATGGGCAAGCTCAATGAAGCCAAAGAAGCGCTTACCACAGCCGTAGAAGTTAATCCCGATTTTTTTCCGGCCGCATGGTTTTTCCTGGGTGCATTGGAATACACCTTGGGGCAATACGAAGCAGCACAGCAGCGCTTCAACAAGTATCTGGCCTACAGATCTGGCGATCCTGAGATGCGTGAAAGGGCTTCAGAACTTATTGAGAGCTGTACATTTGCCATGAAGGCTGTACAAAATCCGGTTCCATTTTCGCCGGTCAACTTGGGCGAAGGAGTGAATACACCCATGCCGGAATACTACCCGGCCCTCACAGCCGATGGTCTATCAATGCTCTACACCCGCCTGGTAAATGATGCAGCGGCGTACAAAGGCAAGAATGAAGATTTCTACATCAGTCAGTGGACGGGCGATGCATGGAGCGAAGGAACACCCCTGCGAGAGATCAATACCACCTACAACGAAGGTGCCCCCACACTTTCTGCAGATGGCCGCACCTTGATTTTCACAGCGTGCGAGCTATTTGGAGAGTATGGGGATGGAAGGAAAGGCTTTGGCTCCTGCGACCTTTTCATTTCCCGAAAGGAGGGCAAGTACTGGGGCATCCCGCAGAATATGGGAGCCGCGGTGAATACGCGCAATTGGGAAACCCAACCCAGCCTTTCGGCAGATGGGAAGACCCTGTATTTTGTGAGAGGCAAATCCACCAGGGAGGGCGTTCAGAACCAGGATATTTTGACATCTCAGATGCTCGAAGATGGTACGTGGAGTACGCCAGTTTCTGTAAGCCCTAGAATAAATACACCTGGCAAGGAGGAGTCTGTAATGATTCATCCCGATGGTGAAACGATCTATTTTGCTTCCGATGGACACGTAGGCCTGGGCAGGTTGGACCTATTCGTAAGTAGACGCGATGCACAGGGAACATGGCAGGAACCACTCAACCTTGGATATCCAATCAACACCCATGATGATGAGAACAGCTTGGTGGTTGCACCTGATGGCACCATTGCGCTCTTTGCTTCGAACCGGGATGGGGGGCAGGGTGAGCTCGACCTATATAGTTTTGCACTTCCTGCACACGCACGCCCTACGCCTGTGACCTATGCAAGTGGATTGGTGACTGATGCCAAAACAGGTAAGCCACTTGCTGCTTCGCTTAGGCTGATTGATGTGGACAATGCGCTAAATGAACTCACCTTTGAGTCCGACCCTGTGAGTGGTACCTTTCTCATAGCATTGCCCACGGGCAAAGCTTACGCGCTTTCTGTAACAGCACCCGGTTACCTTTTTCACTCCGAAACATTTGTGCTCAACACGCCTGAAGCAGGAAAGCCATACCAACTGCATGTAAAGTTGCAATCTCCTGAAGAAGGAAGCACCATCGTGTTAAAAAACATCTTCTTCGAATTGGACAAAGACATTATACAGCCCAAGAGTACAGCAGAGTTAAAGGTTTTGGCAGATTTTATCAGAAGCAACAGCGCCTTGAGCATTGAGATTTCTGGCCACACGGACAACCAGGGGTCGGCAGCGTACAACCTTTCACTTTCGGAGCGCAGGGCGGCGGCGGTGAAAAATTACCTCGTAAATTCTGAATCCATTGACGCAAGCAGAATAAGTACAAAGGGCTATGGATCGGATAAACCCATTGCAACCAACGATACAGAAGAGGGCAGGGCTTCCAACCGCCGGACCGAATTTAAGGTAGTTCGAAACAAATAATTGTAATTGTTTCCCCCTTAGCATGTTGAAAAAAGGATGGCCAATACTTTGCTCCTTTTTTTGGTTCACGGGTCAATAGCCCTAACTTTGGGGTTCCAAGTATTATGCTGAAGAAAAGGTTTTTTATATCCTGGTTGCTTTCTACCCTTGTAATGATGTTACTGAGTTGGGCATGGCATGGTATTTTTCTCAATGATCTGATTTTCATCCCCAATCCAGTCTTTTTGTTTTATTCACTTGCCTTTCTGGCTTACATCACCATAGGTTTTTCCCTCACATTTGTCTATACCTACTTGAGTATGGGTTTGGGCATACGGCTCAAAGGAATGTTTATGGGTATGGCCATGGGTTTTTTCATCTATCTCATCGCCTTTGTATTTGGCATTTCATTCAAGGGCCATGGCACGGAGCACCTTGTACTCGATTTTATTTGGCAAATGATGGAGCAGGGTGCAGGGGGAAGTGTCATAGCTATGGTGTACATGCTGGCGCAGAACAACGATCTGGCCACAGGCAAGGTGCGCAATTAACCGAATTTCTGGTCTCTTTGGTAGGAATTAATACAAACTGGTAGTGGCCACACCATATGATGATGGATGGAGTTGGACCCGGGTCTTCGCTGAGTCTACGCCCAGAACGGTTTTATGATGAAAGCGTCAGTAGCATGCAGGGATGGTGCGTTGATCTTTGCAATACAAAGGGCAATGGTTACACAACTTACTGGCTTTAGATTCCTATCGCGTGGCAATTGGCTGCGTGAATTATTTAGAAGCCGAACCAAAGCATTTCTCTACTCGTACTTCAATACATTCGCTTGCGTATAGGCTCATGCAGACCTTCAATACCCATACTTCTCCCCCCAGTTCTCTCTCAGTTTCTTCCGCATTTCATCTTCCCGGCTGTTGCTTCCGGGATTGTAGAATTTTGTGCCGCTCAATTTTTCCGGAAGGTATTCCTGCTCCTTAAAGTTTTGGGTGTAGGCGTGGCTGTACATGTAATTTTCTCCATAGCCCAGTTCTTTCATCAGCTTGGTGGGGGCATTGCGCAGGTGGAGTGGTACCGGGAGGTTGCCATGTGCATTGGCAGCCTGCATGGCAGCATTGATGGCCTCGTAGGATGCATTGCTTTTTGGTGAACAGGCCAGATATACTGCGCATTGACTCAGTACGATGCGCGCCTCGGGCATTCCAATTTTTTGCACAGCGTCGAAGGCCGCATTTGCAATGACCAGCCCAGTCGGGTTTGCATTGCCTATGTCTTCACTCGCCAGGATAATAAGTCGGCGGGCAATAAACTTAGGGTCTTCTCCCCCGGCGAGCATTCTCGCCATCCAGTACACTGCAGCATTGGGGTCGCTGCCTCGTACTGATTTTATAAACGCGGAGATAATATCGTAGTGTTGCTCACCATCTTTGTCGTAAAGGGCCGGATTCTCTTGCACAACCTGTTTCACCAATTCATCGGAAATTTCTTTCTCATTTGCCGGAAGGGCGTTGACTACAGTTTCCAGGACATTGAGCAGCCTGCGGGCATCCCCACCGCTAAGTTGCATCAGTGCTTTGGTTTCGCGCACCGCAATTCCCTTCGATTTGATGAGGCTATCTGTGTTGATGGCCCTTTCAATCAATTGTTTAAGGTGATTGGTGTTGAGCGGTTTGAGCACGTACACCTGACAGCGGGAGAGGAGGGCTGAGTTTACCTCAAAAGATGGATTCTCAGTGGTCGCACCGATCAAAGTTATGGTGCCTCGCTCCACCGCGCCCAGCAGGCTGTCCTGTTGCGACTTGTTGAATCGGTGTATCTCGTCAATAAATACAATGGCGCTGCCTGTACCAAACAGCCCCCCTTGCTCTACCTTTGAAATGATCTCACGTACTTCCTTTACGCCGGCATTTACCGCACTGAGGGTATAAAATGGGCGCTTGAGTCCTTTGGCAAGAATACCGGCAAGGGTGGTTTTGCCCACGCCGGGTGGTCCCCACAGTATGATGGAGGGAATAAGGCCGGATTCCAATGCTTGCTTAAATATTCCCGTAAGGTGCTCCTGACCTATGAATTCATCGAGTGATTTGGGACGAAGCCTTTCTGCCAATGGTGTATATTCCATGACACAAAGCTAAGTATGAATTATTTTTTACCAACGTAAATACCTTATGTTCTGAACTTCAAATTTTGCAGTGTAAAACATTTGAAGTGGCTATATTGTCATCAGATAAATACCAAAATAACATACACAACATGGAAGCACTAACAGTCGGGGCAATGGCTCCACCATTTGCCGCTAAGGACCACAATGGCAAAGACATTTCTTTAAAAGATTTTCAAGGTAAAAAAGTAATTCTTTACTTTTACCCGAAGGATGATACGCCGGGATGTACCGCCGAAGCCTGCAGTTTCAGAGACGAGTATGACAGCTTGCTCGAGAAGGGCTACGCGGTAATAGGAGTAAGTGCGGACAGCGAAAAATCACACCAGAAATTTGCGGCCAAATACAAGCTTCCTTTTTCACTCATTGCAGATACAGAGAAGGAAATTCTCACCAAGTACCAGGCATGGGGCAGGAAGAAGTTTATGGGCCGGGAATACGATGGTGTGCTGCGTCGCACGTTTGTGATCGATGGGTCAGGCAAAATTGAATCAATTATTGACAAGGTAGATACAAAGGTAGCTGCACGTCAAGTACTGTTAGAAACCAACTAAACGATATACCATGGCAATAGAAGCAAATAAAGAGAAACTGAAAGCCCTTCAGCTTACCATAGAACGCATTGAAAAATCGTACGGCAAAGGCGCAGTGATGAAGCTGGGCGACGATATGGTGGAAAAACTCGAAGTAATTCCCACCGGTTCGCTCGGTATGGACCTTGCCCTTGGTATAGGTGGTTACCCACGGGGCAGGGTGGTGGAAATCTACGGCCCTGAATCTTCCGGGAAAACAACTTTGGCCATCCACGCCATCGCCGAAGTACA
Organism: Cryomorpha sp.; assembly: GCA_041749535.1. Lineage (GTDB taxonomy): Bacteria > Bacteroidota > Bacteroidia > Flavobacteriales_D > Cryomorphaceae > JBBQZU01. Next base: position 22,561 of record JBGTBE010000003.1, on the reverse strand, counting down.
GAAGTTGGGCGGCATCGCTGCAATTATTGATGCGGAACATGCCTTTGACCGATTCTATGCTGAGAATTTAGGGGTGGACACTGAGAACCTTTTCATCTCACAACCAGACAATGGAGAGCAGGCACTCGAAATTACAGAGAACCTTATTCGCTCCGGCGCCATTGACCTGATCGTGATCGACTCGGTAGCAGCACTTACCCCCCGCGCTGAGATAGAAGGTGAAATGGGCGACTCTCAGGTAGGACTGCAAGCAAGGCTAATGTCGAAGGCATTGCGAAAACTTACGGGCGCTATTTCCAAGACAGGATGCTGCTGCATCTTTATCAATCAGCTGAGAGAGAAAATAGGGGTGATGTTTGGAAATCCTGAAACCACCACAGGAGGAAATGCTTTGAAGTTTTATGCATCTATACGAATCGATATTCGACGCGCTACACAGATCAAGGATGGAGAGAACATCACTGGCAACAGAACCAGGGTGAAGATTGTAAAGAATAAAGTGGCTCCGCCATTTGCGAAAGCAGAATTCGACATCATGTATGGTTCCGGAATTTCAAAAAGCGGCGAGATCATCGATATGGCTGTAGAGATGAACATCATCAAGAAAAGCGGCAGTTGGTTCAGCTATGGTGAAACAAAACTCGGACAGGGCCGCGACAGTGTGAAACAACTCATTGAAGACAATCCTGAGCTAATGCTGGAGCTGGAGCAAAAAATTAAAGACCAGCTGAAGAAGAATTAATACCGTCCATTGATATACAAGGCCGAAGGTGAATTCACTTTCGGCTTTGCTTTACACACCAAGGCAGTTTCAATGCGCAATTGCCGATATTCTCATTTTAATTTTTTCATGAAGCAACATAGAATCCTTGTACTTTTCATCTTGCTTTCCTTGGGCTTGAGCCAATGCGGAAAGCAGCAAAATGCGGAAGAGCAGACGGAGACCTCCACAACCGACAAACAAGACAACGAGATTATGGGCATTTCGGATGAAATCATTGCCAATCCGAACGATGCCAACCTGTACATAAAGCGCGCAATGGCATACGGCGACCGCAATATGTTCGAACTGGCCCACCGCGATGTGATGAGGGCCATGAGCATAGACAGCACGGTTTCATCATTTCATGCGGCCAGGGGAGAACTTTATTTTAGGAGCAGCGAGTTACGTGATTCAAGGCTGAGCTTTGAGAAGGCCATAGCACTTGATCCCAAGAACCTTGAAGCAAATTTGAAACTTGGAGAGGTGAACTTTCTGCTGCGCAGGTATCCTGAAGCTATACAGGCAGTTGATGCAGCTATATCGATCAACGAACGACTTCCCAAAGCGTATTTCCTAAAAGGATACATTTTCAAGGAGTTGGGCGATACAGCCCTTTCCATCTCATCATTTCAAACAGCCACCGAAGTGGACCCTGAGTATTTTGATGCGTATATGGAGCTGGGAAATCTCTACACTGCCAAGAACGATAGCATTGCGCTGGAGTACTTTAGTACGGCCATTACCCTCAGACCTGCGAGTGCGGAAGCCTACTACCATAAGGCCATGTTTTTGCAGAACAGGGGTGCGCTTCAGCGTGCGTTGAGCGTGTACAGAAGTATGGTGAAAGCAGACCCGAACAGCTTCTTAGGCTATTACAATATGGGCTATTTGCACCTGGTAGAATTGGAAGAGTACCGCATTGCATCTGCTTATTTTGACACAGTGCTCACCATACAACCCAATTATATAGATGCCTTGTTCAACAAAGGTCTATGCTTTGAAGAGCTTGGTGAAGAAGCGCTGGCTGTTGCTATTTACAAGGAGGTACTTGAGCAGGATGCTCAATATACCCTTGCAGCCAAAGGCCTGGAAAGGCTGTTGGAAAAATAATTACTCAGAGTCTGGGTCGAACAAGATAAGCACCTCCTGGGCAGCGGGTGCTCCTTCTTTCACTGTGAAGTTTTGCACATAGGTAACTCCCCTGGTATACTGACGCTCAGGATAGGCCGTATCGGCAAAGAAGAGTTGCAAATCGAAAGAGAAGGAGTTCCGTTTTTCCAATTCCAATCCGTGAATGAGCACTGTGAACTTTCCTGTTCGCATCTCGGTTTCCATCATGGCATCATCAGGATTGGCGGTGCTGAGCGCCGCATTGCTGAATCCCTGGATATCCATGGCATAAAGAGGACCCAGGTCCAGAGAATAGGCAATGAGATTCTCACCGGGTGCAATGACTATTTCTTCGCAATCGCGCACTTCAAGTATTCTGTCTGAAGCGCCGTATCCAATGGCTTCATAATTAAAAAGAGGTACTCCCGTAACTTCGTTGGTGCTTAAGTCAATTTTGCGAATCAAGCCATTGCCCGCGTCAGTTACGAATAGTTCATTGCCTAACAAGGCTACATCCGTAGGCGTGCGAAACAGCGCGTTGGTACCTTTACCATTCTTATATCCGGGGCTTCCATTTCCTGCCAGGGTTTCTGTCGTTTTGCGGTAAGGCTGCACTTTTCGTATGGCATGGTTGTACGAATCTGCCACGTACCAGTCATTGCCAACCTGGCAAATACCAAGGGGATACTGAAATTTAACCTTGTCTTTCTTGCCATCGTTGTAGCCAAAATTGTCGGGCCCATTTCCCAATAGGGTGCTTATTTTTCGGCTGTCGATGCTGCACAGGTCGCTGTGCTTCGCATCTAGAAAGTAGAGCAATCCGGATCCATCGGAGGTAAGCCCGGCAGGCTGGCCTATGGGTACTTCATTCTTGTTGCTATCGCCCGATTCAGTTGCAGGACCCGCAAGCTTCTCCGCTACACCGGTTCTCACATCGCATACCCATATTTCCGAACTGCCCGCAGCGGATATGTACAGGTCATTGTTGTTCAGGTATAGGGATGTTGGGAAATTGATGGAGCCTGCGGTTCCTATAATTTTTACCTGCTCATCTTTTCCCGGAAGGCCGTTGCCAAGCAGTGTACTTACCTGTTTGGTTCTCAAGTCTACTTTCCTGATTCTGTGGTTACCCGCATCGCTTATGTAAAGTGTATTCTCAGCCTGGTGAAAGGCCAAGCCTGCAGGTTGATTAAATTCTGCCTGACGCATTTCACCATCCATGTACCCGCTGCGACCAGTGCCTATGTGGTACACCATATCACCGGAAGGTGTGATGGCAATGATGCGTTGGCCGCCCATATCGCTCACGTAAAGAAGACTTTCCTCATTGTTTACAGCCAGACCATATGGTTCCCGCAATACTGTTTTCTTCTTCCTGTAAAGGGAGGTTTTCGGATAGAAGGGCTCTTTGTTCAACGCAATTAATTCCTCATAGAGTGGCATCAGCCTTCGCATTGCAGCCTCGAGGTGCATCAATTGCAAGGCTCCTTCTTTCCGCTCCATTACTTTTCCGCCCGGAGCGAGAAAGAGCGTGGTTGGTTGTAAAACTATTTGATTGCAAGCTGCCCAATGTTTGTCTTGCGCCAAATGCACAGGCAGGTTTGAACCAAGTCTAAATATTTCACGCTCCACATCTTGCGCTGTGGAAGGGTAGGAGAACCTGGGGTTGTGAACCACGGCAATATGGAGGGTAGGGAGCTGGGCCTGCAAATTGCTCAGCGCCTGTATGGTTTGCCTGCTGCGCACATCGTCAAAAGAGGCAAAGTGTATGATGCTCAATTTGGTTTTTACCCCCCTTGGATAATCGTATGAATCTGTATTCACCCAATTTCCCCCGTTGGGTGGGCAGATAAACTTCAGGGAATCTACCATCTCTGAAAGTTGCTGTGGGTTGGCCATCATATACTGTTCAAGCACCTGCCCTCTGGAGGCAATACATGCCGACATGGCACAGAAGTACGCTATAATTCGAATCTTCATATCAAGGTGAGAATTGCGTCCAAAAATAGCGCAAATAAAAAAAGGGGAGTTGCTCACTCCCCTTTGATTTTATGAAATAATGCGCGATTACTTAACCGAATCGATGATGGCTTTGAACGCGGTAGGATGGTTCATAGCGAGATCAGCGAGTACTTTGCGGTTCAGCTGTATTTCTTTTGTTTTTAGTTTGCCCATAAGTTCGGAGTACGACATTCCATTTTCGCGGGCACCGGCGTTGATTCTTTGAATCCAAAGCGACCTGAAGTTGCGCTTTTTCTGACGGCGGTCGCGGTATGCGTATCCGAGGCCTTTTTCGAGAATGTTTTTGGCAACGGTGTGAACGTTTTTACCTCTTCCGAAATAACCTTTTGTTTGCTTGAGCACTTTTTTGCGGCGTGCTCGCGAAGCCACTGCATTTACTGACCTTGGCATAGTGTTGCTTTTTTGGGCTGAAGCGCTGCTTTTGCAAGCAGTCTTGGGCTTTTACCCGGGGTTAATAACCAGTTAAAATTTACATGCAAAGCATGTCCTTCACGTTGTTCATATCGGCAGGGTGCACGATAGTAGCAGCGGTAAGATTGCGCTTTCTCTTGGTCGACTTCTTGGTGAGAATGTGACTTTTAAAAGCGTGCTTTCTTTTGACTTTACCTGTTCCTGTAAGCGAGAATCTCTTCTTTGCGCTTGAAACAGTTTTCATTTTTGGCATGGCCTTATTTGTTTTTGATGTATGAATCCTTATTTCTTCTTGGGGTTTATCATCATAATCATTCTCTTGCCTTCGAGCTTTGGAAGCTGCTCTACAGCACCTATGTCTGCAAGCTCTTTGGCAAATTTGAGAAGGAGTATCTCTCCTCTCTCTTTGAAAATGATGGTTCTACCCTTAAAAAACACGTAAGCCTTTACCTTGGAGCCCTCTTCGAGAAACTTCTTGGCATGTTCCAGCTTAAATGCAAAATCGTGGTCATCGGTATTTGGTCCGAATCGCACTTCCTTCACAACAACTTTTTGTTGCTTACTCTTTAACTCTTTCTGTTTCTTCTTTTGGTCGTAAAGAAACTTTCTGTAGTCTATTACTTTGCAAACCGGAGGAACTGCATTGGGAGCAATTTCCACCAGGTCCAACCCTTTTTCCTCTGCCAGCTTTAGCGCCTGCTGAATCGGATACACTTCGGCGGGCGAATCGTCAATGATTACCCTTACTTGCGGCGCTGTTATGCGGTCGTTGATCTTGTGCAGATCTTCTTGTTCTACCCTTCTCGAGGGCCTTCTTTGAAATTTCTTTATGGCGCTATTGCTTTAATTAAACTTTCCCTAACAGGGTATTTATTTCATTTTCAATCATCCTGGCGAATGCTTCTACACTGTGTGTTCCCATATCGCCATCTCCTTGCTTGCGCACTGAAACCGTGTTCTGTTCAGCTTCATTCTCACCCACTACAAGCATATATGGCACTTTATCCATCTCTGCATCGCGGATCTTGCGACCCACTTTTTCATTGCGTTCGTCAACGAGGGCGCGACTATCGTAATTATTTAGCATTCTAGCTACATCCTGAGCGTAATTGTTGTACTTCTCACTCACAGGCAGTATTTTCACCTGTTCGGGGCTAAGCCAAAGCGGGAATCTCCCGGCGCAGTGTTCAATCAAAACCGCTACAAAACGCTCCATGCTACCGAAAGGGGCACGGTGAATCATAACAGGCCGGTGCCTTGCGTTGTCGCTTCCCACGTATTCCAGTTCGAAACGATCGGGTAAATTGTAATCTACCTGTATGGTGCCAAGTTGCCACTTGCGGCCTATGGCATCTCTCACCATAAAGTCGAGCTTCGGACCGTAGAATGCGGCTTCACCCTCCTCAATCACATAAGTGAAGCCCGAGTCTTTTACAACATCCAAAATGGCACTTTCAGCTTTGTTCCAGTTTTCGTCTGTACCTATGTACTTGCCGGGATTCTTAGGATCGCGAAGCGATACTTGTGCTACGTAATCCTCAAAGCCCAGGGTCTTAAAGATATAAAGCACCAAATCAATTACTTTCTTAAACTCACCTTTTACCTGATCGGGGGTGCAAAATATGTGGGCGTCGTCCTGTGTGAATCCGCGCACACGTGTGAGGCCGTGTAACTCTCCACTCTGCTCATACCGGTATACTGTTCCAAACTCGGCAAGTCGTAGTGGAAGGTCCTTGTACGATCTCGGCTCCGATTTATAGATTTCGCAGTGGTGCGGGCAGTTCATGGGCTTGAGCAAATACTCTTCGCCTTCATTTGGTGTGTGGATGGGCTGGAAAGAGTCCTTGCCATACTTGGCGTAGTGTCCGCTTATTACATACAGATCCTTACTGCCAATGTGGGGAGTGATGACTTGTAAGTAACCTGATTTTTTCTGGGCGGCTTTCAGGAAGTTTTCGAGTCGTTCCCGAAGCATGGCGCCTTTGGGCAACCACAAGGGCAAGCCCTGACCTACGAGTTGCGAAAATGTGAACAGGCCCAATTCTTTCCCCAATTTTCTATGGTCTCTCTTCTGGGCTTCTTCGAGCAAATGCAGGTAGTCTGTGAGGTCTTTCTGTTTGGGAAAAGTAATGCCGTACACGCGGGTGAGTTGCTTTCGGGTTTCATCTCCCCGCCAGTAAGCTCCGGCGATCGACATGATTTTGGCTGCTTTTACAAAACCCGTGTCGGGAATATGCGGTCCGCGGCAAAGGTCCGTAAACCCTCCCTGCTCATAGAATGTAATGGATCCATCTTCGAGTTCGCTGATCAGCTCCAGTTTGTATTCGTCGCCCTTTTCGGTGAAATATTTTTGTGCATCTGCCTTGCTTACTTCGCTGCGCAAGTATGCATTTTTTTGTCTGGCGAGCTCGAGCATTTTCTCTTCGATCTTTTGAAAATCCTTGTCGCTCAGATGCGCATCGCCCAGATCTATATCGTAATAGAAGCCATTCTCGATGGGAGGTCCAATGGCAAATTTTGTCTTTGGATAGAAATACTGTATGGCTTCAGCCATAAGGTGTGCTGAAGAGTGCCACATGGTGGATTTTCCTTCCTCGTCATTCCACGTGAGCAGGCTGAGCGTGGCATCAGTGGTAATTGGGCGTGTGGCATCCACCACGGCTCCATTCACTTTTGCGGCCAGCACATTTCTCGCAAGGCCTTCACTTATGCTGCGGGCTATATCAAGGGCAGTAACCCCCGCTTCATATTGCCTTACAGCACCATCGGGTAGGGTAATTTTTATTTCCATGTACAAAAATGCCTTTTATAAATATTTAGGCGACCGCAAAGGTAAGAAAGTATGTAGGGTTTGAAAGATGCCGGGTTAAGCGACTAGCGCTTGAAAACTTCAATCTCTTTCATCACCTTCACCAGGTCGGTAAACTTGCCGTTGAATTTGGTTGCGCGCACCATGTGGTTGTCTATCCAGTGGTAATTGCCCCCTCTTGGTTTGCCGAGGAGCAGGCCATGGTATTTAAATCCATGATTTTTGAGCCATGTTTCAGTCACTTCCCTGTGCGCTTCGGTGCGGGATGTAAAGAAGGTGATGATGTGGCCCTGATCGTACCACTTGTTGCATATTTCGAGGGCGTCGCTGTAGGGTTCGCAAGTCACCATTCGCTCCGGCTCTTCATTCGGTATGTCGTCGGTGATGGTGCCGTCTATATCTATAAGGTAGTTTTTTACTTCTGCATCGAGCTGAGGAGAAATTTCTCTGCCTTGGTTGTCGAATGTTTTTCTGAGAGGGTGGCCGGCTTGTTCGGGCATAAGGTTTTCGTTTGAATCGCGGTGCAAAATTAGCATGTTTTAATGTGTGCCACACCATTTTGAGTGTTATTTTTACACTAAGGCATGGTGAAAGGTTTCGGGAATTTTAAAAGATGATAGATGATAAATGAGAATACTTTTTAAATTTGCGCTCCCATTGGAGAGATGGGTGAGTGGCTGAAACCACATGTTTGCTAAACATGCGTACTCTGAAAGGGGTACCGGGGGTTCGAATCCCCCTCTCTCCGCATCACAAAAACCCACCGCGTGAAGCGCGGTGGGTTTTTCTTTTTGAAAAAGCACGAAAGCTTGCTTTCAAGTGCTTTTTCAAAAAGAAAAACCAGGTCTGCACAGCAGACCGTGGGTTTTTGGGATGCAAGGCTCCCCCCCAAGGGATCGCGGAGCAATCCCCACGAATTCGCAGAAGCACGAAAGCTTGCTTTCAAGTGCTTTTTCAAAAAGAAAAACCAGGTCTGCAACACCTACTGAACCGCCCGCTCAGCACGCATGCGCGCACAGCGCTTTACCAGGAGCAGCAATTGTTACAACGTAGAGTCTGGCACAGGACGTTTTGACCGGAGCTTTACCCACTTCCATCAATCCAGATAAACCGTACAGCTCACGGCATGGTGATCGGAAATGGTTTCGTCCAACTTTCTATAGTTTCCCATTTCGAAGCGTTCATCGGCAAATATGTAGTCAATTCTAAAAGATGGAAAGCTCCCCCGGTAGGTATTTCCAATTCCCCACCCTCCATAGCGAAAAGCGTCGTTCAGCCTGCTTGAAAACTGATGGTAAGTGTGGGATACGGGCGTGTCGTTCAGGTCAACTCCCACAATAACTGGGTGCGGACTGCTGTCTATGTGCTCTACAATCATATTCATATGCCTCGCTCTGCGTTGCCATGCCCTCGACATGCGCTGCACCATATTTACCCCTTCCTGGGCATTTTCTGTAGAGAGGTTTGATTGTACATCAGCCATAAATCTGTAGTTGCTTTCGCTAAATCTAATGGATGCCACGTGGGCATTGTACACCCTGATGGTATCATTCTCTACAATGATGTCTGCATAAATACAGCCGTTGCCCCGCTCGTTCGGAAATTTAATTTTTCCTTTCCCCACTATAGGGTATTTGCTTGCTATGGCCATTCCATAATTCTGATTGCCGTGAAGCGTCAGGCCGTATTCTGCATACAGGTATGGCATTTTCAGGTTTTTCTTCACAAGCGCATTTACTTCAAATACCTTTGGATCGGTGCAGTGAAAATACTCCTGAAAACAGATCACGTCGGCCTCCACTTCGGCCAGTGTGCTCAGTATCTGATCCCTGTCTTTTTTATTCGTTCTCCAGTTGTACCAGCCAAAGAGGCTCGCGTTGTAAGACACTACTTTTATACTTTTTGCACCATCACTTCCCGCAGTGCTATTAGGCCATAGCTGAAAGTACGCAGAAAGGTGACTGAACCCTATGAGTATGGCAATGGCAGAGAGCAATGCAAGCCGCTTTTTGATGAGTAGCCAGAAGACAACAAAACCCAGGTTCACAATAAGAATAACCCCATAAGAAATGCCAAAAAAAGCCAGGTAAGGGGTTCGCAAAGGACTTACCATTGTGGAAAGATAGGAGAGCAAGATGCAGAGCACCGCGATGGCGTTCACTGCAACCACAGTGCTTTTGCTAAGGCGTCGAAGTAGTTTCAGCACTATTTCTTGCTTGCGTTAAAGAGAAACTCCTTTTCTTCCTTGCTGAGACTGTCGTAACCGCTTTTGGAAATTTTGTCGAGTATAATGTCTACCCTTCGTTGGTGGTCATTCACTTCGGGTCTTGTACTTTTTCCCGCCGAACTTTTGGGCTGCACCCTTCTTGAACTGACTTTCATTTTTGGTTTGGGAAAAATCAGGTTCCTGAAAAAATCTGTAATGCCATACAATACGTTGCCCCAGTCATTTCCTTGCTTCAAGGCATTGCTGTAAAGGTATCCGTATATGGCTCCACCTATGTGGGCGAGTCGACCGCCGGTATTGCCCTTGTCGAGAAAAAGGATGTCGAGCAACACAAAAAACACAGCAATATATTTCAGTTTTACGTTGCCAATGAGTACCAATCTCACTTCCAGATTTGGGGTGTATGCGGCAATGGCAACGAGCACTGCCATCACGGATGCCGACGCTCCAATGATGGTGCTTTTTGTATCGGCAAAAACAGGGAAAATATTGAAGGCTGCGAAATAGAGCAGAAAGCCAGCGAGTCCGCCCATGATATACACAGCTACAAACCGTCGCTCATTGAGCAGGTCAGCGAAAAGCCTTCCGGCAAACCAAAGCAAAATCATGTTGAATACCAGGTGCCAGAACCCCACATGGACGAACATATAGGTGATGGCTGTCCAGGGTCGGTACAGCATGGTAAGGGCGGTGGAGTGCCCGGATATCCATGGAAGCACGACAGAGGTAAGGTCCGTTTTGAAAAAGAACCCAAAAATACCCAGCAGCGTGATGGCGAGAAATACCCCGGCATTGAGGAAGACCATCCTCGTAACCATATTGCCTGACCTGAAGGCAAATCGCAAATCGTCAAAAATCGAAGCCATAGTTGTTATTGCCGGTAATCGTTGGGTGATTTGGTCCAAAACTTTATGAGAATATACCCGAAAATCATGCCTCCCAGATGCGCGTAGTGAGCCACATTGTCGCCCTCACGCGCAGCCACTCCCGAAAACAGTTCAATGGCGCCAAAGATCATCACGAAATACTTTGCTTTGATGGGCACCGGAAAGAAAAGCATGATAAGCCTGGTGTTGGGAAACATCATACCGAATGCCAGCAGCAACCCGAATACAGCACCCGAAGCGCCCACCACAGGTATATTGTAAATCAAATTGAGTTTCCGCCAATTCGGGTCTATATAATTTTTGTCAATGGCCAATGCGTCAGAGCCATAAGCCTTAATCGCTGCCACACCCTCAGGCCCTATTTCATTCACCAACGATGCTGCCTGTATGGCCACTACACCATAATGCAGAAGGAAAGCCCCGAAGCCGGTGATGAGATAGTATTTCAAAAAACGCTCTGCTCCCCACACATTCTCAATGGCTGAGCCAAACATCCACAAGGCAAACATATTGAAGAATATATGCATGAAATTGCCATGCATAAACATATGTGTGATGACTTGCCAGGGCTCGAAGTGAGGAGAATCCCAGTAGAAGGCACCGAGAATGCGCCTAAGGTCAATGCCCTGGGGTTCGAGTGCGATGGTGGCAAGGAAAAAAAGACCATTGATAATAAGCAGGTTTTTTACAATTATGGGCATATTGCCAAAGGCACTGCTTCTGGAGGGACCGTACATCTATGTTTTAAATTTTTTGTCGAGTTCTTCTATGGTTAGCGTTACTACGATGGGTTTCCCCAAAGGTGTGAGCCTCGGTTGCTCGCAGGCAAAAAGGCTGTCAATGATATCAATCATTTCTCGTTGGGCAAGTTCTTTTCCTTCTTTTATTCCAACACTGCGCGACATGCTCAATGCCAGCCGTGAGTGGGTATTGGATTGCAGCTCATTTGCTGAGTGCTTGTACTGTTCGAGCAGCGAATCTATAAGCATTTGCACAGGCACATCAGAGGCAATGGCGGGTATGCCATTCACCACTATCGTATCTCCACCGAAACTGTCTATGGTGAAACCAAGTTTCTTAAGGTCCTCACCTAAGTCTGTGATGAGGGCGTGGTCAGCCGGGCTGAGTTCAAGGGTTTCCGGGAACAGTTGCTGCTGACTGGAAGCCTGTTGTCTTTCCAGAGATTTCATAAACTTTTCGAACAATATGCGCTCGTGTGCCCTTTGCTGATCTATCACAACCATCCCGCTTCTTATTTGGGTAAGGATGTATTTGCGCTGCAGTTGAAATACGATTCTTTCCAATTCTTCAATGGGCGTGGTAACCTTTACCTGCAATGCCTGTTGGGTCGCAACAGGGTCGGTTTGAGTAGCATCATAGAGGTTTTCCCAGCCTTTGGTACTCAACCTTGAGTTGCTTCCGGCATTGGTTCGCACTGCTCCGGCAAAAGTTGAAGGAGAACCACCCTTATCGAAAGGGTTAAAATCGTAGTCCTTTCGGTCGGGTGGCGCAACCGATACATTTGCAGGTAGGGGAGCTATGTTGAAGATAGCTTCCTGCTCGAAATCCAGGCTCGGCGATATATTGTATTTGCCCAGGCTGTTGCGCACCGCAGAGCGAATGATGGCATATATTGAGCGCTCTTCGGCAAATTTTATTTCGGTTTTCGTTGGGTGAATGTTGATGTCGATGCTGGCCGGATCCAGTTTCAAATAAATGAAATAGGAGGGATGCGCATCCCTTGCTATCAGGTCTTCGAAAGCTGAAACCACTGCGTGATGCAGGTATCCATTCTTGATATACCTGTCATTCACAAAGAAGTATTGTTCACCCCTTGTTTTTTTTGAAAACTCAGGTTTGCACACAAATCCGGATACACTTACAATGGCAGTTTCTTCACCCACCGGTACCAGCCGTTCATTGTGCCTGTGCCCGAACATATTGACAATTCGCTGTCGGAGTTGCGATGCTTTGATGTTGAATAACTCAGAGCCATTGTGCAACATGCTGAAAGATACGGATGAATGCGCGAGTGCCACACGCTCAAACTCTTCGATGATGTGCCGCATTTCTACAGGGTCACTTTTCAAGAAATTGCGTCGTGCGGGTGTATTGAAAAACAAATTCTTCACAGCCACTGAAGTGCCTCCAGCCGTAGAGCAGGGCTCCTGCAATTCAATTTTGCTTCCAGCAATGACAATGCGTGTGCCCAGCTCTTGATCGAGCAATCGGGATTTTAACTCCACTTGCGCGATAGCGGCTATAGAAGCCAAAGCCTCGCCCCTGAAGCCTTTGGTGCGAATCTGCCAAAGCTCTTCAGCATTTCTTATTTTAGAGGTGGCATGTCTTTCAAAGCTCATACGCGCATCTGTGTCGCTCATGCCGCAACCATTGTCTATTACTTGTATGAGCGTTTTACCTGCATCTTTGATGAATAGTTGTATTTCAGTAGCTCCGGAATCTATGGCGTTCTCCAGCAACTCTTTAACTGCAGAGGCCGGCCGTTGCACCACCTCGCCGGCTGCAATTTGATTTGCAACCGCATCGGGAAGAAGCTTTATGATATCAGCCATTAGAGGAGAAACCCAAATTTTTTAAATACAAAGTACAAGATGAGCATTAGCGCAGCCAAAATTAGTAAAAGCCGGGCGCCTGAGTTGCGTTGTTGCCTGCGCGTTTCTTTTCTATGCCATGTTTCAGAGATACGCCCCGAAAGATGAACACGGTAGGAACTGTTGTTTCCTCTTTCCTTTTGTACTTCTTGTTCTATCTCCTTGCGTCTTTTTTCGAGACGTTCCTTGCGCTCATCGAAGGTGCGGGGTTCATAGCTGAACGTACGGTTGCGGTTGTATTGGGTAAGTTTAAAGATGGATGGAAGTCTTGGGGCTTTCATATTGGTTCATTTATTGTACTAAAACGGGGCACAGGCACAAGTTGGTTGATTTTTTAAGCCTTGGTTGAATGGATGCCATTTCATTCGCACCGGAATGTGAATAAATAGACCAAGATGTGTGCTGTGGTGCATTGTCGGGAATTAACTTCGTTATCAAATATCGCTCCATGAAGATTAAACATTGTATTCTGGTATTGGTTGTCATAATTTGCGCAGGAGCGGCATTTGCGCAGGACAAAGGTCCGGAATTTTTACAAAAGCCCACCCCTTGGACTGATTCTCTTATGGCAAAACTGTCGCTGGACGAACGCATAGGACAGTTATTTATGGTGGCGGCTTACAGCAATAAAGATGCAGCCCACGAAAGGGAATTGAAGGCATTGATTGAGAAGCACCATTTGGGAGGTCTTATATTCTTTCAGGGTGGCCCACTGAGGCAGGCACACATGTACAACAGGTTGCAGAAAGCAGCGAAGGTGCCACTTTGGATTGGTATAGACGGAGAGTGGGGGCTAGCCATGCGCCTGGACAGTACAACTCGTTTTCCTTACCAAATGGCCCTCGGCGCTATCCGCAATGACTCCCTGGTACAAGCCATGGGTGCGGAGATAGGCAGGCAATGTAAGCGCATGGGGATTCAAATCAACTTTGCACCTGTTGTGGATGTAAACAACAACCCAGCAAACCCGGTGATTGGTTTCCGTTCATTTGGCGAAAGCCGTGAGAATGTTTCACTAAAAGCGGCGGCATACATGCGGGGCCTTCAATCACAACGCGTACTTGCCAACGCAAAACACTTTCCCGGTCACGGTGATACAGATGCCGATTCGCACCTTGCGCTGCCGGTAATCCGCCATGATTTAAAGCGCCTGCAAAGTGTGGAGTTGTATCCTTTTGCCCAACTATTTAGTCAACAGGTGGCTTCAGTGATGGTGGCACATCTGCATATACCTGCCCTTGACAGTACACCGAATATGGCGAGCACCCTCTCATCCAAAGTGGTAAATGGATTGCTCAAAAACGACATGAAATTTAAGGGTCTCGTTTTTACAGATGCGCTGAACATGAAAGGAGTGTCAAATTTCCACGCTCCGGGCGATGTTGAATGGTTGGCCCTAAAAGCGGGCAATGACGTGCTGCTCTTTGCCGAAGATGTACCCAAGGCGGCGGCGCGCATTAAGCAAGCCATAGCGAGTGGGGAGTACTCCGAAGAACAACTGAACAAAAGCGTACGGAAAATATTACAGGCCAAGGAATGGAGCGGTGTGCACAGAAATCATCAGGTGGCAATAAAAAACCTTGCTGAAGACCTGAATACGCCTTATGCACTGCATCTTAAAAAGAAGCTCGCAGAGGCTGCAATTACCATTGTGCAGAACAAAAATTCAGCCTTGCCCCTGCGTGACCTTGCCGGGAGAGAAATTGCGGTAGTCACCATTGGAGGCAATGGTACTGTTTTCAAAAATCGACTTGCCAAATATGCGCGGTTTGACGCAGTAGAATGCAGCGCTGCACCCACCACTGCTGAGAAGAAACAAGTTACTGAAGCACTATCAAAGAAGAACACAGTAATTGTAAATGTGGAGGGTACCAACAATACACCGGGCAAAAACTTCGGGCTCACTACTGCGGCCATTGAACTCATGGAATCACTCTGCGCGGACCGGCAGGTGATACTGGTACATATGGGCAATCCATATGCCCTAGCCAAGTTGCGCAACCCCGGTGGTTTCGCTGCCATTGTGGTTGGCTATCAGAATGAAGCCAATCTGAGCCGTTCGGCAGCAGAAGCTATTATCGGGGCCATACCGGTATCCGGAAGGCTCCCGGTCTCAATAAGCACGTATTATCCAGTGTTCACAGGAGTAGAAATTGCGAGCGCTGGCCGCATGTACCACACTACTCCGCTAGAATTTGGCCTGGCACAGACCGCATTTGACAGAATAGACAGCCTTGCCATTTTGGGATTAAAGCAAAAGGCTTATCCAGGATGCCAGGTACTCGCAGCCAAGGATGGCAAAGTGGTGTACAATAAATCTTTTGGATTTCAAACATACGACGATGCCGACCCGGTGCGCAGCACGGATATTTATGACCTTGCATCCATCACGAAGATTGCTGCAAGCACCATAAGCCTGATGAAACTTCAGGATATGGGTAAGTTCTCTCTCGACAACACTTTGGGCACTTACTTTCCTGAAATTCCCGAAGAGAATCCGTATAAGCAACTAATACTGCGCAGGATCATGGCCCATGTGGCAGGCCTGCCGGCTTGGGTTCCTTTTTACCAGGCCACTATAGTAAAAGGTGAGCCCCGATGGGATGTATATTCCAGGTCGCAGTCTGATATTTACAGCCTGAGGGTGGCCCATGGAATGTATATTAGCAAAGTGGTGAGTGATTCTCTTCTATACAAGATATTGACCACCCCATTGCGTGAGGATGATTCATACAAGTACAGTGATGTGGGGTATTATTTTGTTCGGGAAATAATTCGGAGACAAAGTGGAGAATCAATAGATGTTTTTGCTGAAAAGAATTTCTATAAGCCACTTGGAATCAATACCATGGGCTACCATCCCCTTGATCGATATCCAAGAGAGCGGATTATGCCGACGGAATATGACAACTCATTCAGGAAGCAGCTTATAAGAGGTGATGTGCATGATCCTGGTGCAGCAATGCAGGGAGGGGTAGGTGGGCATGCCGGTTTATTTTCCAATGCTGAAGACCTCGCAGTGCTTATGCAGATGCTGATCAATGGAGGTACTTATGGTGGGGAGCGTTATTTGGACGCACAGACGGTTAAGGAATACACAGATTGTCAGTTTTGTACATCAGAAGTTGATGAGAACAGAAGGGGAGCCGGCTTCGACAAGCCCTTCCTTCGCGAGGGTCCTGGTCCTACCTGCAAGTGTGTTACTTTCGATTCATTCGGACATACCGGTTTTACCGGAACCATTGTGTGGGCTGATCCGGTAGAGAATATTGTGTATGTATTTCTCAGCAACCGGGTATACCCTACAGCAGAAAATAACAAACTCGCGAAGCTGGATATACGCACCCTGATTCAAGCAGAGATTTATAAGGTATTAAAACCTGTGCAGGGTTCCTTGGGCATGAAATCGAATATGTAATGCCCTTTGTGTTTCACGCATCACATGGCAGCATGTTTCAGGCTAAAGCGCTGTACCAGATTATAAAACCTGTTGAGCAGTAGAATTGCTGAGACGGTGAGTCCACCCGCCAGGGCGTACCATATGCCCATTGCGCCCCAGGAAGTGTACTGAGAAAATACCCAGGCAGCAGGGAGTGCAATCACCCAGTAGGCAAAGAAGGTGATAAGCGTTGGTACGCGCACATCGGTAAATCCACGCAGAGCGCCCAATCCAACAGCTTGCAAGCCATCTGATAATTGAAAAATTATAACCACAATGAGCATTTTTCCCGTGAGGGCCAGCACCGCTTCATCGTTGGAATAAAACCCTGCAAGGGTGGTTCGGAATAAAAGTATTACCAGGCCGGCAAAGGCCATCCACGCCACTGTCATCATAAACAAACTTCTGGCGGCCATACGGAGATTTCTAACATCAGCTCTCCCTGCCTGATTGCCCACCCTTATCGTAGCTGCAGAGCCCAACCCGGTTGCAGCCATATAGCTTACGCTTGCTATATTGATGGCAATCTGATGCGAGGCGAGGGCATTTGCTCCGAGCGTACCTGCAAATACAGCGGCCATTGAAAATGCGCTCACCTCGAAGATGTATTGTAGTCCGCTTGGAATCCCTACTTGCAGCAATTTTCGAATTGCGACTTTACTGAGTCGGGTAGAAAACAAATGCTTTATGTGGACCACGAATCTTTTATGGGAGCGGAGATACCAAAACATTAAAAACACCATTAAAATCCGTGCAATGAGGGTTGCAACAGCGGCGCCATCTACTCCCATTTCAGGAAATCCAAATTCTCCATAGATAAGAAGATAGTTGAGCCCAACATTCACAAGATTGCAAAAAATGCTCACGGCCATTGCAACTTTTGTCTGAGACAACCCTTCAGCAAATTGCTTGAAGGTTAGGAATATCATGAGAGGAATAATGGAGCTCCCAATGATGTACATGTAACTTCCAGCAAAGCCAAGCACGGCTTCATCCTGTCCCAGATGGGGCAACAATGGCACAAGAGTGGCGACCAGTCCGAAGAGCAAAATCCCGGCTCCCAAATTGAGCCAAAGCGCGTTGCGGAGGTAAAGGCCTTGCAAGTGAATATGCCTTCGCCCATCAGCGTATGCTACCAAGGGTGTGAGGCCGTAAGACAGGCCTATTCCAAAAAGCATAAATATGGCATACAGACTGTTGGCAAGCGCCACTGCTGCCAGTTCCACCGTACCCAGTTGTCCCACCATAATGCTGTCGGCCACGCTTACAGTCATATGCCCTAGCTGGCCAATCATTACTGGGACTGCGAGGTTGATGTTTGTTTTATAGTGTTGGGCAGTGGTCATTGCGGGCGGCAAAGGTAATGGGTATTTACTGTAAGGCTGGGCCAAAAAAAATGTCGCAGCTGAAACACTCCTTTTGAGATTGAACATGTCTTCAAAGGCATATTCATCGTGCCTCGCCGCTATTGGTCAATGCGAACGAATACTATTTGCATTATATTTTGTTGGAGCCTTAACTGAAAAGAAGTTACTTACCACTGCATTTAAAGTGCTGAAAAGTCCACAATGCGCAAGGACTGTAGCGGCCAAAAAAAAACCACATCATAAAATGTGGCTTTTTCCGGATTCATTGATGCATGCTATTGCATAATTTCCACATTGATGGCGACGTCCTCACCATCGTCATTTTTTGTAATTTCAAACTGAACCTTGTCGCCCGCAGTAAGGTCATTAAAGTCGACCCCGGTAAGGTTCTGATGATGAAAGAAGAGATTGTTTGGTGGATATTTAATAAATCCATAGCCCTGCTTCATAGATAGTATTTCACCAATGCATATACCATTTTCAGTTGGCACTGGCGGAGTGAAAGGTTTTACATCAGCGGCAATTGGAGGTTTGGGTTCTTTGGGTACAAAAAGATTGTTGACCATGAACTTGTCCTTGGACACCCTATTCTCAATCACTTCGTGCATGGCAATTGGATACGTTACCGTGTTTAGCAAATCCTGTGATGTTCGTGTCACACGGTTGTTTCCATAATCGTCAGTAAACTCAAAATCCCAGGATATGAGCATCACGCTGCTGCCAAGTGTGTTTAATTTTCTGCAAATTTGCACGTAGTCACCGTCAGATGCAATCAACACTACAACATCGAACCGCTTGTAAAATGTTTGCTCGTATGCTTCCAGGGCGAGCCAAACATCAATACCCTTTTCGAATTTAATTCCGGTGCTCGATGACCTTACTGGCAGGTAGTGCGTTGTGACACCTTCGTGCATGAGGATATCGTCGAATACCCGATCAAAGTAAAGCTGGTTGCCTCTCTGACTTGCTTCGCTGGCGGTGAGCCTGCCCCTGAAATAATGGGCATCCACGATCTGCGCGTGCTTGTGGCTTGTGCTTTCTCCTTCAGCTTCAGCCACTTTGTGTCTGATAAAGTCGTGAAGGCCTGCTATGCTGATTCTGGTTTTGCGCTCGTGAACGTAATTGTAATAGTTGCTTACGTGTAAAAAGTAATTTCCGTCATAAAAAACACCTATGCGCCTGAGCCTTGTGTTGTTATTATCATTCATTGTATTAATATGGGATTAATTAAATTCAGATATAGGTAAAATTAAGTAAACCTGAATATTAAGACAAAGTTAAGAATTCGCTTTTCATGGCTACGAAGTTGGCACTGCTTCTCAGAAAAAAAAAAGTGCATACAAAAGTGATGATGCTTGTTGCGAGATTGATGATGGTTTGAATTCTCGTTTGCGATGCCAAAAGTTGGAAACTGCTTCTCGCAAATAGGTTGAAAAAAAAAGCCCCGCGAATGGCGGGGCTTCAAGCTCACGATATATCAGAAGCTGATTATGCCAGCTTTACGTTCACCGCATTAAGACCTTTGCGACCTTCTTGTAAATCGAAGGTTACTTGGTCGTTTTCTCTGATTTCGTCAATGAGACCATTGGCGTGTACGAAGTACTCTTTTGAAGTGTCTTCTTCTTTGATGAATCCATAACCTTTGGACTCGTTAAAGAACTTTACTGTTCCGTTATTCATGTGAAATGTTAAAAATGAGCCACAAAGGTAATTGAAAATTTGAATTTACAATGGATGTTTCAACTTTCTGTGCAAAATTTACCTTTTTTAAGATATTAACCCGTTACGTACTGAGCGTCATGCATCTCCTTTCAACCTGAGAAATTGCAAAAATTAGATAGGATTAAATACTGATATTCAGCAATAAAAACCCAACCTTTATGTGGCAAAGGTCAGGCCTGGTTCAACAAAGTACATCATCCTTTATTGCGCAGGTTGCTAACTGTTCCAATTATGGAACCAACTATAGCTGCGATGTTGGCCAATTTATCGAACGTGCTGGAATGTGAATCGCTTTTTCCAAATATTCCGCCAATTAATCCCAGCAAATTCCTGAACGTAGAGAATTTGCCTGAAACGGACTCGGTCCACTCATGAAAGCCTGCAAGGGCTTCATGACGTATCACGTCTTTCCTGATCCTGAGCATCACAATCTCAGTGTCGATATCCTTAAAATTTTGTATATGACTATACCTGTGGCTCATCGAATATTTCTTTAAGAATGGCTTTGAGTACGTTGTTGCCTATGAAATGATTGCGCAGGGCGAAGAAAAGAAGCCCGCACACCATAAATAAACAACTTACCAATAGGAAAGATACGGATGCGCTGAACCAGGTTTGCAAGGCCATGGCAAGGCTCATTCCTAAAAATATCAATATAAGAATGATGGTAAGTGCGAATACAAAGAAAAGGGTGATGTGGGTAGCAAATTTCGCCAGCCATTTTGCAGATTTGAGTTTAAGCAAATCAGTTTCTGCCTGTATGTATAGCCTGGCCGCTTCAGCTGATTCTTCAGCCAATTCTTTTATGGTTTGGCCCATATTAGTTTTGAATGGTTTCTTCGGCTTTTTTTCGGGCTGTGTTGAAGGCATCTCTCACCTTGGACTCTATGCGCGCTTCCAGATCGCTCATCCTATCTAAGGTGTCGTTTCTCATTTGTCTGCCCTTGTCACTATTTAGCCAATAGCCTACTACGACTCCGGCTGCAATGCCGCCAAATAAAGCGAGAAGTATTCCTGATGCTGAGTTTTTCATGATTGGTTTTGTTTGGGGATAATATCGGTATTGTTGAATGGAAAAAAGCGACCGTCGCTTGCTTACCACATCTCATCAAATGTACTCAAAATGGGGCATACCCCAAACTAATGGGCAACTATCATATCTATTTAATTGTACTTACTGTGCTTACCTTTATGCAAGAATCCGCTTAGAATCGGACATTTACAATCTCTTGGTCAGTTAAAAGTGGCTCTAATTGTAAGGAGAGAAGATGATGAAATCCAACAATAGCGATAAAGATGTGGTAAAAAGAATCTAGCTGAACTTCATACTCAATTGCCACAAATGTTGCTCTACAATTCTACTTATCTCCAGATCTGAGAGTGGCTTTGTAATAAAGTCCAAAATTTCAGGATGCACGGCGCATTTTATTACATCTCGAACATTGATGGATGAAGTAAGCATCACGACACTATTCCTTCTTATTTCGCCGAATGCATTTTGATAGTCGCTTAAAAAATCCCACCCGCTGCGCTGAGGCATCATTACATCTAAAAAGATCAGATCAGGCATAGATTTGCCTTCTAACTTGCGTTCCTTTAAATATTCGAGGGCATCATTGGCGCTCTCCTTACACACAAGCTCTTCTACATCTGCAGCTTCGCATATGATGTCAGCATGGAGAATGTTCGCTTTTGAATTGTCATCAATCAATAAAACAAAGCCTATATCAGAAGGGCGCCCGTCGATCATTTAAGTCGTTAAATCGTTTAAAAAGGTTGTTTCGTCGTTGTTTTGGTTGATACAAATATACATTTTGTTTTGGACTAAACGAAGAAGTTGTCATCAACCGTATTTTGATACATCAATGATTAACAATTTTTACTTGCCGACTATTTATACATTCCTATTTAAGCAGCCAATGGTTTTGCTTTGTATGATTTTTAAATTCGTAAAAAAAATAAACAATGAATTTTCACACCCGCAAGTGGGTAAAGCCAAATGACCTCAACCCAAACGGTACCCTCTTCGGCGGTCGCCTTCTCGAATGGATTGATGAAGAAGCCGCCCTTTACACCATTGTTCAGCTTGAAAACAAGCACATCGTTACAAAACTTATAAGTGAGGTAAATTTCATTTCAGCACCCGTTCAAGGTGATATTATTGAAATGGGTATAGAGGTAATCCATTTCGGCAATAGCTCCATTGTATTGAGATGTGAAGTGCGCAACAAACTCACCCGAGAAGATATTCTAAGGATAGATAGAATAGTGATGGTGAACCTTGATGAGAATGGTATGCCTGCACCACACGGTAAAACGAAGGTAGAGTACGTGAAGGATAGGCTCTCTGACAATCTCAAAGGAAAGAAGCCGTAAATCTGCTTAGCGCAAACAGACTGTCTGTCATTGGGCACAGCAAATGTCTTCCTGGCAAATGTGCCATTTGATTCCAAAAATCTTTTTAGCTTTCGTGCCTAAAGCATTTCAACCAAAAACCAATGATTAAAGACAAACGAAAGTTGCTCGGTATACTGCTCATCTTTGCGGGAACCGTGATGCTGCTGGACCGAATGGATTTGCTTCCTGAATTTCTCGAATGGCTGGCAAGTTGGTATACCATCCTGATCGCCATTGGTGTCTACAATATTCTCAGCGGAAATAAAAGTTCAGGAATCATTATGTTGGTCATTGGCGGGTTTTTTCTGATCAATGACTTGGATTTGTTCTCAATAAGTTGGAGCTATGTGTGGCCCATTGCACTTATGGGATTGGGGGTATTGTTTTTGTTTAGAAATTCCATGAGCCGCTTTTCTGAACAGACCACGGATGCTCAATTCTTCGATGCCACAAGTGTTTTGGGCGGGGGTAAACAGCTTATCACCAGCAACCCCATGAATGGTGGACGCATTACCTGTATACTTGGTGGAGCCGAGGTTGACCTCAGAAAATCAGTACCTGCAAACGGTGCGGTCATCGACATTTTCAATTTTATGGGAGGTTCGGAAATTAGGGTTCCTGAAGATTGGAATGTGAGTGTAGAAGTGAGTTCCATACTCGGCGGTTTTCAGGACAAGCGAAATGTGGCGGTCCATGAAAATTCCCCGGTTATAAAAATCAAAGGCTTCACCATTTTAGGGGGTGGTGAAATCAAAACGTAGGAATTGTGCCCTGCAGCACTCTTGCTTTAGGGAA
>JBGTBE010000002.1:0-2803 GCA_041749535.1 Cryomorpha sp. | reverse complement strand
CGGTAACAGAGTTGCTATTCAAATTGTTAAGTGCATACCTTCAGAATTGCAGTTAGGTTATTTTACTTGGTGGTTGCAGTACCTTCTGAAGGAATTCCCAGGTAATGTTGAACCTATTCATGGTAGAGGCAGGCCTGAGCGCGGCAGCAGGGATCAACAGTGGTTTTAGTCCAGGCCTTTCAGGCTGAAGAAAAGGCTGGTCGTTGAAGCGGGTTCTTTAAACCTTGACTACCAATTTCCCTTTTGCCTGATTGTCTTCCATGTACTCATGTGCCTGTGCAAGCTGATCCAATCGAAAGACTTTGTCAATATTTAATTTGATACTTCCGTTTTCTACTTCATCAATAAATTCCTGAAGCAATTCTTTAGAGAGATTTTTTGATTCACCCATATACACCGTGAGTCTGCCTAATGATGGAATGTCACCCATAGGAGTGAACTCTTTCATTGTCCATTCGCTCCCCAATATTCCTGTCATGCAGACCATTCCCTTTGGGGCAATACATTTTAGAGAATCCTTTAACGTCCTGGTTCCTATCAATTCAAGGACCTTATTCACTCCCAATGGATAAATTTTCTTCACTTCTTCTTTTACAGTTCCATTATCGATAATTACATGGTCGGCGCCATTATCGAGTAAGGCTTGCATCTTCTCTGGATTTCTGGTAGTAGCCAGCACAGTCAATCCTTTAGCTTTGGCAAGTTGACAAGCCAACATTCCAATTGAAGAAGTGCCCCCTCTTATTAACAATGTTTCATCCTTTTCAATTTCCAAAGCCTGATTGAGTGATCCGGACACAGTTTGAAACATTTCCGGAATTGCTCCGAGTACGTCCCAATCTAAAGTGCTCTCAAAAGGAAATATGATCTCTAAAGGTGCCAAAGTGTATTCTGCATAACCACCATCAAAGTATCTCCCCATTCCGCCCATTATAGCAGCTACCTGCTGTCCTTTCTTATAAGTGTCTGATGGGTCTTCTTCCACAATTCCAACGCATTCAATGCCTTGAATTCTGGGAAATTCAACACCTGGAGAATCCCCTTTTCTGGTGAATAGCTCCGATCTGTTGAGGCCGAATGCTTTGATCTTTATCAGCACCCAGCCTGATTTAACAGCTGGTATAGGCACTTCTTGAAACTTTATGACTTCAGGATTGCCTGTCTTAATTGTTACTGCTGCTTTCATATTTATTGTTTTGGTTCAGTCTTGTTGAACATGTACCGTGCAATTTTCCATTCACCGTTTACTTTCTCGAATACGAAAAGCTCTCTGTTTGCTTCGGGTGCTTCAAGACCGTTGGCGTGGATTTTGACCGTTCCCTTAGAACTGGTTACTGCAAAAGCCATGTTTCCTTCTACTTCAATTTCTTCAATGAAAAATTCAATATTCAATTGAATTTGAGAAAATACGAATTCATAAGACTTGAGAATGCCTTCAGAACCTATCCCGGAAGGAGCTTCGGTGGGCATGAAGATTCCATCTTTGGTATAAAGGCTTTGGGCAAGTTTGGCATCTGACGTGTTCAATGATTTTTTGTACTCACCCAGTAACGCTTCTATTTTTTGTTTTTCTACTTTTTGCATAACTTCTGTTTTTTCAGTTGTGCTTTGATTTGGTTCTTGATTGCTTTTCTCATCACAGGCTGTAATCAGCAATATGCCAACGATGGGCATTAAATATTTTTTCATTTTTTTTCGATTTTGTTTGAAACAAAGGTCACGAAATAGAATCATGAGTTCCTATAAGATACATTAAGAAATAAGCCTAAAGTAAATTAAGATTTTACCAACCTTTTGCGAATAGTACTCAGGAATTCAGGCGTTACTCCAAGGTAAGATGCAATTTGAACGTTGGAAATGCGATTAAAGAAATGGGGATAACGTTCCATAAAATCAAGATAGCGTTCTTCGGCTGTAGAACTGATATTCTGCAAAACTCTTCGCTGGGTACTTACCAAAGCGTTTTCGGTTAATACTCTAAAAATCCGATTGAATTTTGGGTATTCAACAAACAATTTCAGTTGGTCTTCTTTTTTGATTTGAAGAATCACTGAATTTTCGATGGCTTCAATATTTAGTTTGCTCGGGTGTTCAGTATGAAAGCTACCTATATCACCTATCCACCAATTTTCAATCGCAAATTGAAGATTATGTTCTTTACCGTTTGTATCAACCAGGTACATCCTGAAGCACCCTTCAACAACAAAAGTGTTAATATTACTGACATCACCTTCCTGCAGAATAAATTGTCGTCGTTTAATCTTACGTTCTTTAAAAAAAGCTTCCACGACTGACTTTTCCTCTGCGACTAATGGAAGAAGTTTGTTGAAGTAGTCTATTAATGGTGCTGTCGTCATTTTTTAAATTTGCAGCAACGTGATTGTAACCGGGTTTTTAAAAAAACTTGCATATACCTGGACTTTTAAGTACACCATTCTCTGACCATCACACCAAATATAAACGCTTTTCCGTAATCATCAATCCAGCGTCCGTAACAGGTTTGCTATTCAAAATGTTAAGGGCATTCATTCAAAATGGCAGTTAGGTTAGTTTGCTTCGGGGCTGCGGTACCTTGTGCCGGAATTCCTATCGCAATGGCGAAACTATCACCGGTGGAGCCAGCCTGAGCGCAGCTAGAGGGTGCAACAGCGGTTTTATTCCGGGGGGGTTTAAGGTGAAGTAAAAGCTAGATGGTACAGGCGGTTTAACTTTTTGTTTCATCTATCCATTTTGTGAATACGGATATTCGGGTCCATAACATTATTTGTCCGTAATAGCCTGTTTTCATCAATTGATCAATGTC
>JBGTBE010000001.1:0-60911 GCA_041749535.1 Cryomorpha sp. | reverse complement strand
GCACTTATGAAACTGCACGATGAAGGTGCTTTCGCACTTGATGATGACATCAGCGATGCATTGGGCTATACCGTGAGAAATCCGTATCATCAAACTGTACCAATCACCTATCGCATGTTGCTGAGCCACCGCTCGTCCTTGCAGGACGGCACAGGTTACAATGGCTTTCTCTCTGCTACCCTCAACCAAAACCCTGTACCCCCTATTGCAGGCTTGGTGGTGCCTGGCGGGGCCTACTACACCTCGAATATGTGGAGGTTCGAAACGCCGGGTTCATATTTCGCTTACAGCAATTGCAATTTCGGTTTGATAGGCACCCTGATTGAAGCTTTGAGCGGAGAGCGGTTTGATGTTTATGTGCGGGAGAATATACTATTGCCTTTGGGAATCGATGGTGGTTTTAATATTGATGACATTGAGAATATTGCGAATGTAGCTGTGCTCTACCGAAACTCAGTGGCACAGATTGACAACTATAACGGCATAACTCCCACCCCCTTCAATCCACAAACCTATACCATCGGCACCAACGGTCTTCGCTTTGGACCGCAGGGTAGCCTGCGGTGCACTATGACTGACTTGCTCACTTTTGGACAAATGCTCCTTAACGGTGGCTTACACAATGGTGTGCAAGTGGTTTCGCAAAATGCTGTGAACCTTATGATCAGTGATCAATGGACTTTTAATGGATCAAACGGTGACAACTATTCTGGTTTGTTCAGAAGTTGGGGCCTTGGAATTCATCGGGCTACAGGAAGTACATTGGGAGATGCGGTGTTTGCTGGACTTAATATGTACGGACATCCAGGAGAAGCCTACGGGTTGATTAGTGATTTGTACATAGAGCCAGAATCGGGACTTGTACTCGCCTTCGTAACCAATGGGTACAGCACTGGTGGAAATTACGCCCCCGGAATTCTGAGCACCTTTTACAGGGTAGAGGAGCAGGTGTTTAGGGTAGTAAAGGAAAACTACCTTAATTTTTGCAGCAGCGTAGTGCCTGAAGATTGCACTTCGCCCCCAGCAAACTTGCAGGCTTCTCTGCAACCGGGTGGTGTGGCACTCTCATGGAATCCCGTTTCGGGAGCTGTAGGATGTAGAATCCAAGGCAATGCAGTGGGCTTTCCTCAAACCTTTACTGAAATAGACATTCCTGGCCCAGATGGGGGAGCATATTTTGTACCAATCGCCACTTTCACCCCCAACCTCAACTACCGCTGGAGGGTCGCATGTGCTTGCTCCTTAAATCCATTTATTGCTACCGCTTACTCGGGATGGAACCAGTTCTTTGTAGGTGGTGCAGGGTTAATTCCTGTCTCAGAACTATCGCAGACCAATGCGTTGTCCGATGAATTTTCGATAACTATATTTCCAAACCCCGCTATAGGGCCATTGAATGTAACTGCGAATTTTGAAATGGAGACGATAGAAGTCTTTGATCTTTCAGGAAGGCTTGTGATGCACAGAGGATTTCTTGCAAGGCGAAACATGCTTACGGATGTATCGGGCATTCTACCCGGAACTTACGTGATGCGTGTGGGAGGAGCCGATGGTAGCATCAGCAAGCAATTGGTCATCCAATAAAGTAACCTTCATTTCCCTTCAGGGCAAATAAGCTTTGACTTTTTCAATGAAAGTCTGTACACTTTCATGCTGTTTTGGCTCCGCGTTTTCCATCATTACATAGCGCAATTCTTCCAATGCTTCTTGTTCAACACCTTCAGAAGAAATCGCAATCTCCATTGCAACTGCTTCTGTCCAGTGGTTTCGATCAGCATCGTTCAAGGTTGGCTCTCCGTTTAAAGACTCCATTAGCATTGCTGTATGAATCATTGCGTACTTCTTTGCTGCAAAGTTTAATGGTTCTAAGAAGGCGGCATCGGCCCACCACATGGTGCGTGTAAAAAGCACAAAGTAGAAAGGCTGCCTCACTTCATCATTGCTGAAAAGACTGTCTGTAAGCGCAAGCGAAAGCGCATCATCCCGCAACGAGTCTCCATTGCTTATAAATATCTCCTTAAATTTTGATGGTATTTCCGGGTCCGAAAGGTGGGCTTTCAGCGTTCTGTTACCAATTACTTCGCTTGTTTCAACAGCCCTAAAATTCTTCTCATAATAGCTTGTTACAGGTTCTTGAACCGGCACTTGCGCCAATGCCAGATTCTCAATGCTATCAGCATTTTCATTCACTGAAATTGGCACTTGAAGCTTTGAAGGTTCTGATGAATTTGAATCTGCACAAGCACAAAACAACCCAACGACACCCACAATAACCATGAAATGTAAAGGACTAATTTTAATCGACATGGCTATAAAAGGTGAATGGTTGAGCAAAATTAAGCTGCATAATAATGTTTCGGCAAAGGTAAAAATCGGGCGGAGACAAAGTATTGGAGATTTGATCAATGCATCTAGAACACTTCACAATTATGAAGCTTTCATCTTTTGCCGATAAGGTATTTTGAATACCCCGGTGCTTTTCTGTCAAGATCCGGTGACGGCTCTTCTCAGCGCTTCTGCGAATAACGCTCTCACAGGTCCATCCATCCACAAGGGCATTTCGGAATCTGGATGAGTTCCCTCCGCTGACACCATAAGAGATGGGCAGTTTGTTTTAACAAGGATATAATAGTTGTGCCGGTTGGATATCCGCACAGGTATTCCATTCTCTTCTAAATGCGCAGCCAATCTGGTAGCATATAGTAAGCTCGGTTCTACAAAAGCACCTTCACCTGGGCAATGCACCGTAAATCCTGAGAAGGATTGTTCGTTTGGCGTAGATGAATGAATACTCACTGCTAAATCTACACCAGTAGTGCACATTTCTCCTCTTTCGCTCAGCTCCATGTATGAATCATCGCTCCTGCTAAGTTTTACCTGCATCCCATGGCCAGGCACAACTTGTTCATGTATGTATTTGGCCATTTCCAGATTCGCATCTTTCTCAAAAATCCCTTTGTCAAATTTACCACCAGTATCATGTCCCCCATGGCCTGCATCTATAAGTACCAATCGGGCTCTTGGTGATGGGGCGGCATAGGCAATAATGGCAACGATCGCGAAAGTGGCTGGAAGTATTAAAATGAGACGATTCATAATCATCAGAAGTAGTGTTATGAAAGTAAGGTTTGTACTTACTGTAAATAGAAATGCGGATGCTAGTTATCCACATTTATACGGTTGAGAACTTATACGGTATACGCATTTGGGTATTTTTGGCGTGCATTGCCTAAAAACGGCATTAAATATTACCTGCCCAGCAGACTATTAAAATTCTATAACTACCCCCACAGTAGGCAGCAAGAAACCAGCAGTGTTGGGAACCCTCACTGTACTGTACCTGCTTGGATCTTCGGGATTTACGATTGGAGATCCGGAAGCATCGCGCTGAACATCAAGATAGGGATCAAGATTGAACACGGCATTGGTGATGTTTTCTACATCGAAGTAAATATTCAAGCTCCATTTATCAAAGAAGTACTTCTTATCAATCCTTGCATCGAGTTGGTAAATGGAAGGGTTTCGCTCCTGATTCAATCTGTCATAGTCAGGAAGCCCGCGTCCATTCACATCC
The DNA here is from genome assembly GCA_041749535.1 of Cryomorpha sp. Lineage (GTDB taxonomy): Bacteria > Bacteroidota > Bacteroidia > Flavobacteriales_D > Cryomorphaceae > JBBQZU01. The sequence goes on along the minus strand of JBGTBE010000001.1, from coordinate 57,337 downwards.
CACACTTCTGTGAGCGATGAAGTTGGTACATCTATAGGTGTAAAGGGATTGCCTCCCAGGGCCCTAAGTCGGAAACCTACTTCCCAATTTTTACCGAACTTTTTGCCAGCTGTTACACTCAGAATGTAGCGATTGTCCCACGTGGCAGGTACATACACGTTGAACTTGTCGGTGAATTCACTTCTCACCAAGGTAAGAGCAACGATGCCATACAGGCCATTGTACAGCTTACGCTGCACCAAAAATTCAACCCCATACGCGCGCCCTTCACTGATTGAAACCACGGCTTCGTTGCCTATCACCCCAAAGTCAGCCCCCAGGTTAGCAAGAGAAATACTATCGCGCAAGCTGAAGGGATATCCATCATACCACTTGTAGAAACCCTCTACAGAAACCTTTGTATTCTTCGGGAAAATATACTGCAATCCGGCCACAACATGGTCATTGCGTATATAGGTTATCTTGTTGTCGCGGTTTACCAGGTTTCCATTCGCATCTCTGTATCCGAATACGGTATATGGAGGCAATTGGTAATACCTACCCACACTTGCATTTAAAGTAAGGCTGGGCGTGATGCTGTAAGAAGCTGAGAACCTGGGAGAAAGCTGGTCCAAAGGATTGCCCATGCTCGAAACAAAGTTGTTCCAATCTGTACGCAGCCCGGCTGAAAGCAGCAACCTTTCCTCCATAAAAGTACGGCTCACACTGCCGAAGAGTCCGAACTTTTCAAAACTGATGTCTGTAGAGAAATTGAGCGTTTGCAATGAACCATCCGGCAGGCTTATCCGATTGTAGGTTGAATTGATATAATGCACGTGCTCCAGATTTGAGCCTACATTGATTCTCCATCCATTTATTCTTGCGGTGTGCTCCAACCGCAATTTATTCTCTATTTCTTCACTGGCGTAGTCGAGCAATAGATTGTCACTCACACTTTCATCATTGTTCAAATACTTGGTGGCAGTATTGTTCAGGTGACTGCGACTCAGCACAATGTTTTGAAAACCATTTTTGGAAAAGTGCTTATAATTTGTTCCGATCGTATAATTCCACTGCTCATTTACCGGCAGGTTGCCTAGCAAATAAAGTTTTTCCTGCTTGGCTTCCGGGTCGGTTTCTTCCTGGGCTGCTTTTTCGTTCAGTTCAAAGGTGTCGAATGCCCCTAGCCCAATGAAGGTAATTTCGTTACGCTGGTTAATTCTGTGTTTTACTTTGAACTGAGCATCATTGTAGGTGGGCAAAAATGGCAAACCTATTATCCCGAATAGAAATTGGAGGTAACTTCTTCTCACCGAAAAAATATACGAGGTGCGTTCACTAAGGGGTCCATCAAAAGTAAGGCCTACCTCGCTGGCACCCAGGGTGAAGTTGGTGCGCATGCGGTCGGCATTTCCATCCTTTTGGGTAAAGTCAAGTACGGAGCTCAACGCGTTGCCCCTATTGGCTGGAAAGGCACCGGCGTAGAAATCCACATTCTGGATGAAGTTTACATTCAGAATGCCTACCGGACCACCTGAAGAGCCTTGTGTGGCAAAGTGATTGATGACAGGTATCTCGATACCATCAAGAAAAAATCGGTTTTCATTGGGTGCCCCACCCCTTACAATGATATCGTTTCTGAATGAGAGGGATGATGCCACCCCGGGCAGCACCTGTATAGCCCTGGAAATGTCGCGGTTACCACCCGGGTTGCGCTGTATTTCATTGGTGCCTATTTGCTGAAGCGACAAGGGACTCTCCTCTTTTCTTTCGAAAACAGCTGTTGTAATTTCTACAGCTTGTAGCTCAGTGCCACCACTTTCCAAGGGAATATCCAAATTGGTGGGCTGCTTGGCAAATACTTCCACCTCAAATATTGTCTTGGGCTGGTAGCCCACGTATGTGGCTTGAACATTGAAAAATCCTGGTGAAAGTCCTTCAATGATGTAGCGTCCATCTATGTCGCTCACAGCCCCGGTTGTAGTGTTCTGAATGGCTATATTGGCAAAGGGAATCGGCTCATTGGTGAGCGCGTCATAAATCCTGCCTTTGATGATTCCTTGCTGGGCTTGCACTCCGTATGAACATAGAAGCAGGGCAAGAAATATGGAGACTCTCATGATAAAAATGATAGGTGTGGCAAAGTAACAAAGAATGACACCTTTGGTTTTAATATTGTATAAGCAGTTTCAACAATTATAGGTTTGTCAGAATTATTGAAAAGCATCATCTTTACCTGCTCAATTCATAGAGATGATGAAACCATTCTGGGCTCAGATACTTTTATTAATGCTGCTTTCGTTCACAGGCACCGTTGCTTATGCGCAGAATGGGGGTATGTCTTCCGAAACTTCGGATACCGAACGTCTGGAAATCATGGATAGAGAGTTTTCTACTTATGTCCCCGCTCCCCTGGGTGCAGATGAGTACCACCGCTTCAGGCTCTCGCTACAGGGTGGTATTGCACAATGGTTTTACCGCATCGCTGAGCAGCCCGAAGAATTCCAAGACCACTACCGCGGATTGAAAGGTGGCCTTCACTTTGGAGGAAACTTTACCTATTTCACTGGCGCACAATTTGGCATTGGTGTGAGATATGATCAGTTTATGTCAGACAATATCAGCATCATCTCCTTGATTCCCGAAGAGCAAACCGAACCATTAGACGTCACCTTGCAGGATGAAGTCACCATTCGTTTTGCAGGACCGCAGGTCACCTTGCGTTATTATTCTGATGATTCCAAAAGGGCTTTCATCATGGGCATTGGGCTCGGGTATGCGGGCTTTATCAATGAAGGGAGTTTCGTTGAATTCAATGAGAATTACAAAATTACCGGAAGCAACATGGGCATACTTGCAGAGTTTTCCGGTGACTTTTATGTGGGCGACTATGTGGGCTTCGGAGTTGGAATTACATTTTGCATGAGCAAACTTACCGAAGCCGAAGTAGATATGGGTAGCGGAAACGTATCAGTGGCGCTGGAGCGTCGCGATGAAATAAGCCTTACCTATGCTGCACTAACGCTTGGAATGAGACTGGTTAAGTAAACCCACCAGCATCAATATTTGTTGATCCTTGGTATTTTCAAAAGTCACTACGTATTTCACGACGCCCATTTTTTCCTCCACCAGGGGAGTCATGAGGATTCCAGCCTTTAACAATCACGTGCATTGGTTTCATTCACCGAGACCAGAAATGTGGCAATGCCACAATGCAGGTACACAACATTCCAATTCATTCTTTTGGACTTGCCTACAACAGAGGGCAAATGAATGAGGATGACTCAATGAATCTGACGGTGAGAGCAACCTATAACCTTCTGCCCTGAATAACCCTCAAGATAACGGCAATCACTGCAAGTACCAAAAGTATGTGAATAGCACCTCCTGCATTGTAACCCAGGTATCCTATGGCCCAAAGTACCAAGAGTACCACTGCCACTATGTAAAAAAGATTGCTCATAACTAATTGCTGGTTGATTAAAAATTGGAAAATCAAAAAACGTATTGAATTGATTCAACACCCAGCGTAAAAGTGATGATTTCACACACATAAGTATTACATAAATCATGCGGCCATTCGTGAAATTTACATGGTGACCGAGTACCATCCTGATGTTTATCGTCGCAAACAAACTGTATGCAAAAAAATAAGCCTTGCAAAATGCAAGGCTTAGGGTTGAATATGCACGGAATGAGACAATATCTCGGGGAGACTCAACAGCAGGGCCAGTCTCCGTGAGTTAGAAGCTGGCATATGCAGCTATCACTATTACTCATTACAACCTACTTTACAACTTTTTGTATTCATCTATTTCTTCACCTTCTTTTCATTGTCTCTTATCAGATCTGCAATGGATGTACCCAAGGTATTCATGTCCCGATTGAACTCCGTTTTGAAATCCGCCCAACCTTCTTCACTGTCTTCAACAGACTCATCAAGTTTCACCTGCAAATCGGCATTCTTCTTCATGAGCTTATCCACGGCAGACTTGTATGCATCAGCAGTTTTATCTCCAGCCTTGGTGGATTGGCTTTTCAGTTTTTCGATGGTTTTGTTATTCTCGTCGATCATTATTCTGGCTTCTGCAAGGTAATTATCGATCTCTTTTTGGAGCTCAATTTGGGCCGCCTTTAATTCACATTCAGCATCCCGCATACGCTCTTAAAGCGCTTCACTTTTGTTGTTGTTACAGCCCGATAGCACGCCGCTAGTTAATATTGAAATGATCATTATACTTGTTAGAAAACTTTTCATCTTGGGTTGTTTGAATTTTAATTAACGCTATTGCGAATGCAAAGTTAATTGCAGCTGTAGCGGCGGAGTTACTTTTTTGCGAAATTTCGTTACAAATATTCTCCTTAGGCGCTTGAAAATCATAAAATACCAAAGAACGAACGTTCAATTTGCATTACAAGATACAGGGATCTGTAGATGGAACTTTCTTTCAGTTTTTAATGAATGTCCTCCAGTGATAAGCGCATTCTGTAACTTTTCAGACCCTTGAAATAAGTTGGCGTAAGGCCAGTGTGTTTTTTAAACTGACTTGACAAGTGAGCTACACTCGTGTAATGGAGCATATAGGCTATTTCGGTAAGCGTCAATTCATCGTACAGGAGCAATTCTTTTACTTTCTCTATTTTGTTTGCAATGATGTAATGTTCTATAGTGATTCCAGCTACATCTGAAAAAAGATTGGCCAGATAGGTATAATTGTAATTCAACTTTTCAGAAAGAAACGAAGAAAAATTGACCTTGATTCTTTCATCAGGGTAATGAATGCTCTCTATGATGATGCTCTTTATTTTCTCGATGAGAATGGCCTTTTTGCTTTCGATGATTTCAAGTCCAGATTTTCTGAGACTCACTGATAACAGGGAGAGTTGCTCAGCAGATAAATCTTCGTAGGTATCTGCCCTGCCAAGATCAAGGCTCCTGCAAGAAAAACCCAATTTAAGTAGTTCAGCACGAAGCATCATTTTACAGCGCTGACTCACCATATATTTTACGTAAATCATCATAAGTAAAAATATTTACCTGAACTCCCCACCCAGCTAAAGGTAAGCTATTCTTTCAGATAGATTCCCACCGTGAGAAATAGATGCTACCTCCACACTTTTTGTAACTTCGCCCCATCACCAAAAGCTTATGAGTACAGTTAAATTTGAAGTAATAGGGCATACCGCAAGGATTACCATTAATCGGCCTGAGGTATTTAACAGTTTCAACAGGGAAGCTGCGCTGGTCTTTCAGCACATACTCGATGAATGCCAGGAACGCGACGATGTGCGCTGCGTGGTGTTATCAGGAGCGGGCAAGGCTTTCTGCGCAGGGCAGGATTTGCAGGAAGTGACTGACCCCAACGGTCCACTTCTCACGACCATCGTGCGCGATCATTACAACCCCATCATCGAAAAAATAAGAGAACTCAATAAACCTGTCATTGCTGCTGTAAACGGCGTAGCCGCTGGCGCAGGAGCGAATATTGCACTCTGCTGCGATGTGGTTGTGGCAACTGCGTCGGCATCATTTATACAGGCTTTCAGCAAAATAGGATTGATACCGGACAGCGGTGGGACCTATTTCCTTCCGCGGCTTATCGGGTTTCAGAAAGCTTCGGCACTTATGATGCTCGGTGATAAAATTTCAGCAGCTGAGGCCGAAGGGTTGGGAATGATTTACAAAGCCATTCCCGATGATATATTTCAAGATGAAATAACAGCCCTTGCCGAAAAACTCGCATCTATGCCCACACAAGGACTTGCATATACCAAAAAGGCATTGAATAGATCCTTGTACAACAACTTACAGGCTCAATTGGCCCTGGAAGAACAACTGCAAACCAAGGCAGGCAGAACAGAAGATTACAAAGAGGGCGTTGCAGCATTTCTCGAGAAGAGGAAGCCTGCGTTCAAAGGAAAATAAAAATGAAAAGACTCGGTAAAGATTCAAAAATAGCAGTAATAGGAAGTGGTGCTATGGGCTCTGGGATTGCTCAGGTGGCTGCCACTGCAGGTCATAAAGTATGCCTATACGACAACAATGGCAGCTCGCTGGATAAGGCTATGGCGGGCGTGCTTAAAATTCTGGAAAGGCAAGTGGAAAAAGGTAAATTGCAAAAGGCTGTTGCACATGAAATAATGAGCAACATCATACCTTGCTACAGCCTTGAACAAATTACTGAAGCTGATCTTGTCATTGAAGCCATCGTGGAGGACCTGTCGGTGAAAAAAAATCTGTTCAGTCACCTGGAAATTATTGTTGATGAAGATACCGTACTTGCTACAAATACTTCTTCACTCAGCATTGCAAGTATTTGTGCTGCTTGCACAAAACCCCAAAGGGTAATTGGCATTCACTTCTTCAACCCTGCCCCACTCATGCCCCTGGTAGAAATAATACCCGGAGTACAAACCGATGGCGATACCCTTGTAGAAGTGCGCAACCTTATAGATACATGGGGCAAAACCACAGTGACTTGTAAGGACACACCTGGTTTTATTGTAAACCGTGTGGCACGCCCTTTCTATGGAGAAGCCATAAGAATGTTTGAAGAGGGCATTGCCGACTTTGCAACGATAGACTGGGCGGTAAAGGAAATTGGTAAATTTCGCATGGGGCCCTTTGAATTGATGGATTATATTGGGAATGACATTAATTACGCAGTTACCGAAACGGTTTTTCGGGAGTTCTACTTCGATCCTCGATACAGGCCTTCATTCACGCAAAAACGCATGGTGGAAGCAGGTTGGCTGGGGCGTAAATCGGGCCGTGGTTATTATGACTATTCACCGGGAGCAGAAATGCCTGAGCCGCAGAAGGACCACATCCTGGGGCAGCGAATCGTAAGCCGAATGCTGGTAATGCTCATCAATGAAGCAGCCGATGCCCTGTATCTCAACATCTCCACCCGAGATGGAATAGAACTCGCCATGACGCGGGGCGTAAATTACCCAAAAGGCTTGTTGCACTGGGCCGATGAGCTCGGAGTTGGAAAAGTACTCAACGATCTGGAAGAGCTTCAAGACCATTATGGAGAGGACCGTTACAGGCCAAGCGCACTTCTGCGCAAGATGTCAAAGGACGGTATGCGGTTCTTTCCGGACAAAGTCATGGAGAACTGATGAATTCACCTGAAGCGCATGCTACTCCTTCACCGCACTCTATCGTAAGCCGAATGATGGAAAAGGACCTTTTCAGTCAGTGGCTTGGTATAGAAGTGCTCGAAACCAATGCAGGTTATTGCAAAATTAGAATGTGCATAAAACCCGAAATGGTAAATGGATTCGGAATAGCCCATGGAGGTATTGCGTTCAGCCTTGCCGATAGTGCCCTCGCCTTTGCGGCCAACGGACGTGGAAGAATAGCTGTAAGCACGAGTACCAGCATCATGCATTTCGAGCAGCTCAAACCCGGTGATGTGGTTATTGCTGAAGCAAAAGAGTCACACTGCGGAAACAAAATAGGCCACTACGCGGTAGCGCTTACCACTGAATCCGGCGCAATGGTGGCATCCTTTACAGGAAGTGTTTACCGCACTTCAAAAATCTGGAATCTCGCATCATGAAACACGCATTTATTGCAGGCGGTGTGCGCACCCCTATTGGAAATTTTGGTGGAAGCCTTGGGCCCGTGCGCGCTGACGATCTGGCTGCCCACACCCTACGCGAACTGCTGATAAAATATCCTTCGGTGCACGCCGATCAAATTGACGATGTAATACTGGGATGCGCCAATCAGGCGGGTGAAGACAACCGCAACATCGCACGGATGTCCTTGCTCCTTGCGGGGATACCCCACACCGTACCCGGTGAAACGGTAAACAGGCTATGTGCATCTGGCATGAGCGCCGTGGTGCACGCATTCAGGGCTATCCGCTCCGATGAAGGAGACCTTTTCATTGCTGGTGGTGTAGAGCATATGACCCGCGGACCGTGGGTGATTTCCAAAGCATCGACCCCTTTCGGGAGAGACAGCGAGATGCACGACAGCAGCTTCGGGTGGAGATTTATAAACCCAATGATGCAGGAACTTTATGGCACAGACGCCATGGGCGAAACCGCGGAAAATCTGGTAGACATGCACCACATTTCCAGAGAAGATCAGGACGCCTTTTCTTACCGTTCTCAGATGAAAGCTACCGCAGCACAGAAAAGTGGAAGACATGCCATGGAAATTGCGCCTGTAAGCATTCCACAGCGCAAAGGAGATCCCAAAACATTTGCGCACGACGAATTTGTGAAACCGACGAGTAGCTTGGAGATATTGGCAAAGCTGAGACCTGCATTTCGCAAAAATGGCAGCGTAACTGCTGGCAATGCTTCCGGACTCAATGACGGTGCAGCGGCTTTGCTGATCGCATCTGAGAAGGGCCTTTCGGCAAATGGACTCACGCCCCTGGCGCGGGTTATTAGCAGCGCTGTAACAGGTGTACCGCCGAGAATCATGGGCATTGGTCCTGTTACTGCAACAATCCTTGCACTTAAAAGAGCAGGTCTCAGTTTAGATCAAATGGATGTTATTGAACTCAATGAAGCCTTTGCTGCCCAGAGTCTGGCAGTAACCCGCTCCTTGGGGTTGGCCGATGATGATATCCGTGTAAACCCAAATGGAGGAGCCATTGCATTGGGCCATCCACTGGGTATGAGTGGTGCACGCCTTATATATACCGCAGCACTCGAACTCAGCATCACTAAAAAACGCTACGCACTCTGTACCATGTGTATAGGCGTAGGGCAAGGATACGCCGTAGTCATAGAAAATGCGAACCTTTAGGCATGGCCAATATTTTTGAGTTTAATGGATTTAAACCCGTGGTGCACCCCACCGCCTTCGTACATCCCAATGCCACGGTGACCGGCAATGTGGTAATAGGCAAAGATGTGTATATTGGTCCGGGAGCGGCCATACGCGGCGATTGGGGCCGCATAGAAATTGGCGATGGATGCAACGTTCAGGAGAATTGCACCATCCATATGTTTCCTGGAAAGACAGTCATTCTGGAACCATCAGCCCATGTAGGCCACGGAGCAGTGGTGCACGGCGCTCATTTGGGTAGAAACTGCCTCATAGGAATGAATGCAGTCATTATGGACGATGTTCATATAGGGAATGAGAGCATTGTAGGCGCGCTCTCTTTCGTGGCAGCTGCCACTGAAGTTCCCCCAAGAAGCCTTGTGGTAGGCAATCCGGCAAAAATCATAAAGCAGGTAACAGATGAAATGATAGCTTGGAAAACAAAGGGTACAGCCCTTTACCAAACCCTGCCAGGGGAGTGTAGGGAAAGCCTTCGCCCCTGCGCATCACTTACTGAAGAAGAACCCAACAGACCCTCCCAAGAGAACCAACTTGACACTTGGAACAAGTTGAAAGGTAAATGAAGACATTCGAAGAAAATTTTCAGCTTTAAATGCACATAGCGTTACGCATTAGACAGAACAGGAATGCCAATCTTCAATTTTTGAACAACCAACTACCGCGAACCTAACCACCCTTAAGCATATCCACTCCGATGAATAAAAGGTTAGAAATACGCCTGATCGAATTGAGCGATGCTCCATCAACGTTGGAGATATACAAGCCATATGTTTTGAACACCATAATTTCGTTTGAATACGAAGTACCTGGCTTGGATGAGTGGGTAAAAAGAATTGAAGAATTTACCCAAGATTTTCCTTGGTTGGTAGCCTCTCACAATGATAAAATTATTGGTTACGCCTACGCCAGCAAACACCGACACAGAACTGCTTATCAATGGTCTTGCGAGTCGGCCATTTATTTAGCGACTGAAGCGCATGGGAATGGTGTAGGCAGAATGTTATATGAAACGCTTTTTGGGCTTTTACAACTTCAAGGGTACTATAACATGTATGCAGGTATCAGCTTGCCCAACGAAAAAAGCGTAGAATTTCATAAAGCACTACAATTCGAAGAAATAGGCGTGTTCAAAAAAATCGGGTTTAAACACGGTAACTGGCACGACACCGTTTGGTTTCAGCGCGCATTGAATGCACATAATTCAAATCCTGTACTGCCTAAAAAATTAAGCGAAGTAAGGCAAACAAGCGACTTTCAGGCAATTCTATTCTCAGCAAATGACACCCTGAATAGGGGCAAAAGCTGATGGCGATTTAATCTTTCAATTCAAAAGCTACTTTGTACTGCGTATCGGAGTTGGCACCCACAAAAACTTCAAACAAACCCGGTTCAGGCTTGAATTCCATACTGCGTGTGTAGAATGCCAAATCGGAAGATTTGATGGTAAATTCAACCCTTTTCTCCTCTCCTGCCTTCAAAGCAATTTTCTCAAAACCTTTGAGTTCCCTAATTGGTCTTGTTACACTGCCCACCAGGTCTTTGATGTACAATTGAACTATTTCTTCACCATCTACACCTCCACTGTTTCTCACGGTAACTGAAACCACAACTGAAGCACCCATAGACATCTCAGTACTGCTGATGGTTAGGTCTTTGTATTCAAATGTGGTATAGCTCAATCCATAACCAAATGGATACAAAGGTGTGTTCGGTGCATCGATATACTTCGATGTATATTTTTCGCGCTCGTCAAATGGTCGACCAAGCCTCTTGGCATTGTAAAAAATGGGTACTTGTCCTACGTTACGTGGAAAGGTCATGGTAATCTTTCCTGATGGATTGTAATTTCCGAAAAGCACATCGGCCACAGCTGATCCATGCATGGTACCCAGGTGCCATGTATTGAGAATGGCAGGCACCTGCGCGTGAAGGTCAGTAATTGTTAATGGTCGCCCGGCACCCACCAGAGCTACCATGGGCTTTTTGAGCGCTCCCAAAGCTTCTACAAGTTGGTTTTGCACACCTGGAAGGTCAATGTTGGTTCGGCTTGCAGCTTCCCCATTCTGAATATAATTTTCACCCAGCGCAAGGATCACAACATCCGCTTCAGCAGCAATTCTAAGGGCTTCTTCAAAGCCGCTTTGGTCATCACCATCAAAACCACATCCTTTGGCAAAATTTACCTCTGCATTTGGTACAGCTTTTTGAATGGCTGCTCGAATGGTTACGACGTCATTTTCATTTCCTGAAGCATGCCATGAACCCTGTAAATCCATTTGGTTGTCGCCAAGGGGTCCGATGAGTGCTATACGCTTCACTTCTTTTGAGAGTGGTAACAAAGGTTTGCCATTGTAGGACTCATTTTTTAGCAATACGATCGACTTTCGGGCGGCGATCAATGCATGGTCTTTCAATGCCTGAGAACGCACCGTTTCCTGCTCTCTTTTTTCATTCAAGTAGAGGTAAGGATCATGAAAAAGACCCAGTCTCCATTTCAATTCCAGGATGCGGCGGGCAGCAGTATTCACTTGCTCTTCGGAAAGTTTTCCCTGTTCTATCAGGTTCTTAACATGCGCATTGTACACACCGCCTTGCATATCCATATCTACACCTGCAGAGAGTGCAAGCTGTGCTGCACCTTCAAGATTGTTCACCACTCCAAATGGAACCATCTCATTGATGGATGTGTAGTCAGTTACCACAAAGCCTGTAAATCCCCACTCCTCACGAAGTATATCGGTAAGCAGCCATGAACTGCCAGATGCGGGCACCCCATCCACTTCGTTGAAAGAGGTCATTATGGTAGCCACTCCGGCGTCTATTGCAGCTTTGTAGGGTGGTAAATACGTCTCACGCAAGGTGCGTTCCGACATATCCACTGTGCTGTAATCCCTGCCGGCCAATGGCGCTCCATACGCGGCAAAGTGCTTTACACAAGCAAGGATCGTAAAAGGGTCGGAAAGGTCTTCTCCCTGATGCCCTCTTACCTTCGCAGCCCCAATGAGGCTGCCCAGGTATGTATCTTCACCTGAACCTTCAGAAACACGCCCCCATCTAGGATCTCGCACAATATCGACCATGGGATTAAAGGTCCAGTTCAAACCAGAAGCTGCAGCCTCTGTCGCAGCGAGCCGGGCTGACTCTTCAATGGTGGCCAAATCCCACGAAGCAGCTTCAGCCAAGGGAATGGGAAAGATCGTTTTATGTCCGTGAATAACATCATATCCGAAAAGCAAGGGAATCCCAAGGCGGGTTTCATTTACAGCAATGTTTTGCAAATCAGTGTTGTACTTCACCCCATGGGCGTTGAAAAGGCTCCCTACGCGTCCGGCACGAAGGTCTTGCTTGTAGTTTTCATTCAATGATGGTCCGGTTACATCCCATCCGCTTGTGTACAAAGTAAGCTGGCCAATTTTTTCATCAAGGGTCATCTTAGCCATCAGTTCGTCAATAAACTGGGTTTCTGTTTTTCCTTTGGGATCAACACCTATTTTTTTTTGGGCAGAGCAGGAATAAGCTATGAACAGAGTAAAAATGAGAAATAATTGTTTTTTCATATATGCTTATTTGCTGTTTGAAAAGAGCCAACTTAACAAGGTGGGTTCAGCAAATGCGCTGTCCCAACTGTTGTGGTTTACATTTTTATAAAGTGTGATTTTGGGATTACCACCGGCCTCTTTCAATGCTTTTTCCATGGCAATGGAATGTGTGGCAGGAACTACATCATCGGCTGTGCCATGGAAAATCCAAAATGCGGTGTGCTTGGCATAACTTGAAGCAGCATCTTCATTTCCACCTCCACAAATTGCAATTGCTGCTGCGAATAGTTCTGGCCTTTTGGAGACCAGCTCGTAGGTTCCCATGGCGCCCATGGACAATCCCCCAATATAAATACGGGTGGTGTCTACCGCATGTTCTTTGATCAGCCAATCGAGAAGTAAACTTACCAACTCAAGGCTTTTGTTCATTTTTGGCATTTGTGGGAATGAAAAGGTACGTCCACTGTCAGTTTGCTCAATATTTGCCACCGGCCAATAATCATCTTTCGGACATTGTGGAAACACTACGATGGCCGGGTACTGCACAATGCTATCTGCAAACATGCCCGCACCATGAGTGAGTTGCGCTTTGTTATCACTGCCTCTTTCGCCTGCACCGTGAAGGAACAGCACGAGCGGATAGACTTTCCTGGCATCATAATTATTGGGCCACAGAATTCGGTAATTCAGGGAGTCACCGCCATTGGTAAACACGGCGTATTCGAAGCGCTTATTGGTTTCAGTTTGGGGCTGTGCATTTGCACCAAGACCACAGAGGAAAACAGAGATGAAAAAGATTTTATTCATAGCTAAATCCGAGTTTGTCGAGACCAGTCCGTACTTCGGGCGCCTGCATAAAAAGGTTCCATATAAATCCTGTGCGGTGGTTTTCTATCATCACTGCTATGGGACCCTGATCGATGGCGAGGTACCGTGGCTCAAGCCAATTGTGTTCTAAACTAAAAGCGTCATATGGGCCGTAGATTCCGATAAGACTGTCGCGAGAAGGTGTATAAAGAAACTTTAGGAAAGCCATACTCTCTGCCGGGGTGTATGGAAATGATGACAAAGCAGCTGTCGGAGAGATAACCCCAAGGTCGCGACTGGGCTGATGCCCCGCATACCCGCGTATACTGTAGCTGGAAGTAAGCCCCCAGCAGAGAGCGCCATATCCTTTGTATTTTTCCGGATTATCAATACAATAGCGATAATGTGCCAACGCGTGGTTTTGGTTCAATTTCCAATAATCGCCATAGGTGTCTTTGAGCCCTTTGGGATTTAGACCCAGATAAGAGTAGTGCGCCCAAAACAATGGACCTACCGGATCGTCATTGCTCTCGTAATGGTCCAACACAAGCTCAAGGTCGTAATATTTTTGCTCAGACCTGATCTTGCCATCCCTTGCCCAGCCTTTGTGGTACACATCTTTATTGATGGAGTGCGTAGGCGATGATGCTGCGAGCACATACATTATCAGGCACTCATTGTACCCTCCTACCGGGAAATTCATTTTCCATTCATACTTAGGGCTCCAATGCCAATACAACACATCTTCTCCGCGGGTGTACCAATCAAATTCAATGGTTCTCCAAAGTTCGTCCATCTTCGCGGCCAGGGCTTTCTCTGCTTCATTGCCATCTTTGAAATACTCACGTGCAGTTAATAGTCCGGCTGCAAGAAAAGCTGTTTCCACAAGGTCGCCGCCATCGTCCATCTTACTGAATGGTTTTGTCTTGCCGGTTTCTCCATCCATCCAGTGCGGCCATGCTCCATGAAAGCGGTCTGCACTCTCAAGAAAAGTGATCATTTGAGCAAAACGTTCAAAGGCTTGTTGGCGGTCGATAAACCCTCGCTCTACTCCCACGAGTATGGTCATCATGCCCATGCCACTGCCTCCAGATGTAACGATGCGCTGATCATTTTGCGGGTATACGCCATCCATATGAATACGCTCAGGAGCCATTCCGGAATTTGGTTCGGCACCTTCCCAAAAATAACCAAAGGTCTGTCTTTGAAGCAGTTTGAGCAAGGAATCTTCCTGAAGCAATGTTGAATTTATACTGAGTCCAGATTCTTGTATTTCTCCTTGACTTCGCTCCTCCACAATTCCGGAGCAGGCAATAAAAAGCCCCGTAACTGCAACAATGAAACTGTAAGTAAAAGTCTTCATGCTTTGAGATTTCGCATTAAATCTACCATGAATTACTCAATTAGAAAATCCAAGCTCATCCATCGCAACATCAACTTCCGGAGCCGACATAAATAAGTTCCAAAGCAATCCGCTTCGGTGGTTCTCAATCATCACGATGATGGGACCCTGGTCGATGGCCAGGTACGAACTTGCCACCCAACCTTCGGTAAAGTTAAAAGCATCATAAAACCCGTAATCTCCCCAAAGTTTATCGCCGATGGTGTAATAGAAAAAACGCATGGCATCCATGGACTCTTCGGGTGTATAAGGCATAGAAGAAAGAGCTGCTGTGGGGGTAATCACACCCTTATCGTTTGTGGGAGAATGTGCTGAGTAACCCATGTGGTTGTCGCTCGCAGTAAGGCCCCAGCAATCGGCACTATAGCCCACATAATTGTTCGGATTGTCAATACAAAATTCCCTGTTGATAAGGCTGTGATTCACATTCTGTGTCCAGTAGTTACCATAAGTATCCTGAAGGTTGGTGGGATTGAGACCCAGGAATGAATAGTGCGTAAAAAAGAGCGGCCCGCCATAAGCCGGCCCAAGCGGAAGATTATATCCGAAGTAATTGTTTCCATTCTGCATGCCCCCATTGCTTGCCCAGCCATTTTGGTATACACTCTCCGAGATAGGATGCGTAGGCGAAGCGGCGGCGAGGAAGTATACAATAAGGCCTTCGTTATATCCTTTTATCTGCATGTTCATGCTGAACCCACTGTTGGGGCTCCAATGCCAGTAGAGGGTGTTTTGCCCCTGGGTGAACCAATCCCACTCTACTTCTTCCCAAAGGACATTAATTTTGTCAATCAAGTCGGCTTCAAAGCCATTGTTGCTGTCCAAATATTGTCGCACTGTAAGCAAACCCTGAATCATAAATGCGGTTTCTACCAGATCGGCTCCATCGTCATTGGCGCTAAAGGGCTGGGTGACTCCGGTAATTCCGTTCATCCAATGGGGCCATACTCCGTGGAAACGATCGGCAGTAGTAAGAAAATCCACCATGGTATTGATTCGTTCTACGCCTTCGCTGCGGGTGATGAAGCCTCTTTCGATACCTACTAGTATGGACATGACACCAAAACCGGATCCGCCGATGGTAACGGTATTGCCTGACGTATTTCGCTCACGGGCCAAGCCGCTGTTGGGATGGCCGAAAGACCAGAAATAATTAAAGGTCTGCTCCTGAACCAAAGTCAGGAGCGCTTCATCATCAATCAACGGAAACTTAGGTACTGTGTCAACTTCCGTAAAAAACGCCCGGGAATATCCTTCGAAAGATTCACCTTCCATACCTTTCACTCCGTTGGTAATGAAGAGTGTGTATTTCTGAAGGTGCTTCAATGGCTCCGTGGCTGAGACTGTAATGACCATGTTGCTATCGCTTAGTTCAAATTGGATAGGAGCAGTCACACCTGGAGCTACTACACGCAAGTTTACAGCGGTAAGTGTTGAAGGATCTACCGGTCTATTGAATTGGATGGTAGCTGGAAAAGACCTGTCAATATCCAATATTCTTCCCGAACCGAAAAAATTTATGCTGTCCACAACCACACTTTCCAAGGTGAGAACGTAGGTGGTGTCATTTGGAATTGGATCAATTGGTGCCGGCGTATCGTCGTCTTTTTGGCATCCTACTAATAGCATGAAGGCAGAAACAATTACTAATCCGGAGAAATATTTCATAATAAACCTTTACAAAAACAAAGGGGGCTTCAATAAAGAAGCCCCCTAAATCATCAAAAACTGAAGGGCTATAAATTATTGCACCTTCTCAGCATCAAACAATTGAGTAACTTGTTGTTGAGTAAGTGCGACTTCCCAAACTCGGAAATCATCCATTGCACCTTTGAAGGTATTTGTCGAAGTAGCTGCATTGGCCCAGCCAGTTGCAGTATTTGCTGCGCTGCAAAAATATCCAAGGGTGAGTTTTGGATCAATACCAGCAATTGGATCTCCAGTTCCATCAGCTTGGTCTGCAATTGCCAAGTCAGTCAAGTTCCATTCAGATGTGGCATCCCAATTAAGATCGTCTTGTCTTGCAAGGGTACCATTCACATAGATTGACTTAATAGAAGTGGTTGCATCATAGGTCATAACGATGTGTGCCCACTCAGATGTAACAAGTGCAGAAATGCTTCCCGCATAATTTGCAAGAATTGAATTTCCTACATTGCCACTTCCGTTAGGGTCAGTCCAAGCTGTTCCATAATAATGACTTCCCGGATCTGGTGAAACTTTATGTGATGTTGCAAACTTCAACCAGTCGATGTTTCCACCTACTTCGAGGAAGAAACCGCGCTCAACTGCAAGGCCGAACATTACAAGACTTCCAGTGAAATCAGCAGGGTTAACTTTAAACCAAGTGCTGACAGTCATACTTGGGTTTATAAAGTCACCAGAGAATTCAACCATATCGCCAGTACCAGGTGCACCTGATGTACCATTGAGCCACATCGCACCATCGGGATTGCCAAAGCGGTCTTCTACCCAGGTATTGGTTGCTGAGGTCATGCTGGCATTTCCAACTACGTCAGCATAATTTCCGTTAAGTTGTAGGTACGCGATTTGTGAGCCTGATTGTGGCGCCGTACCAAGACCTATACCAGATGTGGTAAAATCAACATTGGTTGTTGCCACTGTGACACCATCTGTAGATTTCACACCTTCTACTTTCACTGTGTAAAGGGTTCCACCAAACAGGTTGTCGGTAGGATTTATGCTTACTGTACTTCCACTTGCGCTAACAGAAGCCGGTACTTCAGTACTTCCATTGTAAATGCCAACAGCTCCAATTGAAGCGGCATCAACTGCTGCGCTGAAAGCGATCGTTACACTTTGATCGAGACCAACGTCTGTGGCATTTGTGGCTCCAAACAGATCTGTTCCATCTGTAGTTGTGATGCTGTTAATCGTCATGCTTGTTGGTGTCTCTTCGTCATCATCATTGCATGCTGTGAATCCTACGGCACCAGCCATTAATAGCAGGGCGAATAGGTTTTTTTGGATTTTCATATGAACCGTTGTTTAAATTAGGGTTTATTAGGTTTAAAATTAACACTATAAATCGAGAGAGCAGTATTTCCTATAAAAAGTTTTACCAGCCTGGTGTTTGTACCAAACCAGGATTTAAAGCAATTTCACTGGATGGGATGGGGAAAGTCTCGTGTTTTCCTGCAATAAATCCGTAAGGGCCAAGTACTTCGGCCGCCATGCCTGTGCGTACCAAATCAAAAAAGCGCTCCTGCTCGAGTGCCATTTCCCTTCGGCGCTCGAGCATGATTAGTTCATGCAGCGCATCAGGATCCGTTGCTGTAATGTCGGCAATGCCCACCCGTTGGCGCAGTTTGTTGAGTTGTAATAAGGCACCTCCCGAATTTCCATTCTTATTCATGGCCTCTGCGGCGATGAGCAGCACTTCTGCATAGCGCAATTCTTTTACGTTGTACCCGAAAGGTTCTTCGGTGGTAAAGCCAGGCACCCACACCTTCTGATTGTAGCACTCTATTTCCGTAAGCTCTCCATCTACAAAAGTAGAATCAGGGGTGCTCAGGTCTCCAATGATCGGCACTCCATCCAGTATTTCACCCAGGAATATAATGGTAGCATCCAGCCTTGGGTCATTAGGCTCGTAGGCCGCCATAAGATCCAGAGTAGGTCGGTTAAATCCCCATCCTCTGTTCGGATCTCCACGCACGGATTGGGTGTTTGCGAACTGATTGCCACCTGTGGCACCAGCACCAAAAGGCACAGCCCCTACTTCAAAAATGGACTCAATGCCAAATTCACCCAAAGGCAGAAAAGCACTTGAAAAGTCGAATTCAAGATCGTATTCCTGTGAATTGACTACTTCCATTGCCATAAGCTCTGCATTGGTAAAATCACCTCTGTAGAGATACACTTTGGCAAGCAGAGCCTGGGCAGCACCCTTCGTAGCCCGGCCCAAATCGGCGGAAGCCCATTCTGATTTGGAAGGAAGGTTATCACTTGCGAAAAGTAAATCTGGAATAATAATCTCATTGTAAATTTCAGCTTTGGGTGATCGCGGCATACCAGGGTCCGGGGTAAGGTTTATTACTTTTGGCACATCCCCAAACCCACGTACCAAACTGAAATAGTGCAAAGCCCTTAAAAAACGTGCCTGCGCAATATGCTTATCTTTTGTGGCTTGGTCCATCTCGATTTCTGGCACCTTCTCAATCACTACATGGGTAGATTTAATTGCTTCATAGAGGGTGGTATACCAATTGGCTATTTCGCCTATATCGGCTGAAAAGGTAAATTCTTCAAATTGCCTTAGTCCCGCGCCATCTCCGGGATTGCTTCCTTTCACGGCATCGTCGCTCATCATGTCTACAATTGGATAACCGCCATAGTACAAATTCCATTGACGCAAGTCTGCATACATTCCATTTACTGCCAATTGTGCCTGGGCAGCATTTTCTGGAAAAATAGCATTGGTGAGAAATCCTTGCGGAGGGTTGTCGAGAAAATCTTTTGAGCAACCATGTATTGTTGCCAGCACGAGCGTAATAGCCGCTACCATAAGGACCTTACAAACGAAAATATGTGTATTGAGATTTTTCATTGAGAATGCTGATTTAAAATGAAAGATTCAGACCAATAGAATAGATGGATGTGACAGGATATATGCCCATGTCAATACCCGAACTCAGCACATTGCTGCTCACAATTTCGGGCGTGTATCCGGTATATTCAGTAAAGGTAAAGAGATTGGTGCCCCGCACATAGATGGATGCTTTTCTCAACTTCACTTTCTGAAGCAAACTTTCCGGTAGTTCATATGCAAGGGTTGCTGTGCGCAGCCTGAAGAATGATCCATCCTGTATGAAGCGCTCCGATTGGTTGTAGTTAACACCGCTGGCAGTAGGTCGCGGTTCTGTATTGGATGTACCAGGACCTGTCCAATGATCAGCAACATTCGCTTCGTAGTTGTATTGGTTGGGTCGTACGGCATCTTTCCCATTATAGAGTTCGTTGCCGACTTGCCCATTGAAATCCAGCCCAAGTGAAAAGCCTTTGTATCCGACATTGATATTAAAGCCATAAATGAAATCGGGTATATTAGATCCAATCTGGGTCATGTCCTGCTCGTTCAATATTCCATCTCCATTGGTATCAGCAAACTTCAGGTCTCCAACTTGTTGGTTGGGAAGGGTTGGTGAGGATGCCAACTCTCCTTCATCCTGAATCACTCCAATAACTTGATATCCATAAAAGGCACCTATGGGCCCTCCTACTTGTGTGAGGGTTACCAACTGCCCGTTGCCAAGGGCTCCGGCAGAGATTGTTGACCCGGACCCGGCCAGCTGACCCATTTTTAGCACTTCGTTCTTTACAGTAGCACCTAGCACACCTACCTCGTAATAGATTCCATTCTTCAAGTCGTCCTTCCAATTGAGTAGGAATTCAAATCCGCTGTTGCGCACCTCGGCAGCATTGTATGTTGTAAACTGAAATGCGCCATTTCCAAGATGTCCTGGATTCTGGAGGTCCAGAAGTATATCTGAAGTGGTTTTATTGTAGTAATCCATCTCACCTGTAAGGCGGTCGTCGAACACGCCAAATTCAAATCCGATATTGATTTGTTCAGTTGTTTCCCAGCGCAGATCTGGATTACCGGTAACTCCGTAAGATGCTCCAGTCACTAAAGTTTCGCCTGGGCCCAGCACCACATTCTGTCCATTTTGCACAAGCGTGTATTGCCTGTCCCAGCGTATTTTCTCATTTCCCACGGTGCCATAGCTTCCGCGAATTTTCAGTTTCTGAATTTTTCTCTGAAGACCGTCCATAAATGATTCGTTCATCAGGTTCCAGCCTACGGCTACAGAACCAAAATTACCGTAGCGGTTGTTGACACCGAATTTAGAACTGCCATCCCTTCTATAGTTTCCGGTAAAGAGAAACCTGTTGTCGAATGTGTAATTAACCCTGAAAAGGTATGAAGCAATACTGGTTGTCTCTGCACCATTCGAAGCGGTGAGAAATTCATTGTCGCCCGCTGGGATGTACCATAGGTTTGGATCTTCGTCAATCAGGTATTGGGTGCTGGCACCCAGACCTTCGAACCGGTTCTGTTGGGATGTGATTCCAGCCAACGCATCAAAACGGTGCTTTTTAATTTCCTTTTGGTATGCTATTGTATTCTCCCAAAGCCAGTTGAACCGTTGAAAGGTGGATTTGCTGAGGTCGCTGCTTACATTTTCCTGCAAAGGACCAACATCAAACACGGGTGTAAAGCCCGTGAAACTGGAATACTCAACTTCATACCCAAGGCTGGTTTTGGCAGTAAACCCTTCAAAGAAATCGATCTCAGCATACAAATTACCCAAACTGAGGAGGGTATTCGTTTCATTGTTATTGTATTCAATGGATGCGAGTGGATTGCCTCCACCCAGCACATCAGCAAAACTGCCATCTTCGTTGTAAGGCACTTCCGTGGGCCAAGCGCGGTAGGCATTGGCCACTACATTTGCAGCGCCATGGCTTCTACTCGGTGTGGCGATCATACTCAAACCAGCCCTGATTTTATCTGTAAGTTCGTATTGGTTATTTATTTTAACGGTTACCCTTTCGTAATCAGAATCGGGAATAATACCCTCTTGCTTGAAGTATCCCAAACCCAGGTAATATTGGTTCTTATCACTGGCTCCGGAAAGTGAAAAATTATAAGACTGCATAGGGGCTGAATCCCTGAAAATCAAATCTTGCCAATCTGTATCTGGCACACGGCTTATGTTGTTGAAGGTACCCGGATTTATTACGTTAATAACCTGCGCAAATTCAGGTCCTGAGAGCAAATCAATTTTTTTATTTAGCCTCTGTATGCTGTACTCCGCATCAAATTGAAACCTGGGTTTGCCATCGTCGCTTATGGTTCCCTTCTTGGTTGTAACAACGATCACACCGTTGGCTCCCCTTGAACCATAAAGGGCCGTGGCCGATGCATCTTTAAGCACAGTCATGCTTTCAATGTCATTGGATGATAGGAAATTTATATCGTTCGTGAACACCCCATCCACAACGTACAAGACAGATGCATCATTGAATGTCCCGACCCCTCTGAGTCGCACTACCGGACTGCTTCCGGGGGCGCCGCTTGCGGCACCTACCTGCAAGCCCGATACTTTGCCTTGCATGGCCTGCATAGGATTGCTGGCGGGAACTTTTGTGATTTCCTCTGAGCCCACTGTAGAAATTGCCCCGGTGAGATCACTTTTGCGCTGGGTACCGTAACCCACTATCACAAACTCGTCCAGCATTTTCATATCCGGAAGCAGCGCTATGTTTATGGTAGTTCGCCCGGCTGTTGCCACAGTCTGGGCCTTATATCCTATGTAGGAGAAAGTGAGTGAATCGTCCTGGGCTTGTATGGTAAGTGAATACTTGCCACTGATGTCGCTCGCGGTTCCAGCTCGGCTTGCATTCGAATAGACCGTGACTCCCGGCAAGGTTTCATTGGTGGATGCGTCTTTAATTTCGCCTGTGATGGTGGTTTGGGCTGTGCTTACTATCCCAATAAGACCGAATAAAAAAGTGAGTAAAGTTCTGACCATTGAAGAAATATTTTCTGGTTTGCGAAGTGAAAGAAGGAAGTAAATCGCCGAAAGGTAGATAAGATTTATTGCAAACGTGTATACTGTACGATATTTGTTTGCCTTCTCTGGATCTTTGGTCGCTTTAATTTCTATGCAATAAGCAAGAACTAAAAATATGGCCTACCCAAGTGGAAAAACGCAATAAGCAGGTCGCGGTAACTTCAAAGAAATAGCGGTGCTGAAAATGATGCTTAAAGCAAGCCGGGCCTTGAAATCATTTTTTTAAAGAAAGTTAGGTAATCCGACAATTCGGATTATGTTTGCCCCTGCAGAATGAATGCTTTCAGGGCGTGCGTAGTGCAATAGAATAGTTGCTTGCTGTTGCAGAAACATTCCCTTTTTGAATTCATTTCAATGTGTGCATTGTGTACGCATTACACCTTCGACACCACATAATTAATTGGCAGATACTGTAGAAGGATCATGCCACGGAATAAAAGTTCATGGTATGCTACTTGAACCCACTGAATAACCACTAATCAATTTGACCAAATGAATTTCTCAACACTCGATTTCGTAATCTTCGGTGGATATTGCATTTTCATCATTGCCTTTGGTCTTTGGATTTCCAGAGAAAAGAAGGGCCATGTAAAGAATTCGAGTGATTATTTTCTTGCTGGTAATTCCCTCCCTTGGTGGGCCATTGGCGCTTCACTAATTGCTGCCAATATTTCGGCAGAGCAATTCATTGGCATGTCGGGGTCTGGCTATGCGCTGGGGCTAGCTATTGCTACCTATGAGTGGATGGCGGCCCTCACCCTTATTGTGGTGGCAAAGTATTTTCTCCCCATTTTTCTGGAAAAGAAAATTTTCACCTTGCCACAGTTTCTTGAAATAAGATACGACAGCCGCATTCGTACAATTCTTGCAGTATTCTGGGTGCTGCTGTATACCTTTGTAAACCTCACTACAGTACTGTACTTATCATCCCTCGCGCTGAGCGTGGTTTTAGGCATCAGCATGACCCAATCCATTATTGGACTTGCCATTATTGCCGTGGCTTACTCCATATATGGAGGCTTGAAGGCTGTGGCTTGGACAGATGTGGTGCAAGTGGTTTTCCTCGTAATAGGAGGTTTGGTGACCACGTATTTAGCACTGGATGCCGTGAGCGATGGAAGCGGAGTTGTGCAGGGATTGAAAATACTTTACAAAGAAGCCCCCGATAAGTTTGACATGATATTGAGCAAGGAGAATCCCTACTATAAAGACCTTCCCGGACTCAGTGTTCTAATAGGTGGTATGTGGATAGCCAACTTGAGTTATTGGGGTTGCAATCAGTACATTATTCAAAGAGCGCTTGCTGCAAAAAACATTAGAGAAGCACAGAAGGGCCTGGCTTTCGCTGGATTCCTGAAGTTGCTTATCCCATTGATTGTAGTTATACCAGGTATTGCCGCCTTTGTAATGCAAGCTGATATAAATCGGCCCGATGAGGCTTATCCATGGTTGCTCGGAAATATTGTACCCGTGGGTATTAGGGGATTGGCATTTGCAGCATTGATCGCAGCCGCACTTTCATCCTTGAGCTCTATGATGAACAGCACTGCAACCATTTTCACCATGGATATTTATAAACCATTTTTTGGCAAAGAAGCTTCAGAGAAGAAATTGGTAACAATAGGTCGCTTGGTAGGTTTTTGTTCTGTAATAATTGCAGTGATCGTAGCGCAACCTTTACTCGGGGGTGAAGAGCAAATTTTTCAATTTATCCAAAAATACACCGGCTATGTAAGCCCTGGTATTGTAGTCCTTTTCATGTTTGGCCTCTTTTGGAAACGCACTACAGGAACTGCCGCACTCTGGTCGGCTGTGGCTTCTGTGCCTGTTAGTATTGCTATAGATTTAATCTTTCCCGCCATGCCATTTCTTGATCAAATGGGGCTGGTATTTCTTATCTTATCCGCACTTATCATCACACTCTCAATGGTGGAGAGCAAAGAAAATTCACCCAAGGCAATCATTTTCGGCACCGACCTGTTTAAAACAGGGCCGGTATTCAACATTGCGGCAATGGGAATTGTGCTCGTGCTCGGTTTGCTGTATACCATGTTTTGGTAAGAGGTGGGAAATAAGAACCTATGGCCTGCCTTCCGAGATTTGCCATAAAACCCTAGAATCCAATTTCTTATCAGAATGCAAATCGGTGGTTAATGACAATTTCACCCGATCCTGTTTGAGCGTATGAAAAGCCTTTAAGATGTTTTCACATAAGCACCCCTTTCACAGGTTTCAAGGGTGAGGGAATGTTTTCATGGCGAATTATTTCTTTCAAGTCTATTTCTATGGTCCGGCATATGGCTTTTACAGCCACATCTGTTTTCATATTGTCAAAGGGGCTGGCCAGCACCTTGCCTAGGACATAAATTTGGTAGAACATCCAACCCACCAGCACGGTGATTGGGAAAATGAGAAAAGCTTCGTTCAGTGCATCCAGCTCATCGATAAATGCAAAAGGAAAAAAGAATATAAAAAGGTTCAAGAAGGCCATGGTGTAGTAATCATAAGGCCGAGGTAAAGGCGTTGATTTAATTCTTTCGCACTTACCCTGCAGGTCAGTAAGCCGTGTGATGGTATCGTCCATTTGAATATAGCTGAAGGTATCGAGATCTTCACGTGCATTCATCTCTTTTATCTGATCGCCTTGAAGCATGGCCAGCCAAGTCACTTTATTGGTTTTAGTCATAAGGAGGGTATAGTCAGAATCACTGAGGTAGCCACCTACATTTTCCTGCCAATCCATCTCATCCTTTGACTCTTTCAGTTGGAGTCTAAGTGCGTTGATCCACGCCAGCTGCCGTTTCACCACTTGTATGCTGTCAGCCCAAAGCGGAGGAGGAACATTTTTTGGATCTACAATGGTAAGCACCTGCCTGGTAAGGGTACGACTTTCATTCACAATTCCTCCCCATATCTGACGCGCTTCCCACCACCTTTCGTAAGCTGATGAGTTTTTGAATCCTAAAATAATTGCCAAAGCAGTCCCAAGAATGGCAACTACCGGGACAGGAACCATAATGGCATCTACCCCATAAATCATATTAGAAAAGTATGCGAATGAAGCACAAATTAAACTGATTAAAATATTCTTCCATGAATATCTAATTGCTGTGTGCAACTGAAAAGTCTTGCGAACAATCATCGAACTGAAACTTGGCTTTAGGATTAATAAAATCAGCCAAACATAGCGATTTCTGCTGAATGAATTTGCTGGCTTCTGGCTTTAGGTAATGGCAATTTACCAATTGCCTGCGTTCTGAATTTAAGCAGTAAAGTCAGGTTGTACGTCCTCTCCCATTAAAGGTACTTTAAGGAATAAGGGTTGGTAAACTCCACAGGAACCTTTAGCCAAAAAACCTTAACACCCTGAACAACATATATACAACTGTGTTCTCTTACCCTAACAAATAACTTCGAATATGAAATTCATGCTCACCCTTGCACTCGCAGCCGGATTAACATCTGCTGTTGCACAAACCAATGATGTAGTTGATATTGCCATTTCATCACCTGACCATACTACACTGGTCGCTGCCGTAAAAGCTGCAGATTTGGTAAACACATTGAAAGGAAATGGTCCATTTACCGTATTTGCTCCTACCAATGCTGCATTCGCCAAACTTCCGGATGGTACTGTTGCCACTCTATTGAAGCCCGAAAACAAAGCCCAGCTTTCTAAAATCCTTACCTACCACGTTGTAAGTGGAAATCTTGATGCAACAGCCGTGGTTGCGGCAATCAAAGAAGGCAAAGGCAAGGCTGTTCTTACCACTGTAAGTGGAGGAAAACTCACTGCTTCTATGGATGGAAAAAGAGTAAAACTAACCGACGAGGCTGGAAATGCAGCCTATGTAACTGCCACTGACCTTAAGGCAAGCAACGGTGTGGTGCACGTTATCGACACTGTGGTAATGCCTAAATAATTCATTTAATTTCTGTTGAAAAGCCCCTGAAAGTTATCTTTCAGGGGCTTTTTTGTTTATTTGAGGCTGCTTGATTCCCTTGGGATTATAGTTGCTTTTCATTTCAAATTTCAGTTCAATTGCCATACTTCATGACCAAAATTCACCACGCGTTTCACATCGTCATTAAGATCTTCCTGCTTTCCAGTTGCGCTGCACAAAGCAGAACGGAAGTCAGGGAAGATTTCGGTACTTTCTACAATTCATTTGAAGTTGATGGATCATTTGTTTTGTACGATCCACAGGAAGAAACCTACACGCACTATAAGCCGGAGTGGTTTAGGGAGCCTTTTACGCCTGCATCTACCTTCAAAATTTGCAATTCGCTCATAGGCTTGGAAACGGGTGTGATTGAGAACGAAGATTTCGTGATTTTTTGGGACAGCGTGGTAAGGCCTGTTGAGAAATGGAACCAAAACCACAACTTAAGAATGGCTTTCAAGAACTCTACAGTTTGGTACTATCAGGAGCTGTCAAGGCGTGTTGGGGAAGAGCGGATGCAAGACTGGCTGGACACACTGCAGTACGGAAACGCTGATATTTCTGGCGGTATAGATCAGTTTTGGCTCAATGGCTCGCTTAAGATTACCCAAGAGGAACAGCTAGAATTTTTAAAGAAGCTTCACGACAATGACCTTCCATTCTCGTTGCGAACCATGGACATTGTGAAGCGCATCATGGTTGTAAGAGATACCAGTGGGTATGTGCTAAGAGCCAAAACCGGTTGGGCAGGCAATGAAACTGAAGATTTTGGCTGGTACGTAGGCTATCTGGAGACCAAAGGCAATGTGTACTACTTTGCCAATTGCATTCGCTCAAGTAACATCAACAACCCAGATTTCGGAAGGGCAAGGGGAGAAATTGTTGATGCAATACTGCAAGAATTAAACATCATTGAGCTTTGAAGACAACTTCATTTTGGGCTTCCAGGTTTTCCTCAATCAATTTAAGTTTGAAGTGCTTTTTGTAGGAAAAGACTAACTGGATTGGCCGTAACATAGCGTTCCATAATCGCATCTAATAATCCCGGAGATGTTACTGCATCAGGTGACAATTGGCTGTCATAGTAAAATTGCTTTTGAAGCAGGACTGGATGTTCCACGGCCAGCGCATTCAACGCTTTATCGGTGAGGCGCTTTTGAACTTCTCCTTTGATACCGCCTGTTGTCTTTTTGAACTTGGCATCAGATGTCAGTTTGTACCACTCATCAATGTTGGCAGCAATATATTCACGCACCTGCTGTAAGGGTTCTTTTTCTAGAAAATAGGAACCGCCAGCAATCATCACTTTCTCAGGACCAAGCTCTATGTACAACGAGGGGTGTGTGGCATCTTTTCTGCCGTATGCCGAGACCAACGCTGACCTGTTGAGTTTATAAGGAGTTTTATCTTTTGAGAACCGAACGTCCTTATTGATTCGGAAAATGGCGTCACTTGGTCGCATTTCCAATGCGGGTTCATAGACCCTTACAGCATCAATCAATGCCTGAACAAATACTTCAAAAGGCTTTTTAACGGAAGTTTCGTAACGCTTTCTGTTGGCATCAAACCAATCCTTGTGGTTGTTTGCCGCAAGGTCCATGAAAAACTGATTGAAATCGGCTGAAAAGAAAACTTGTTTCATGTCTTTATGTATTTCAAGTGATTACAAGATGTTTGGAATAATGTTTACAATATAAAGCAATATTTGCAAGGCAAAGTTTTGTGAAATGTCTCAACCATGAAATATAATGATGGGCCTTGCCAAATTGATTCCTTTCCCTACTTTTGAGTATACATAGTGTACTTAATACACCATAACCAAAAACCTTGTTCGATGAAGCATCTTTACACCTTACTTACCGCAGTCCTTTGTCTCTGCATCTCAGCCGTTCAGGCCCAAACAAACCCTACGCCATATGTGCTGGCTGCCGGAGATTATTCTTTTGATGGGTTTCTTGATGGTGAGTCTACCACTTACCCCGAAAGCATGCAAGGCTGGAGCTTTATCGCTGAAGCCACTGAAGGATTTGTGGGACCAGCAACAGCCGATCGTGCGCTCGCTACTATAGGCACCACTGCCACATCAGGAAGTATCAAAAATGAAGGTGCCGAGGGTATTAGTTTCCTAAATTCAGGAAGCAACAACATTGGGGCACTTGCTTTCGCAATCAATACCGTGGGTATTCCCAATTGTTTCATTTCATGGAAAGCAGAGGATATTCGAGCCGGAGCTACCCGCGTAAATGGTTTGAAGCTGCAATACCGTTTGGGAGAATCAGGCGATTTTATCGACATTGATGGTTCATTATACTCCAGCAATGAAGCAGGACTTGGGGCTGAAGAGAGCTTTTCGCTTGCTTTGCCTGCAGAGGCAATAGAACAGCCTATCGTACAGCTTAGGTGGCTCTATTACTATATTTCAGGCAGCGGCTCGCGGGATAGAATCAAATTAGACGATGTAATCGTATCTCTTGAAGATGCCACAGGCCTTGTTCCCGTTACTTTTCGGGTAGATGTATCGCAGTTTACAGGAACCATCTCCCCTACTGGTATGCACATTGCCGGGTCATTTATTGAAAACCCCTGGGAACCCGAACCACGCCCTATGACCGACGAGGGCAACGGCGTGTGGAGCTACACAGAACTTCTCGAGTCGGGCACTACGCTTGATTATAAATTTGTACGTGGTTCATCCTGGCTCGATGGAGATGAATCGGTGGCAGGACTTCCCTGTGCGACGCCTGGTGATGGTAACCGACAGCTTGTAATTCCAGATGAGGCTACTACCTTGCCATTGGTGTGTATAGACTCCTGCGATCCTTGCCAAACCAACCCTGAAACTGTTTCAGTAACATTTCGTGTAGATATGAGCAACGAAATTGTGAATGTTGGCAGCGGAGGGACGGCCATATCAGGAACTTTCAACGGCTGGACTTTCCAGCAAATGACCAATGATGGCAACGGCATTTACAGTTACACCATCCAGGCAAGCAGCGGTTCTTCCATACAGTATAAATTCCGAAATGGAAGCCAGGTTTGGGAAAATCCTCCGGTAGAATGCAGTGTGGGCACCCCTCCTTTTAACAACAGAAACATAATAGTAACAATTGAAGATGTAGTGTTGCCAGCAATTTGCTTTGGTGGTTGTGAAGCTTGTGAGAATCAGGGAAACACATATGCCCTAACGTTTATGGTAGATGCATCTGAAATAGAAACAATCGACCCTGCCGGTATTCACATCGCCGGAAATTTCAATTCATTTAGTCCGGTGCCAATGGACGATGCAGGCAGTGGCATTTACACCTTCACAGCGAGCATTGCAGAAGGGAGCACTGTCCTATGGAAATACTTGAATGGAAGCAGCTTCGACAATGTGGAAATTGTTCCTGAAGCATGCGGTCAGGACGATGGCTTTGAAGGATTTAACAGGGTGTACACCATGCCTTCGGCTATTTCGGTGCTCGATGATGTGTGTTTTGGAAGTTGTGAATCTTGTCTCGGGCAAATGGAGACATACACCTTGGTATTTCAGGTTGATGCAGCGAATATTCCAGTGATAGATCCTTCCGGTCTTTATATTGCTGGCAGCTTTAATGCTTGGAATCCAGTGCAAATGGAATCTGCCGGAGGGGCACTTTTTTCGGCTTCTATACAAGTAGAAGCAGGTACCCAAGTGCTTTGGAAATACTTGAATGGCAGTTCATTTGATGGGGCCGAAATTGTACCTGCAGAATGTGGGCTTGACGATGGATTTGGAGGATATAACAGACAGTTTACTATGCCCGATCAAATAACTGTGCAAGACGCGGTATGCTTTAGCGCTTGCATTGCATGCATTCCTGATGGGGTGTTCAGTGCTTCAGCAAATGCAGTCATCATTCGTCCATTCCCGAACCCTGCCAAGGGCAGTGTTTCTTTAGAAATGCCCGCTACCGGCTACACTGTCATCAGAATATTTGACCTTTCAGGAAAATTAGTTTCAGAGCATTCTTTGTCCGCAAGGCAGGGTGAAACGCTGGCAGAAATAGCAATTCCCGAATTGCCAGGTCTTTATATTTTAGAGTTAAATGTAGATGGCAAGATGTTCCGCAGCAAGCTGCTTGCACGGTAAAATTATCAGTGCAGTTTTTATCAGACAGCTCCTTTTAGGGGCTGTTTTTTTTTGTACGGATATTCAGACATACAGCTTCTTATCAGGGATTACTCCTCACTGCTCAACTCGTCATTTTTATTCTTGTCGTACTTACCTTCCAGATGGTCTACGATGGTGTGCACCCATAGAGGAACGCCAATTATATATGCGGCCCTTCCTATCAGGTGTGCGCTCACAGGAGCTGTGAGAAATATGAAGAATATTATAGCCAGAACCTTTGTGGTTACTGATGTCTCTTTAAAGTACAGCGCAGTACAGAACAGTATAAGTCCTATGCCCAGTGAAGCAGCCTTTGTAGTTACTGAAATACGCAAATAGAGGTCAGGCATTCTCACAATTCCCACTGCAGCGAGCAAGGTGAAAACAGCACCAGAAGTTGCCAGAATTGCAATCACGATATCAGTCATTTTTACGGCGTTGTTTTAGATAAAATGAAAATGCCACACTGGATAAAAATGCAAGCAATGCAAAGATCATGGCAATATCCAGAAAAGTGGGCTGATCGGTGAGAATGCTGTAAACGGCAATTAAACCCATACCTGTAATAATTAGCAAGTCCAGTGCTACTACCCGATCGGTAATGCTTGGCCCAATTACAAAACGCACAAAAATAAGAAGCACTGAGAGCGCGAGTATAGGCATGATGATATAAAACAAGTATTCGTGTAGGCTCATCTCATTATCTCGAGCAATCTTCGCTCGAATCCGTTTTTAACTTCGTGAACAAATGCGGCTTCACTTTCAAGGTACATACAATGCACGTAGAGCACTTTCTTGTCATTGCTTACATCAAGACTCAACGTACCCGGGGTGAGAGATATAAAGTTGGCGAGCATCGTAATCTCAAAATCAGTGCTGGCATCGAGGGGAACCCGCACAATACCTGGCTTCATATAGTCGTGTGGCGTTATTACATCAAAAGCAACCTGAAGATTGGCTTTGACAATTTGATGCAAAAAGAAAAACACAAAATTAACCACCTTTGGCAGTAGGGTTACATACTTCTTCCCTTGATCCCGTCGTCCGAGAATCCAAATCACACCATACCCAATAACATAACCGAAAGTAAAATTCATGTAGGAGTAGCTGCCAGTGAGTGCCACCCAAACAATGGTAAGTAGTACATTAAGTAAAAACCAAGTGCGCATGGACTTATATATTTGGTAATTGAAGCACTGCATTAACGTAGTGCAAGGTATCGCTCAGTTCGGCTGAAATTCTCTCGGCAACAACCTGCACCCAGCCGGCGCCAAATCCTATAAAAAGCGATATAGCAGAGAGAAAACCTATAGGCAGAAGGTACATGAGTTTTCGTTTATTCTCGAATTTTTCCCAAAATGTAAAGTTAGGACGTACGCTAAATTCAGGGGGTGTTTTCCAAAATACTTCTGCCCACACTTTCGCTATGGCAAGAAGGGTAAGAAAACTGCCCAATATGATAAAACCAGTCATAATCCACCTGGAATCGCTAAACCCGGCAGTAATCAAGGCGAGCTTTGGCCAAAAACCTGACAGGGGTGGCACCCCCACCAAAGAGAAAAGCGGTACGGCAAGAAGCAGGGCAATCAAGGGATATTTGTCATAAATCCCACCCAGATCCCGAAGGCTGGAAGTGCCGGTAATGCGGTGTGTGAGTCCAGCAAGCATGAACAAGTTGGTCTTCACAACGATATCGTGAAACAAGTAAAAAATCACCCCTACAAGCGCCAATGCAGACCCCATCGCAATACCAGCTATCATAAAACCAATATGACATATGATGAGATAAGAGAATATCTTACGGAGGTTGTTTTGGACAATTGCGGCTGACGCTCCTGCGAGAATGGTACAACCAGCGGCAATGCTGAGTATTTCGTTTATAAGTGCGCTATCGGCATACAGCAGGCTGAACACCCTAATGATAGCATATACCCCAAGTTTTGTGAGAAGGCCTCCAAAAATTGCCGATACAGCATCGGGCGGCGTATGGTATGAAGAAGGGAGCCAGAAGTAAAATGGGAAGATGGCGGCTTTGGTGCCAAAGCCAGCGAGAAAAAGAATGGCTGTCAATTCTACCAAATGTGTTTGTTCAACTGCAGGAATTTTAAGTGCCAGGTCCGCCATGTTGAGGGTGCCCGTAAGGCCGTAAACAATGGCTATTGCGGTGAGGAATATTATTGATGACAGCATATTCAGTGTGAAATACTTCACCGCTGCCTCAAGCTGTACACGCTCACCCCCTATGGTGAGCAGTACAAATGAGCTGATGATGATAATCTCAAACCAAACATAAAGATTGAACAAGTCGCCAGTTAGAAAGGCTCCATTAAGTCCAAGAATGAGTATTTGCAAAATAGGGAAATAGCCAAACTTTACCCTTTGCGAAATAATAGATGCAGCAGAGAAAATTGAAACAGCCAAACCAATAATTGATGTAATCAGCACCAGAGAAACCGACAAAGTATCAGCTACAAGGGTAATTCCAAAAGGTGGCGCCCACCCACCGGCATGTGCTGTAAGAATACCACCTTTCCAAACCACCAAAAATAACCATGCAGAGAGCGCTACGGCAAGCGCATTGCTCCCCATAGAAAACCAGCGCTGAAACCACACCTTGCCCCATCCGAAAAGCATAATAATTGCTGCGAACAGATGAATGACTAAGGGTAGAAAGAGTATATTTTCCTTTATCATGCGTAATCGTCAGTGGTGTTTATCTCATCGAGGTCATCGGTTTTCACCACCTTGTAAACTCTCTGAATAAGAATAATTGCAAAACTTTGCAATCCAAAACTTATCACAATAGCTGTGAGTATGAGCGCTTGTGGCACCGGGTCAGCGAAGATTCCGTCAACGATTACTTTACCATCAGCTATAATTGGTGGATGGCCTTTTACCAATCGGCCCATTAAGAAAATAAGAAGGTTCACACCATTGCCCAGAAGAATTAAGCCTAAAATGAGCTTCACCAGGCTGCGGCGCAAAACCAAATAAAGTCCGGCGGCATAGAGCAAGCCTGTGACGATAGCTAGCAGTAGATTCATCGCTGAGAAGCTTCAGATAAACTCAAAATTATAGTAAGCACCACGCCTACAACCACAATGTAAACCCCAACATCAAAAAACAATGCCGTGCCAATGGATCCTATCACTGGAATGGGATCAGGGTACCACAAGCCAGTCATAAGCGCCTTGCCCGCATAAAGTGGCAATGAAGCACTGATGAGAGATACTGACAGGCCCATTGGTATGAAAAAGCCGGGATGTATGCCGAGAATCTTGCGCGTTTCGGTGGTTCCATGTGCAAGCGCGTGAAGCACAAACGCGACAGAGGCTACGAGCCCTCCAACGAAACCTCCACCTGGAAGGTAGTGACCTCTCAGTAGTATAAATATTGAGAATATCAGCAAAAGCGGAAGCAGGTATATGGATGCAGTTCGAAGAATAATTGTATTCATTTCTAGTAGGTATTCATAGTAATCTTATGTCTTCCCATTTTATGACTCGCCCTTTACAGTTCTCAATTTTAAAAGGCCAAAAACACCAATTGCAGCAACAGCAAGCACTGTAATCTCAATCATGGTGTCTAAGCCACGAAAATCGACAAGTATCACGTTTACCACGTTCTTACCTTTTGCAAGTAAGTATGCATTGTCCATGTAAAACTGGCTCACTTCATTTGGTTTAGGTGCGCTGAGCACATCCAATACGATACCTGTGATAAATGTGCCGAAGAGTATGCTGAGAATTCCATCGCGAACCTTTGAAGCCCCGGGTGTTAGCTTCAGGTATCTGGGAAGCTTGTAGAGAACCAGTACGAATAGAATAACTGTGAGGGTATCTATAGAGAACTGGGTCATGGCAAGGTCCGGCGCTCCGTAGATTACAAATATCAGGCAAATAGCAAATCCAATTACACCCATTGCAGCCACTGCGGTGAGTCTTGAATCGGTAAGAACGGTTATGAACACAGATGAAATGAGAATGGTGATGAGTATCCATTCATATGGAGTCACATTGCGAATCATATCCAGCTCAAAATGCCAATGAAATCCAGGAAGATGAACAGCAGCTGCAAGCGCTACCACTGTAGAAATTGAAATGAGAATATAATAGCGCAGGTAGCCACTTTGGAATCCCTTGTTCCAATACACAGCCGTATCTGTGTATAATTTCCCCATTCTAAGCGCAATGGTTTCAGGAGCCATGAAATTGAGTTTGGCTGGCAAGTGCCCAAGAACCATATACGGTTTAGTGAAGAGATAAATAGCTGTGGCAGCAGCAATGGTGCCCATGCTGAGCCAAAAAACAGAATTGAACCCATGCCAAAGTTTCAACTGAGGGTAATAGGCCACATCACCAAGTGCATTCAATGCAGGTGCGATGAGCGGCTCGAAAAGGAATCCTGGGAACATCCCGAAAAATAAACTCAACACTGCCAAGACCATAGGTGGCAGCCACAAACCTGCTACCGGGGCAACAGTTGTCGACAAAGCTGCGGGGAGCTTTCCGGCAAATGGCTTGATGCCTGCAAAAAAACCAGCTGCACCCACGAGCACATTTGCTGCCAGAGCAATAAATGTGAGCAATACTGCCGAACCATTGGAGTGCAGGGTACTCTCATAGATCAAATCTTTGCCTATAAAACCAAAAGTGAGCGGAATTCCGGCCCCTGAGAGCGCCGAAACGAATGCTATAATTGATACCAGAGGCATGACCTTTCTCAATCCCCCGAGTAGCTGAATGTCCCTGGTATGGGTTTGATGATCGGCAATACCTGCCACCAGGAACAAAGCAGCCTTGTACAGTGCGTGAACCATCACGAAAATAAGAGCAGCAGTGATCGCCAATTCTGTGCCTATACCGATCAAGAAAGTGAGGGTGCCAAGGGCAGAAATGGTGGTGTATGCAAGAATGCCTTTCAAATCGCTGCGAAGGAGGCTGTGAAAAGCACCGTAGAGCATCGTTATTGCCCCTATTACCATGAGAAGTTCACCCCACAGCGCTTCGCTGCGAAAAGCAGGAGAAAACCTGAAAAGCAGGTATATGCCTGCCTTTACCATGGTAGCTGAGTGCAAATATGTGCTCACAGGAGTTGGGGCTTTCATAGCTCCGGGAAGCCAGAAGTGGAAAGGAAACTGGGCAGATTTGGTGAAGGCTGCAAGCAGAATTAATACCAGAATCAATACAAAGTACGGACTGTCTGTGAACACTTCAGGATTCTGAAGCATGGCTGAAATCTCATATGTACCAGTTAGGTAGCCCATTATGAGCACTGCCGCAAGCAGTGCCAACCCTCCAAATCCGGTTACTGCGAGCGCTACCAATGCAGATTTACGTGAAGGTTCCTCTCTATTGTTGAATCCTATCAGAAAAAAAGAAGATATGCTGGTAAGCTCCCAGAAAATGAACAATGTAATCGCATTTCCTGAAAGGACTAGCCCTAACATGGAGGCCATAAAAATGGACAGGTATGCATAAAACCTGGGCAGGTACGGATGCTTCTTCATGTAGGTCGCGCAGTATGCAAATACAAGCACACCCACTCCTGTGATCAACAGTGCAAATATTAAAGACAATCCATCGCACACAAAGCTCAGGCTGGCGCCAAATGCCCATTCTGTTGATTCACTGATACTTGGGGGGAGTCCAATGAAAAGAAAAGTAGAAAACCAAATGAAAAGTGAAAGTGGCAGCAAGGCAGGTAAAAACTGCAGCTTGTCATGTATAATTTTGCCCGTGAAAGGCACGAGAAGAGCAAATATGAACCCCGCAAGGATTGCTATCGCCATGACGGCAAATATAGGTTAATAGTGCGCAAGGCTTAAATCTGGCCAAAAGAAATTACTTTAAAGAAAAAGTGGACAAAAGCTGAAACCATTCAGGTTTTATATATGAACAATCGCTATAAAATATACTAT
Organism: Cryomorpha sp.; assembly: GCA_041749535.1. Lineage (GTDB taxonomy): Bacteria > Bacteroidota > Bacteroidia > Flavobacteriales_D > Cryomorphaceae > JBBQZU01. The sequence continues at coordinate 21,195 of JBGTBE010000001.1, read as the reverse complement.
AAATTTCTAATCATTAAATATATATATAGTTTATTTAAACCATTCATACAATAGGATACGTTCACAATTTGGTGTCCATCTCATGCTTGAAAATCCTGGAATAAGGCACCGCTGTGACCCCATGCAATATAATACTGAGCAGTACGGTTAGGGTAACCACGCTGATTAATCTTTCATAACCCACCGATCCAAGCGCAATGACAGCCAATAGTAAATACAGCACAGAAGCAATCCCCCTTGGACCAAACCAACCCACAAACCACATCGTTTTTCTATCTAGTCCAGACCCCATAAGGCTAATGACTACGGGCAATACTCGGATTGCCGTAAGACTGAGCGCAGCATAAACCCATGCTTGCCAGTCCCAATATGGATATGAAATAGGAACCAGTATCATACCGAATAGTAAAAAAATAAACAAGATCATGATCTGGCTTTCCGCTTCACCAAATTCGCGTATCCTTTCTCTAATACTTTCTGTACGGGTACCTAGCGCTAGTCCAGCACAGTACGCAGCGATGAAACCATTGCCATGAAAATGTTCTGCAGCGGCATAGGCCAAAACTGCTATTGCAATGGATGCCAGCATTTGAAAGGTATTTGTCATCCATCCTTTTTTGGATGAGCGCTCCACCAGCCAACCTCCAACCCAACCTACTAAAGCGCCTGCCAATGGACCAATTAAAAACTGTTTTAGGGTAAAAATCAGCCAGTATCCGGTTCCAATTACATCATCTTGATTTCCTTCTAGAAAAGCAATACAAATTAAGATGGGAGGAAGGGCAATACCATCGTTTAGGCCACTTTCCACATTGATAGTTTGCCGGATACGTCTGGGAACTTGCTCTCCAGAAACTACCGCCTGACCCAAGGCTGCATCTGTAGGTGAAAGAATAAGTGCCATAAGTATCATTGCAATCACACCTTCTTCCGGGAAGAGCCACAAAGCTATAAACGAACCTACAATCATCGTCAAGGGAAGGCCAATGCCCAATAACCTTATTGGAAGCGCCCTGTCTATTTTTAGTTGGGCGCGGTCTATGGTCGAAGCGTCAATGAATAGTACAAGGATTAGCGTGAATTCTGCAAGAGGCTTCACGAATCCTGCTTGCGGGCCTGAGTCTAGCAACCGTAAATCAAAAAAGCTGATTATAATGCCAATGATGGTGAATACCATTGGTGCTGTAATTACAGAGCGTTCAGCACGCCTTGATACAATTCCATAGCTCAGTATGAGCAGGGCCATGAATACTATAATTGGACTATCGTTCATCCGTGCTTTCTGAAGATTCCGGTAAAGAAAGTCGTTTTATTGCTTTCTCACCATATTCAATTGCGATCAGAAATGGCACTAAGGTGTAATGGCGTAAAAACAATCAACCCATTACACTACGTCCTATTCTCTGATATACGGCACCAAATCACAGTTGTAATCTTCAGCTGCACTTGAAGAAAGTATCACAGAATGGCATGGTCACAGCTTGATCTCACCTTATATTAATACCAGGTGCGATGAGATCCATATGTTCTGTATGCCTTTTAAGATATGCCACCATAAAGGGACAGAGTGGTACCAATTTAAATTTGTTGGTCCTAATGTAGTCCAGCACATGTAGGGCGAGCTTATCTCCAACTCCTTTGCCACGGAGTACCGGTGCCACTTCAGTATGGGTAACAAATATTTTCCCTTCACTGTTGGACTTATACTCCATCATGGCTTTTCCTTCAGGTAGAATGGCATAAAATTTCTGCATTTCAACGTCATGCTCAAATTGTATCTCTTTCTGGTCCATAATACTAATTCTTGGTTATGAAAAGTTCATCAAACGGTTTTCGGATTTTTGGAAGGGTCGCAGTCTGATCATATTCACTTCTGTACCCAAGGGTAACAACTGCCAGCGATTTCAAATGCAGTTTCTCAAGTTCAAGTATTCGGTTGTACTCACCTTTGTTTATGCCTTCCATAGGGCAGGCATCTACTCCCAATGAAGCAGCAGAAGTAAGCAACTGACCAATTGCAATGTAAGCCTGCCGCGCGCTCCATTCAAAGAGTTCATCATCCTTCTTTCCAGAAATGAATTTGTTCAACGATGCAATTCGCTTTTGAATAGCTTCTTCGGTATAGTCCCTCAATTCGCCTCCCATTCGCACAAAACGCTCTACTTCCGTTTCAGAAATCATCGTACTCGCAGCGAAAACAATAAGCTCCGCTGCGTCGGTGATTTGGGGTTGGTTGGATGAGACGGTTCTGAGCTCACTGCGCAATGCTGCATTGGAGATTCGCAGAAACTTATACGGCTGCAAGCCCATGGATGATGGACTGAGCCTCAGTGCTTCGAGCAACGTTTGCAAGGTTGACTCGCTCAATGCTCTGTCAGTGTCAAATTTTTTGGTGGCATACCGCCAATTCAATTCATGGATCAGTTCTTCTTCTAGATCCTTTGTATTTGTGTCTCTCATTTTCATTGTTCTTCTACTAAAATGCCCATTTTGCCCATCTGGTAATCGCGTAGGGCTTCCATGATTTGTGTTTGTGTATTCATTACAAATGGCCCATAGTGTGCCATAGGCTCATCAATGGGTACTCCAGCCATCACCACCAAATGGGTGTCTTCCGAAGCGGTAAAGGTAAACCCATCGCCGTCATTATTGAGATGTAACAATTGGAATTGCTCAGAAATCCCAAACCCTTCAAAAGATCCAGCCCCTTTGGTGATATAAACAGCCCCGTTGTAATCCGTTGGCAGCTCAATTGTAGCACTTGAGCCACTGCCTGCTGTAACGGTTGCAAGGAGCACAGGACTGGCGCTTTTCACCGGACCCGAAGCATCACCATATACCCCGGTGATAAGACTCATTTCTACACCTTCGGCCAACTGAATTTTAGGGAGTGATTGGGCCGGCATGGCTTTATACCATGGGGTATCCATTTTGGCAGAAGCCGGGATATTTATCCATAGCTGTATCACAGAAAGGCGTCCCCCTTTTTTTGCAACGGCATCAGACGGGCGTTCGCTGTGTATAATGCCTCTGCCCGCATGAATCCACTGAACACCCCCAGCGCCAACTACACTGCTGTTTCCGAGAGAATCTCGGTGGTGCACTTCACCTTCGAGCACTATGGTTACAGGTGCAAATCCACGGTGGGGATGCGGTGGCACTCCGGTGTGCAATGACTGACTCCCGGCAGGTGTAGGTATACCACTGTGGTGCAAGAGTAGAAAAGGACTGATCTGTTCAACATTCTGAGTAGGCAAAGCTTGCCGCACCGGAAGCCCACCCATATCTATTTTTTCTGCAGGCAGAGTTTGCCTTATTGTTCTGGTTTTCATGTCGATTATTATTTCATTGGTACTTCCATAATGAGCAATTCCGCATGAGATGTGGTAGTAATTTCAATCTCTTGGGCATCCGTAATTCCCATTCCATCCCGCCGTTCCAGCAGCATTCCACTCGCATTGATGGCGCCTTCGAGCAAGAATAAATACACCCCATTGTCAGGTTTGTTTACATGGTATGTTTGAGATGCATCCTTATCCAAACTTAAAAGTGAAAAATAGGCATCTTGGGCAACCTTTACAGTGTCGGCACCATCTTCAATCGGAGAAACTATGCGCTGAATTCTATTCTTGCGTTCAGCGGGATCGAAGGTTTTCTGGTCATAGCGTGGGGCAATGTTTCTTTGCTTTGGGAACACCCAAATCTGTAGAAACTTCACAGGCTTGTCGCTGTTGTGGTTGTACTCGCTGTGAAAAATGCCAGTTCCTGCCGACATGGCTTGTACATCATTCCTGCGAATTACACCCACTGTTCCCATACTATCCTTGTGCTCAAGGTCTCCATCAAGTGGAATGCTGATGATCTCCATGTTGTCATGGGGATGGCGACCAAATCCTTCTCCCTGGGCCACTTCATCATCATTTAACACCCTCAACACACCAAAACTCATGCGTTCCGGGTTGTGGTAATTGGCAAAGCTAAATGTGTGGTATGAGTTTAACCAACCGTGGTTTGCATGCCCACGGGTCCCTGCTTTGTGAACAACTGTTTTCATGATTCTCGTTCTTTATTAATTTGTTGTTTCTGCTGCTTACTTCCAATAAATCACTCCAGAGAAACTTGTTGGCATTGCTACCGAAAAAGCCATCAGTGAATGAGCAATTAATTTGGTGTTAGTGCAGTCTATTTTAATCTGTCATTTCAATGGTACAAAATTAATGTACCTACATAGATTGAGCGATGCAAAAATCAAAGCAGTTGATGCAAAACTTACATTCTGATGCTGTGGTTTTCTCTGAAATCAGTGGCTGAAACGTGGGCATGGGTCTTGAAGAAATGACTCATATGTGCTGGCTCATTAAAGCCCATATAGTATGCTATTTCCTTAATACTCAAATGTGTGAATACCAGCATCCGTTTCAATTCTATCAGCAATTGGGCGGTGATATAATCTTTCACGGCCATGCCAGTACTTTCTTTGACCACTTCGTTGAGATATCCTGGACTCACCCCAAGCAAGGTTGCGTACTCCCCTACCTTATGCAAGCTTCTAAGATGCGCCATAACAGCTTCACGAAATGATTGTACAATTGCCACTTGGCCACCACTTACCACATCATAATCCTGCTCGGGAGGCACGCAATGTGTAATACAGGAAAGCAAAACAAGTTTCAACAGTGCTCCAAGCTGCTCATAGCGCATCAAATGTTTGCTTGAGTATATTTTGCTCATCTCGGTGATATACAAGTTTAGTGAAACCCTGAGTTCATCGCCCACTGTAAGCGCCGCGTGGTTAGTGCAAGCGCGCCTTAGAAACAGTTTGTCCACAAGTCGGGAGTTCACGCAATTGAAATCCAAAAAAGCTTGGGTAAAAGAAACAACCCAACCTTTGGAAATACCTTCGGGCTTAATATGGTGTACCTGACCTGGAAGGATGATGTACAGTTGGTCAGCCGCCAACGCATAGTTCTCAAAATCTATCATATGAGTACCAATCGCATCTATGCACCAAATGAGCGTAAAATACCCATGTCTGTGTGGTGCGTCCTTTCTTTGGTGGCGCTCCTTCTCAGCAGCTTCCATGCTTTTCACTATTACAGAAGATGAATCATCTTCTGCATCCAATATCAAGTTTTGTATTTCCTTACGGCTATCCATCCTAAACGATATGTGCAAATATGCATCGATTACATTGCGATGCTGCGATATAACTTTGAGTCATTTTCCACCTATTTATTGTGAACAAGTAACATATTAATGCGTATCAATGGCATCAGTAGATGGTAATTTTGTCAAAAATACTGATTGCTCTAACCCCCCGAAAAATACACACAATGAGAATGCGCGTACTCCATACTATGATTCTTTTCATGCTATCAGCCACAATGATTGCTCAATCTTCCCCCAACGACAATTCCCTTGGTTCTCAATTTGAAACCATGAAAAAGGAATCGAACAACTACCAGATTTATAAGGTTGTGAAGGTTACAACTTTGGATGCTTTCTGGCAGAGCGCCAAAGATAGCCTACGTAAAGAACAGAGTGAAATCAAAGCACTCAGAAATGAGATTTCGCAACTCAGTGCGAAAGTGATTGAGCTAAATGCTGCTGTTGCCGAGAGAGATACTTCACTTGAAGCACAAGCCCACAACATAGAACATATGGATTTTCTAGGTATGAGTCTAACCAAAGGCGTTTACAAAACTATTTCCTGGATTCTTATTGTTGCCTTGTTGCTTATTGCCATCGTCCTCTTTATCCGATTTAACAGCGCCCATCAGGTTACTTCACAAACCAGAAAAGACTATCAGATTCTGCAAGATGAATTTGATTTACACAGGCAAAAAACCCGTGAGAACGAAACGAAATTGAAACGCGATCTTCAGACTGAAATTAACAAGTATGAGGAGCTGAAAGGTGAACTTGACAAGAAAAACTAGAGCTTTGCTTTCAAGTCACTGATTATGGCACGGAGCAATCTCTTATTGTCATTGAGTTGCTCCTCAAGCATGATCATTGTTTCTGTAGACCGTACACCCTTTAAGGCCAGAATTCTAAAAAGGACATCCTTCGCATGTATCGTGTCCTTGCACCTGAGCTTGCAAAATATACTGTAAGCGCCAGATGCAAGGTCAGCCACAGTTATTTCCGGAATGCTGTTGAGCCTCCCTATCACATCCATTGCGCTGAAACCACCCTCTAGGTGCACGCCCACATACACGGTTAGGGTGTAGCCAAATCGCTGGTAATTAATACTTAGGGAATATCCACTGATAATACCCGCCTTTTCAAGCTTCTTCACCCGCTGATGTACAGTACCGGTACTAACAAGTAATTCCGAAGCGATCTCCGTAAATGGTTTCCGGGCATTGTCAATGAGTTGAAGAATAATTTCGCAATCTACCTGATCCATTCTCGCCATAGCGCCAATCAATTATATAATATAATCAGCAAATTAACCATATTTCTATAATATTGTCAATTTTATAAAGTATTTTGTCAAATATTGTTCATATCGAAGCTTGCCCATTTATCTTCGTGAGAAATAAAAATTCCATTATGAAAAATACATTGATTGACGTGGTTAATTACCAAAGAAGCGTGGTTGAACTCTACCTAAGTCAGGACCGTACGGAGATTATCGAAGTTAAATGTTTACCAGAAAACAAGGTAAAGGAATCTACCTACCCGGTAGAAACATACGTACATACTGGAAGCGCATCCAATAGGGTGAAGAATAAAATAAAGCAAGCTCTGGCCTTATAAAAGCCGATAATTTATCCTGGGAAAAGCACTCCTTTGGATTCTTCTTGAAATATGGCTGATATCCTGCAAGCAGCTGAATCAATTGTGATGGTAATTTGTTTGTACGCCATACTTGTTTATGGCCCACTTTTTGACTTCCTTCGGACTAAACAAACTACAAAAATATCACCATGAAGGCATCCAATTTCATCCTTATTATTGCACTATTGTTGCATCCATTCTTATCACCTGCCCAAGGGTATCCAAGTGTGATGAAGGTACAAGGCCAAGCGCGGGTCTTTGCAATTCCTGAGATGCTAGAAGTTAACATACCTGTGCAAGTAAAAGAAGCCACATATGAGGCATGTTCTTCGCAGTTGGTTACTACCTACAACGATCTTAGCACAGCACTCATCAAGGCAGGAATTAATAAAGATGAAATAAAATCATCCGGACTCAACATTCAGGAGTATTACAATTATTATGAAAGAGAGCGGAAACTTGAAGGGTATACAGGCAATATTCAAATTTCAATCAAGCTTGCCCACAGCGATGAAAAGCTTCAAAGCATCATGCGAACCCTTCGAGATGAACGGTTCAAATTTGGCTACAATCTAGGCTTCAGCCTTTCCGAAAAGCAAAAGGAAACACTTGAAGCCGAAGCCATTAAAAATGCCATCGCCGACGCGACCATGAAAGGAACTTCCATTGTGAATGGTCTAGGGATGAAAGTGGTAAGCGTACATGAGGTAAATTATGGATATACCACTGGCAACCAAGATATTCTAACGAGAGAGAATGTTTATATGGCCAAGGCTGATATGGAACAAACCGGTGATCTTCAGCTAAACCCACAACTTCAAGAGGTTTACCGAAATGTTGGGATTATCTGGCATATTGTCAAATAGGATTGACCAAGTGTAAGTAACGACCTTGGAATTCTTGCATACCTTTGCTTTGCAATAAAGCAATCGAGAAGCATGAGTTCTGATAACAACAACCTTTCCGGCAGTATCAATGTGGCAATTGCTCATGGCATTGCCACCATATCTTTCTTCCACCCTATGAGCAATTCACTTCCGGGAGATTTGCTTAGGAAGCTTGCCAAAACCATATCAGAAACTGGCAATGACAAGGATGTAAAGGTGATCATTATCAAGTCGGAAGGTGACAGGGCTTTCTGTGCAGGGGCTAGTTTTGATGAACTTGCGCAAATAAACAGCATGGAAGCAGGATTAGAATTCTTTTCAGGATTTGCACTCGTAATTAATGCCTTGCGCAATATTCCCCAACTTACCATTGGTAGGATTCAAGGAAAGGCCGTAGGTGGAGGGGTTGGGGTGGCCTGTGCCACAGATTATTGCTATGCTTCTTCCAGCGCTTCTGTAAAGCTCAGTGAACTTGCCGTGGGCATAGGTCCCTTTGTGGTAGGACCGGTAGTAGAAAGAAAAATTGGCCTTGCTGCCATGTCTCAACTTACAATAGACGCCACCACCTGGTACAGTGCAAATTGGGCCATGCAGAAAGGCATGTATGCAGAAGTATTTGATGACATGGTAAAGCTGGATGAAGCAGTGCGCACGCTTGCTACCAAACTCTCACGCAGCAATCCTGAAGCCATGTGTGAGTTGAAGAGAATATTCTGGGCAGGCACCGAACATTGGGATCAGCTTCTTGCCGAAAGGGCAGCAATAAGCGGCAGACTTGTGTTAAGTGATTTCACTAAGAAATCCATAGCCCAATTTAAGGCAGGCAGCCGATCGTAGCCACTTTTAAACGATTCATTTCTATCATTCATCGAACTTGGCTAACCTTGCCTGGATTCATGCGTAACAAAGCCACTGTAATCGCTGCTACTTGGCTAATATTATATCTAGAATAACCTTCAAAATTTTCCTTCTACTTTTGGGGGGAATGCTCTGTATTACAGTGTATTTTGTTATCATTCAGCACCACACTACTGTAAAGAACACTGAGACTGCCGAGCTTAGGCGAATTGAAGCAATAGTACAAACATTTGCATTACAGGTAGATACTGATTTCTTAGTGGAGCAGCAGAGTCGAGGCACCAACAGAGTAGCTTCAGAAGAGTATCAGCAGATAAGATTGAATCTAAACCGATATCTTCTCACTGCCAATAGAGTGAATAACTTCAATCAGGGATTGGGATTGCTGCTGTTAAGCAACAGCGACAGGCAAGCAGAAATAATTACGCACAAAGGCACAATTTACTACGAGCAAGCAAGCGCCGCAATTAAACAGCTCATTGATCAAAATCCTCCAGGTGCATTCACTGCCCACTCCAGCGCAACTTCAGGGAATGAACTTCTCTATGCATACCCTGTTTCACTGCCATTCAGCCAAACGTACCGAGGTTATGTTTTCGCTACAGAAAACATTGAAAGTCAGGTTCAGGAAGCAAGGGCAATCTTCTTCAGGCAAATGGTGGCTGCATTTCTTGCATTCATTCTACTGGCACTTATTGTTCGCAGGTCCCTTATGCGCATTCTTTCACACGAGGTGCTCTCCAGAAAAAAATTATCAGAATATGCCAACCTTGCAGATGCAAGAAATAAGGAGTTGGAAGTGCTTTCCTTTGTATTGAGCAAGAGCGATAACTTAATTCTACTCACCGATAGCAATGGCAAAATAGAGTGGATAAATGAAAGTTTCTCACAAAAAAACAACTATTCAGAAACAGAACTGAACAGCTTTGTAGGTAGAGAACTTGCTGAGGTAAGCCACTATCCTAAAATAAAGGAAGTAATAGTCAAGGTTGTAAAATCCAGGAAAAAATTCTCGTACGAAGCGAAAAGCTACGACCAGAAAGGCAATGAATTCTGGGCGAGTACCACCATAACACCAGTATTGAACGAAAAGGGCGAAGTTGAGAGAATGCTCTTTATGGACGCTGACATCACCCGCCTAAAACTTGCTGAGGCAGAGATTGGTAAACTCGCCAATTTTGCAGCGGAGAATGATAAGCCTTTGATAAGAATACAATTTGACGGCAAACTGATTTTCAGCAATGAACCAGGGCAGATAATACTCAGGCATTGGAATGCCAAAACTGGCGACTATTTAGCCAAAGCGCACATTCATCAAACGCTTCAAATGGTGAAAACCAGTGGCAAGGAGAGTACAATCAACCTAGAATGTGAAAAGAGAATTTTTAGCCTGCGCTTTGCGCCTGTGCTCGAGAAGGATTATGTAAACGTATATGGCGATGACATCACAGAATTCAAAATTGCCGAAAAAGAATCGCTCGACAGGGTAAGTAGAATTGAGGAGTACAACATTAATATTACTGATAGCATGAATTATGCAAGGCGAATTCAGCAGGCTATAATTCCCAGTGAAGACCACCTTAGAAGGTTCTTTAAGGACTCCTTCGTGCTTTCAAAACCCAAGGATATTGTGAGTGGTGACTTTTTCTGGATACACGAGGAAATTCCTGCCAAAACCTACCTCATAGCTCTTGCCGATTGCACAGGCCATGGAGTTCCCGGGGCCATGATGTCCATCATTGGTCACAGTCTTCTCAATGAAATTGTTGAAGTTCAAAAAGTAAAAGACCCGGCAGAAATACTGGTAAAGCTTAACGTAGAAATAATCAAATCCCTAAGGCAAAAAAGCCAAAACCAAAGTTGGGATGGAATGGACGTAAGCATTATTAGAATTGATGTGGAGCAGAGAAGCATAGCATTTGCCGGAGCATACCATCCTTTGTATTGGATGAATGGCAAACTGAACATCATGCGAGGTGACCGACAACCTATTGGAGGCCTTCAGCATGATGTAGAACGCACCTTTAGTAACAAATCATTTACTGTGGGAAAAGGTGATTGCATCTATCTCGTAACCGACGGATTTACAGATCAGTTTGGCGGACCTGACAATAAGAAATTCCTTGCGAGAAGACTGAGTAATCTCATAGAAACCAGCCACCGTTATAGCATGCAGGCTCAGTCGCATCTCTACAATACCGCTTTCGAAAATTGGAAAGGAACATGTGAACAGATTGATGATGTTTCCATGATTGGTATTAAATTTTCGTGAAGCTTTCAGAATTTGTGCTTTCGTATTAAACAAATCCTTAATTTCCACTCCCTAATTAGAGATTCACCACCTGAATATGATAATTTCATTTTCAGGCTTATACACCACACGCATGAAGGCGGAAATAATTGAAAAACTACAGTCCCTGCTGGCTAAAGACGATGCACTAGCAATTCAAAAGGAGTTCAACCTCTTTGCATCGCAGTACAGAAATCTGATGAAATCCATTGCTGAACACAGCCATCATGACTCAAATGATGATGAGCAAGACAGCGATGATCACGATGAACACCACGAAACTGATACTATTACCAAGGCTGATGATACAACAGCAAGCCAAAGTCTAGAAACAGAATCTACGGCTGAAAGCAACGCTTCTGATACTGTTGAGAAATCTGCCACTGAGGAAGGGCCAGATTCAAAACCTGATCATTCTGAAGAGTTTGATAAGCTCTTCTTTACATTGGTTGAAGCCTTTCGTGCGAAACTGACCTCTGCACGCGAAGCGCGTAAGAAAATCGAAGAAAATACTATTTCTACAGCCCGCGACTTGCTGGAAGAAATTCAAAAGCTAGTTGAAACAGAGGAGAATATCGGGAAGGCATTTGCTGGATTCAACGCCATTCAAGAAAAGTGGAAGAGCCTTCCAAAAGTAAGCAATGACGCCTACCGGGAGCTAAACTCAGAATACAACAAATTTGTAGAGCGATTCTTCTACAACATCAACATTTATAAGGAGCTAAAGGACCTGGATCTAAAGCACAATCTTGATGAAAAGCTCAAGGTACTTGAAGACCAGAAAAAACTTTCCGATGAAAGTGATATAAGACTCCTCGAAGTTGAAGTGCGGCTGAATCAGGACCGGTGGAATGAAATTGGTCCAACTTTTAAGGATGATTGGGCCAAGATTAAAGATGAATTCTGGGAGATTACGAAAGGTATTTATAAGAAAATTCACGATTTCTACGAAGTACGTCGGGAGGAACTGGATGCCAACTTAATTAAGAAGCAGGAACTGCAAAGTAAAGCTGAGCATCTTTCCAAACTACAATTGAAAAGCTCCAAGAAGTGGAATGAAAAAACCGACGAAATCATTGCCATACAAAACGAATGGAAAATGATAGGACCCATGCCAAGGGAAAAGGGCAAATTGGTTGCCAAAAATTTTAGATCGGCATGCGATGAGTTTTTTAAGCAAAAAAAGGCACACTTTGCCGAGATCAAAAAAGCGCATGAAGCCAATAAAGAAGTGAAGGAAAAGTTGCTAAGTGAGGCCTTGTCGCTTAAAGATTCTCAAGACTGGAACCAAACAGCCTCGAGACTTAAGAATTTGCAGACCCAGTGGAAGAATGCAGGAGGAGCGCACCCAAGAGATGAAAATAAATTATGGAAGGATTTTAGAGGGGCCTGCGACCATTTCTTCGAATCCAGAAAAACGTTTATGGGTGGTGAAACTGAGCGTCAAGCAGAAAATTTGGTGCTGAGGAAGAAGCTTATTGAAGAAGTGAAAGCCATGGGTACTGATGGAAACCGCGATGAAGCTATGAATGCCCTCAAGCAATTCAGCGAGTCCTGGAGAATTATTGGACACGTGCCAATTGCCGACAAAGATGCGGTGTACAAAGATTTTCGAGATGCACTCGATGAGAAGTACAGTGCGCTGAAAATAGACAGAAACACCCGCGATAAAATGCGGCTTGCGGAGAAGGTAGTTGCGCTAAAAGACAATCACGGTGGCGATCGCCTGATAAGAAAAGAACGCGACCATATCAGGAGTAAAATTACACGTCTCGAATCAGACATCACCTTATACGAAAACAACATCGGCTTCTTCGCCAACTCAAAAGGCGCTGATAAACTGAAGCAGGATGTAATGCGAAAAATTGAAAAAGCCAAAGAAGAAATCGGCGTATTATATGAGCAGCTCGAAGTATTTAAGGAAGCTTAGAACTGTTTGCTGGATTCTGCTTTTATCCATCCTTTATTCTAATTGTGGACAATCTTCATCACCTGATGAAGTGAGGAAGTTGGTATATGAGGGTATGAGCAGTGCAGAATTGAGAATATCAATGGGCGAACCTTTGCAAATAGACAGCACCGGCAAGGTTTACGATGTCCGGGAAAACAAAAATGTTAGAATAGAGCGTTGGGAATATGAATTGCGAACAGTGGTATTGATCAATGACACTGTAAAGTCAGCCAACGAAAAGATTAATTGAGGTGAAGCAGGTTGATGCTGTCCAGGTACCCTCTACTTTCTAAAATATTATTCAAAGCTCTCAGATACTGCACTTTTCGATCAAATCTGTAGCTCACTTCTACATAGAATCCAAACAAATCGTAGATCATAATCTTCGCCCCTTCCTTCGTGATTCTCTGGTCCAAGTACCTGCCGTACTTTGTGAGCATCGAAGCCTTCCCATCAAATGTAAGCTCGTTGTAATCTGCGATATTCATTTGCCTGTGATTTAGACAAATTTACGCACTTCATCGGCAATAATCAACCCTACGTCGGCAAATTTTTAAATTCAAACGAAAACACAAAACACCTTACACTAACTTGCAGTATGTGAATGGATCAGGTAATTGAAAGCAGCGGGGCAATCTTTTGCCAATCAAAAACCCTGCTCCATATAGTGGTTGTACCTGCTTTCGTTGAAAACATATAACCTGGGTTTACGGCCTGGACTTACGGATTCTTCATGCCCCTTCGGCGTCAGGATATTTAGCTTATTTACTTTTTTTCTAAAGTTCCGTTTGTCCAATGGCGCACCAAGAATTTCTTCATACAAATTTTGAAGGTCTGAAAGGGTGAATTCCTTAGGCAGCAATTTGAAACCAATTGGTCTATTCACCAATCTCCTTCGCAGACGTTGCCTGGCAAGGTCGAGAATCTCGTTGTGGTCATATCCTAAATCTGGGATTTCCGATACAGGTATCCACTTGGCTTCCTTATTTTCAGGCAATCCCTTCACATCAGTTCTCATATTTATCAGGCTGTAGAAGGCCACATCAATTACCCTACCCAAAGGGTGGCGATATAATTTTCCGAAAGCGTTCAGCTGTTCTAAATAAACATCCTTATTTCCTATTGCTTCACGCAAAATGGATTCCGTAGCAAGTTCGAGGCTTTCATCATTTCGAATCAGCTTACCAGGCAGAGACCATGCTCCGGCATACGGATCGCGGTTGATTCGCTGTATATACACCTTAAGCTTTCCATCTTCAAAGCCGTAAATCACACAGGTAACTGATACCCCGAGTGTAAAGTATGACTTTATTGATTCATCCATCATTGCGATTGGTTAATGTTTGTAGGTAAAGCCCATTTAAGGTTTGTAATATTTCATGGCTTCAGGCATATAGGCATGCAGGTCTGCAATCCTTCGATCGTCACTTGGGTGGGTGCTTAAAAATTCAGGAGGTTGTCCTCCCCCGCCGGCTGACATCCGTTTCCAAAATTCCGGTGCTTCGTTTGGATCGTAACCCGCCATTGCCATAAATACAAGTCCCATTTTGTCGGCCTCAGTTTCATGCGATCTAGAAAATGCAAGTGACCCAAGGGTAGATCCAATTCCAAATGATTGCAAAAGGAGGGCACGTGATGTTTCCGGTTGTTCGGCAGTAAAAACATCTAAAGTCATTCCCGCTCCCTGTATCAACATTCCCTGGCTCATACGCTCATTGCCATGACGGGCTACGGCATGTGCCACTTCATGGCCCATCACCACTGCAATGCCTGCTTCATCTTCACAAATGGGCAATATACCTGTGTAAAATACCACGCGACCTCCAGGCATGCACCAGGCATTTACGGTAGGGTCGTCTACCGTATGAAACGTCCAGTCAAATGACTTCAAGTTCTTGGACAGTCCATTGTCTTTCATGTATTGTTCTACCGCTCCTGAGATGCGTAACCCAACCTTCTCGACCAATTTGGCCTTTGGGTCTGTTGCAGGAAGTGGTGTATTTTCATTCAGAAATTCACTATAGGCAGTCGCGCTCATGGCCGACATTTCTGACTCTGGCAATATGTTTACCTGCCTTCTTCCTGTCAAAGGTACCTTCGAACATTCTGTGAAAAATATGAGTATTACGAGCGCTAAAAACCCTCGTGTGTATAATGATTTAAGAACCATCTCTTAAGATTTTAGTGAGTGTGAATTTGAGTCGACTTGTATGCTAACATCAAGATATCTCCGCAGTAAGCCCTCTGTTCAAAAGTGCTTCGCAAATAGGCCGGAGCTTTTCATATTCTCCCTTTTTAACGGAGCATTTACCGTTGTAATGTACGATGTAAGTGCACTGTTCAGCCTGTATCAATGAATGTTTACAAACTTTAACGAGTGCTTCAATCACGAAATCAAATGAATTGACCTCGTCATTGTGGAGAATAATTTCATTTGTATCCTTCAGCTTTTCAGCCGATTCAAGAGCAATTTCTTCTTCAATTTCAATATCAGTCCACATAGCTTGGTGATTTGCAAGATCAAAGGTAACAAAACCAAGCTTTTGTTTGAATATGAAATTAAACTACCGAACCGCTTTTCCTTCCGACCATTTGGCAATATAAGCATCAGCTATACCTGCGTCAATGGCTGTTTTGAGATAGGTCTCTGCATCAGCGCGCTTCTCAAATTCTGGAGAGATGTAAATCGACACTTCGCCCGACTCAATAATTCTTCGCACGTTAAGGTCTGAGCGTTCAAGAAATATGTTTGCCAACTCTTGCGGAATGTCTCCAACTATGATTCCCAATACAACAACATACACTTGTGTAGTACTTGATTGCTTTAAGGCCAAGACAGCATCTCCTTGTTCAGTGATAAGTGCATTGGCTTCTACCGTAGAAATTCTACGTCCGTTGTAATAGGCTGTAATGAAAGCATCAGACACTCCTGCGTTGAGTGCAGACTGTTTGCGCACAGATGCTTCAGCTATAGAGTTGAATCTGCCTGTGGTATATCGTATCGTTTTCTGGGTGGTAAGTTCGGTATTCAGTTCGCTCAGATTATACAATTTATCCAGTGCCACGGGCTTGGAATACACACCCACCTGCACCGTGTAAAAAAGTCCGGATATTACCTCAACTGGCGCGGCCAACGCAGCCGTTGGGTCTGTATAGTAGTCCACAGCCTTGGGCAAGGCTTCAGCGATCTCAGTTGCTGGCCTTGATGCTGTCTCTATCTTCATAACATTCTCCTGTACATCGGAAGGTAGAGTAACAACAGCTACAGCGGGTTTGCCAGCCTTTTGCGCATCCGAAAGATTGGCTACAATGGTTCTGGCTTCATCGGCTGAAAGCCTTTCACCGTCCACATAAGCTACAACGAAGGCATCTTTGTATCCCATTTCTCTAATGGCATCTCGTGCGCCAAGCGCTTCGCGGTACATGGGGAATATACCTGCCCTGTACCGCACGATGCCGTTGTCCAGCTTTTGCCCCATCACTGGTGCAAATTGTGCGAAAAGATCTTGTGGAATTGGCTTTCGAAAGGCCCCTACTTGAACCTGGAACACCAAACCAGCAGGCATTTTTGGGTCCATTGGAATTGGCTTGGCAGCATTGTAAACTGATCGGTCCGTGGAGACGAACATATTTGCGCTCACATCGCTGAAATCGCTTTTCTCAGCAATAATTTCTACCTCTCCCAACCAATAGGTTGCCACGGGCTTCTCGTCAGCGTTTGATGCCGCAATATCTATTGGGTTAGTTGGGTTTAATGACTTGGTGTTTGTCACTATTTCTTTTGGTATTGCATTGGATGTAGCGTTGCTTGCCGGCTTGGGCAGTATTGGGGTCGCGCTTGCCAGATCTGCAGTTACCACATTATATGGTTCACCTTGAAGATATCCATTCAATGATGCAATCTCAGTGGCTTTGAGTGAGCCAACTGCTGTGGCTACCATCTCTTGCTGAGCATTGCGAAGGGTTCGGGCTTCTTCAGCGGAAGCTGCCGCCACAGCTGCCTTCTTATATAGTACCGTGGCTTCAGCCGACATGGTTTCTGCCCTTTTCACCAGCAAATTCTTATCGGTCTGGTTCATTTCAGTAGCAGATAATTTGTCAAGTCTCTGCGCCTCTTCAAATTTCTCAGTTGCTTCAATGGTGTAATCGCGTGCTAAATCAGCCATTTGGTACTCCAGTGACTTCAAACTGTCAGCCTTCACTCTTGAAGCCAGATAGGTGATTTTGGCTGGTTGTAATTTTAGCTCTTCAATGCCCTCCGACTCTATGGATACTACTGATAAAATGATGTTGATATCTGCAGACTGATCGCTGGCTCTTCCAAAATTCAAATCCGGCTGAAGCTGAGGGTCGGAAATGGTCATTGATCGCGTTTCTTCAACGCTGGTCATCTCAGCGTATTTGGCAACTACAGGTGTAATATACGTTTTGTTTGGCAGTGGTATGTATCCTTCAGAACTGCTTTCAACACTCGACAATGCAAGGGATGGGTTTTCGCCTTTTGAGCCCAGCGCGGTAGCCTCTCTTGCATCTACCTTTTGAGAGAGATCCACAAGTTGGGTGTTGATGGTCGACAATTCAGAAACCAACATTATTTCTCCACGAAGTATGGCATTCTGATCTGATTCAGGCAGGTTAAACATCTCCTGTGAACGGGAATTGCTTGCAGAAAGCTTCTTTGCTATTTCTGACCTTTGGACATTCAAAGCTTCCAGCAGCTGTTTTTCATCATTGGTGAGACTTTCGCCAAGTTCCAATTTCTCCACATACTGGTTATTTGACTTATTATAAAAATCGATCTCTGCAGCGTTTGATCTGCTAATCTCTTCCTTCACATCCAATTGTAATTGTGCAATTTGAGCAGCTTCAACCATGTATTGATCATAGAGTTCAGCTCTTTTGACAGGGTTTGTCTCTGCGGTATATTGTGAGATAATTTGTTCAGACTGCTCCTTGCTACTTTTTAAGGCATCCAATGAAGTGTCCAAACTATTGGATCGAATGCTTGCATTGAGTGACTTATATGCCATTCTACCCAATTCGATGGTTTCAAATGTGGCAGCACGAAGTGGCTCGTTGTCCAGCATCTCGTATGTTGGTTTCACATTCTCTTCACTGGTAGTTTGTTCCGCTTCTAAGAGCGGGTCTGCGGAAATCGAATCACTTTCGGCTTCTAGCGCAAGTCGGTCTGCTTCTTGGAGTTTATCTGCCGAAAGAGCAGCAAGCTCCTGGATAACAAGTTGAATTTTATCCTGTTCTGAAGGTGCGCTGGTATTGTCCAAAAGCTTTGAAAGTTCGTCGAGCCTTCCTTCAATTTCATCTGATGAAGTACGGTTGATCCTTGCAAGTTCAAGTGTCTCCTCTTTGAGAGGTAAGTTCGCGTCCTTAATTTCTCGCTCTTTCGCAGAAAATGCTGATTTGAAAGATGCCACTTCTTCAGCTGCACTGTTCATCGCTTTAGTCTGTGCAGATGAAGCAGGCTCTGAATCTATACTTGTCGCCGCTTTTTCTGAAGTCAACGGCTCCTCAGCACTGCTGTTTTGAAGTAACATTTGTTCGTCGGCAAGTATTTCATCGACAAGGATTGAACGCTCTGAAAGCAATTCTTCATACCTCAGTTTCAACGCTACTTGCTCTTTGTTGGCTTCAAGTTTTGTGGCTGCTGCATATATGGATATTTCCGACTGTAGTGCTCCCATGAGCGCTTTATTCGCAGCAAGTCTGCGCTCTACAATATTTGTGGACTGAGAACCTGATTGTGATAAGCGATCGTCGTACCCAGGCAGTAGCATATCGCGGCTGAACGGCTCTGCCAGTGAACTTGCCATTTCTGGACTAATCATCGCTGATGCCAATGGCTCTTTAGCTTCAATCTCAGGCGCAGATTGCTCCCCTGCTATTGCTACATCTTCCAAGTCACTGCCAGTTACTTGTGCAGAGATCATCCCTGCATACTCTTTGCCTTCGGTGCTTCTCGGGGTGTATGCAATGCGTCCTTCTGTTATTTCGCGGTCTTGTTGTATTTCGATGGTCTTTATTCTTCTGAGCTCCACCAATTCTTCGGCTTTTAAACCAGCTGGCAGTGTATTATGTAAGGTTTTGCCTATGTCTACAAGAAGTGCTTCGTTGATGGCAATGCGCTTCATGCTTATTTCTGGTGCACTGAGGCCCGACAGTTCAGCGTTGGCAATATCCCTGATATAATCTGGCGATATCTTGTTCAAAATTGATGTGTAAGGTGCACTGCTATACGTGCCTTCTATTTTCGACTCCAATCTCATGGCAAGTGATGCATCCAATTGTGATACATCCACGCGGGCGGCTTCAATATATTCTGATTGTTGCTTTACACTGACAGCTTCGTCAGTAGGGTCATTGCCATTGAGGGCTTCAAGGTTTGATTCGATCGCGGCAATTTCTACAAGTTTCTCGGACTTGAGTTTTTCATAGCTTTTCAGTTGTCTTTCACGTTCTTCAGGACTTTCAGCACCACCGCCTGCCTTTAGTTCTGCAATGGACTCGTCTATCAGATCAATCCAGTCATTGGCAGCTTGCAGCTCAGCTGTTTTAGATTCTGTGGCTTCTTCATTACCCTTTGCAGTTGGGTTGTTTTCACTTCCAGACTGTGAGAGTGGGACTGCTGCTACCCCACCCATTGCAGGCTTGGTAACTGATGCTGATGGACTGTCTTCCCTTACCCCAACCTCTTTCAGATTCTCTGCATTGGCATTGTCTGATAGGTCGGCTTCACTGAGCGCTGATGCTGGCAACTCAAGCTGTGCCGGTTTGGCTGAAGTTTCTGGGCTGCCCTGAGCCTTTGCCTTATTTTGGCTTTGAGCTTTTTCATCTGATTGATTGCTGTCTACGGATTTTACTGCACCCAAGTCATTTTTTCCATCACCTTGAGAATCATTGTCAGCATTTGCCAATTCATTGTCCGACGTCTGATCCATCAAATTGGCCTGTAGTTGCGCATCATCCAAGTATATTTTTGCAAAGGCCTTGCCTTCTGCTGTGGCGCCTAAGGCAGCAAATTCATTGGGATTCTTCTTCAGGTAATCTGCAATGGCTTCTTTATCTGGTACTACATTATCGAGACTCTTAGAGAGTAGCGCTGCGCTTTGCGCAACCTTGGTGTTGTTTCTTCCTTCTGTAGAAACTGTTGCTGAACTGCCTACATTCTCTTCAGCAATGCGCGCAAGAATTTCGTATTGCTGTGTCTCGCTGCGGGCTGCATCCTGCAATTTCGCTGCCTCCCCATAAATTTTTTCTGCTGTGGCATTCAGGGATGTCACATCTTCCTGCATACGCGAAATCTCCGCATCAAGTGCTTCAGCTTGTTTTCCCTTGGCAGTCTTGCGCTGTCCCTGCTTGGTAACCAGTTCTTTTCTGAGAATATCGGCATCATTGCGCATTGAAGTCGCTCTTTGCAACATTTTGCCTGCATCTTCCTGTGCCGTCAACCCTTCTTTTCTTATTTCTTCTACAGGATCAAACCTGTCGGCAATTCTATCTTGAGATTCTACAATTTTCTTTTCGCGCTGCATGGCTGCAAGCACTGCATCATAGTTATCGGTATCCAAGGCTTTGCGCAGTGAGTCCACCTGACTCAATGACAACTGATGCAGCTGTTCTCTCTCAGTTTGCTTGCTCTTCAACTTCTCAATGAGCATCCGGGTATCATCAGCTTCTGTAATGGCTTCTCTGGCAGTGATAGCCGCCATCGCAGCTTCAAACATCAGTTTACCTTGCTCATCGCCAGTAGCCAATTTGGCTCGCTCGTAAATTGCTTCGGCTTCATTCGTTTGCTGCTCGGCTGTTGCCCAAGCTTGCTGGTTTGCAACCTCCACCTCATTCACCAATTCTTCAATGAGCTGAGATTGATTCTGAGACAATTCAGCCCTTTTTTCGGCTTCATTCAACACTTTTTCATTGCTCATACCTGCTGGAAATCCAGCGTTGTTGTATGCGAGTTTTGTATCACCGGCAGTTAAGGCTGATAGAGCAGGTGTGGTGGCCCTATCGTGAAAATTCACATCCAGGGCTGCCTTTTGCCTCAGCAGATTTTGCGCCAGCGCTGAGATGTCCCCTTCGTATTGTTTATCGAATAAATTATTGATAATGAGTTTTTCCACACCTCCATTAATAACCAACTCCATTTCCTGCAGGTAGGCGCTTAGTCCGCTGCCACGTGGTATGTCTATTATGCCGCTGTGCACCATTTCACTATCCTTTACTTCCACACTTAGCTTGTATCTGCCCGATTTCGGAAAACTCAACAGGTAATCCCCAGAAGTAGGATCAGTATAATGCACCTCTATTTGTGCATTGGTTGCGGCATCGGTGACTACAATTTTGGCCGTTTTGTTGGATGCCAGCAATTTATTGATGAAACTACCCTTGATGAGGGTAATGTCCATCGG